>JAFPYT010000100.1 GCA_017394445.1 Bacteroidales bacterium | reverse complement strand
TCGGTGTCTTGATAATGGTTTTCGGTTTCTAACAATGCAAAGTGCGATAAGCCTTGCTGGTGTTTTTCGTCCGGGTCTTTGAAGTTCATAAAAAACACGCCGTATATTCTTTTCAAGTGGTAGTTCCACGGCTCTTTTATTGTGCTACTGTCCTCGTTGATGTGCTTGATTACACCTTTGGCTTGCTGACGCGATGCCGAGCGGGCAAGGTAGTAGACTATTCTTTCGGGGAAATACTCTTGCGCGTCGTTTTGCATCTCTATTATAAACTCCTCGCCTGTGTCGGTGGTGCAGTGCACGTCGTAAATCACGCGGCGGATAGCCTTGCTTGTTTCGTCAAGTTCGCCATCGGTTACCTTAACGCTTTTAATATGCGTCTTCGGGTCGTACTTTTGCAAAAGGGCGTTGAGAAACCCACGTGTTATCTCCTCGTCTTTGAATATACGTTTAAAACCAAAATCTGTTGCCGGGTTGATGTATTTTGGCATAATTATGTATGTGTGTAATTACAAACGCAAATATAGCATTTTGTTTTGATATATTCAAATTTTTTTCTTACAGAAGTAGGGACACGGCGCGCCACGTCCCTACAATATCGGCAATGAAATATTGAATGATATTAATCTTTGTTCTAATGGAATATATCAACCCTGCATTGTAGAGACGCGCCATGGCACGTCTCTACGCATGTGGTGTGATGCTGGTTACATGGGTAGGGTAGGGACGCGGCGCGCCACGTCCCTACAATGTTGGCAATGAAATATTGAATGATATTAATCTTTGTTCTAATGGAATTTATCAAACCTGCATTGTTGTAGAGACGCGCCATGGCACGTCTCTACGGATGTGGTGTGATGTTAAAACACAGTGTCTTAATCCTTGTTCTAATGGAATATGCTCTCTGATTGATCAATCGTTCCTTTTCATCGTAGCTCATGGTCTTAATCCTTGTTCTAATGGAATATGCTCTCTGATAGCAACTTTTTTATTGCTTTTAGAATCAGAGAGTTAGGGTTCTATTTTAACAGATTTTTAGTAGATTTTAACAGATTTTAACGTATTTTGTGTAATCTTTAATCGACTTTTGATGTAAAGTTCGGCTTCCGCTTTTGGATTGCGATTCTCCGATTTTGCGCCAATTGTAAAAATTTGTTAAAAATTGCAACGGAGGTTGTGCTGCCGCCTTTTTCAAACCCTTACTTTTTGCTTTTTCTAAGACTTTGAATATTTGCCATATCTTTTACTTTTGTTTTGCATATATCATTCAATATTTCAAAGACCTTCGGCACAGCTTTTTTACTATATATATAAAGGTGTGCCTTTGTGCCGTAAATATACGGATTATTTTTTTACGGTGTATCGCAGATGCTATGTTTTTTTCAGTTTTTTTTGCGGAATTATAAATGTGGATTGCCAATAATACCATTGTCACCATCTCCACATTTTTGCAACACATCAACAAACCTTATGTTATCATCTCATCATTTTTGCCAAATGCTGCCAAACGTTATGTCAGCATCCCAAGATTTTCGGCAGATGCCAACAAACGTTATGTTAACGTCTCAACATTTTTGCTAAATGGTAGCAAACGTTTTGTTAGCGTCTCAACATTTTTGCAAAACTCCAACAAACGTTTTGTTAGCGTTTCAAGATTTTCGCGAAATAAAAAAATACCCGTGTTTTTTCGTTTCAAGATTTTCGGGAGATGCTAACCAAACGTTGTTTTTTTATTCGTAATGGATAAATTATTATTAATAACGGATAAATTATATAATTTTATTAACATTTTTTAACACTCATAAATAATGCTCTACAAGTATATGTATGCATATTTTAAAACTATTGTGTTAAAACCATTAAAAAAATATGCCGAATAATTTGGAAATAATAAAAATTGTTATTATCTTTGCACCGTCGTAAATGAGATACGAAAGTACAAGCCTCGCGCAACGTACTAATGATTTTAAGAATATTTGAGAAAAGGCGGGCTTCCGGTAGTATCAAACTTTATGACAAACAACAAACTTTATTATAAACAATAATTAATTTATTTTTTAAACAACAACAAATTTTAAACAAAATGAGAAAAGTTAATTTTTATTACGCCAAATTGGCTAAATTGAAAAACCGCGAGCTTAGCGGATTTCTTAACAACATTACCAAATCAACAGGCCTTTTGCCTGAAAACGAGACACTTTCGATTATTACCGAAAATCTCCACAAGTATTCTAAGGCTCTCGACGACGCCCTTGCCATCGAGGATACCAAGAGCCGTACCGAGCAGATGCACGTTATCGACAGCCAGCTTGTAAACTCGTGGAACGCTATGAGGTTGATTCTTAAAGGTCTCGCAGTAGAGTCGGAAATCAAAACCGAAGCTTCGCAGGTTCTTTATTTAATTTCGCAAATTGGCGACCCTCGCTACGCCAACATCAAGGCTAAGAGCAGCATTATCAACAATGTGCTTCAAATCCTTGACGCTATCGGCAGCGAAAACCTCCAAAAGTTTGGCATCGCCTACCATTACGCCACTATCAAAAACGCCTACGAGCAGTATGCCGACGCCGAGATAGAGCGTATGGACTTCCGCAACGCCAACCGAAACAAAGTGGCTGTGGCACGTCAGAACGCAACATTTGCCTACTACTCGCTTGCCAACTTTGTGCGCACAATGCTTGCCTACACCGATGTGGAACAATACGCGGTATTTGCCGAGCGTGTAAACCAGGCGGTAAGAGAAACTTACAAGCATAAAACCGCCACCGAGCAAACTGATTCGGATGTTTCACCAGAAAATGTTACTGAATAATAAATAAAGTGTTTGATACAAAGCCCCACGGTATTTTTTGCCGCGGGGCTTTTTTTTTTCAAAAAATCTACTCAGTAAAAATTTTTTTTCCTAACTTTGCGCCTATATATTTAAAGAGTAAAAATTCAAACAAATAATATTTATAAAGCATTATGGCAAAAGACAAAAAGTTTATGACCTGCGACGGCAACACCGCCGCCGCACACATTGCCTACATGTTTACCGAGGTGGCCGCTATCTACCCCATCACTCCGTCCTCGCCTATGGCTGAGAACGTTGACGAGTGGGCTGCTCAGGGTCGCAAAAACATGTTCGGCGAAACAGTTACCGTTCAGGAAATGCAGTCCGAAGGCGGTGCGTCTGGTACAGTACACGGCTCATTGCAGGCTGGTGCTTTAACTACCACTTTTACAGCATCGCAGGGACTTCTGCTTATGATCCCCAATATGTACAAGATTGCTGGCGAATTGCTTCCGTGCGTGTTCCACGTTTCGGCTCGTACTTTGGCTTCGCACGCGCTCTGTATTTTCGGTGACCATCAAGACGTTATGGCTTGCCGTCAAACTGGCTTTGCTATGTTGGCAGAAGGTTCGGTACAAGAGGTTATGGACCTCGCTGGTGTGGCTCACTTGGCTACATTAAAATCGAGAGTTCCTTTCTTAAACTTCTTCGACGGTTTCCGTACTTCGCACGAATATCAGAAAGTTGAGGTGGTTGAACAAGACGACCTTGTTAAACTCGTTGACCAAGACGCTCTTAAAGCTTTCCGCGACAGAGCTCTCTCGCCCGAGCGTCCCGAAATGCGCGGTATGGCAGAAAACCCCGATGTTTTCTTCGCTCACAGAGAATCTTGCAACCCGTATTACAACGCTGTTGCCGACATCGTTGCCGACTATATGGACAAAGTTTCGGCTCTCACTGGTCGCAAATACCGCCCGTTCGACTACTACGGCGCTCCCGATGCCGAAAATATCATTATTGCAATGGGTTCGGCTACCGAATGTATCAAAGAAGTTGTTGACTTCAAAATCAAAAACGGCGAAAAAGTTGGTTTGATTTCGGTTCACCTCTACCGTCCGTTCTCGCTCAAATATTTAAAAGAGGCTATCCCTGCTTCGGCAAAACGTATCTGCGTGCTCGACCGCACAAAAGAGCCCGGTGCCAACAGCGAACCCCTTTATTTGGATGTTGTTGACGCTTTGTCAGAACTTGGTCTTTTGAGCAAAATCGAAGTTGTTGGCGGACGTTATGGTCTCGGCTCTAACGACACTACACCTGCTCAGATTATCGCAGTTTACGAAAACCTCGCTCTCAAACAACCCAAAAACCACTTCACTCTCGGTATCACCGACGACGTTACATTTACATCGTTGCCCGTTGGCGAAGAAGTTTCGGTTGCTCCCGCAGGTATGTTCCAGGCTAAATTCTTCGGCCTTGGATCTGACGGTACAGTGGGCGCCAACAAAAACTCGGTTAAGATTATCGGCGAAACCACCGACAAATACTGTCAGGCTTATTTCTCTTACGACTCTAAGAAATCGGGCGGTTTCACCTGCTCGCACCTCCGTTTTGGCGACACTCCCATCCGTTCTACCTACTTGGTAACCACTCCTAACTTTGTGGCTTGCCACCAGCAGGCTTACCTCCACATGTACGACGTTACCCGTGGTTTGCAGAAGGGCGGCTTGTTCCTCTTGAACACAATTTGGGACGGCGACGACCTCGTACACAACCTTCCCAACAAGGTTAAGGCTTATTTCGCTAAAAACAATATCAAAGTATACTACATCAACGCTACTAAGATAGGTCAAGAAATTGGTCTTGGTAACCGTACCAACACTATTTTGCAGTCGGCATTCTTCCGTATCACCGGTGTAATTCCTGTTGACAAGGCTGTTGAGGAGATGAAGCACTTTGCTCTCAAATCTTACGGCAAAAAAGGTCAGAACATCGTGGATATGAACTACGCCGCTATCGACCGCGGTGGTGAGTATAAAGAACTTACAGTTGATCCCGCATGGGCTAACCTCGAAGTTACTCCCAAAACTTACGCCGACGGCGACGACTTTATCAACAACATTGTTCGCCCCATCAACGCTCAGGACGGCGACCTTCTTCCCGTATCCACCTTCAAGGGTATCGAAGACGGTACTTGGAAAGCTGGCACAGCCAAATTCGAGAAACGCGGCGTAGGTGCTTTTGTTCCTGTTTGGGATCCCGAAAAATGTATCCAGTGTAACAAATGTGCATACGTTTGTCCTCACGCTTGCATCCGTCCGTTCGTTATGACCGACGAAGAAGTTAAGGGCTTTGGCGGCAAGACTATCGAAATCAAGGCTCCTGCTGCTATGAAGGGAATGCACTTTGTAATGCAAGTTGGTGTAAAAGACTGCTTGGCTTGCGGCAACTGTGCCGATGTATGTCCCGGCAATCCCAAACTCGGTGGCTCGGCTCTTACAATGGTGGCTTACGACGACAACTCTGAGGCTGCTAAGAAAGAGGCTGCCAACTGGGATTACTGCGTTGAGAAAGTTACATCTAAGCAAGACCTCGTTGACATCAAAGCCAACGTTAAGAACTCGCAGTTTGCACAGCCTTTGTTTGAATTCTCGGGCGCGTGCGCAGGTTGCGGCGAAACTCCTTACGTAAAACTTATCTCGCAACTCTTTGGCGACCGCGAAATCGTTGCCAACGCAACAGGATGCTCTTCAATCTACTCAGGCTCTGTTCCTTCTACTCCTTACACCAAAAACGCAAAAGGTCAAGGTCCTGCTTGGGCTAACTCATTGTTTGAGGACTTCTGCGAATTTGGTCTCGGTATGGCCATCGCCAACAAGAAGATGAAAGCTCGCCTTACAAAACTTATGACAGAGGCTCAATCGTGCGAATGTTGCTCTGCCGAACTCAAAGCGCTCTTCAACGAGTGGATTGAGAAACAGAACGACGCCGACGCTACCAAAGCTCTCGGTCCTAAGATTGTAGAAGCTTGCACAGCCTGCGGATGCGACAAGTGCAAAGAAATCCTCACTTACAAAGACCACCTTGTAAAACGTTCGCAGTGGATTATTGGTGGCGACGGTGCTTCTTACGACATCGGTTACGGCGGACTCGACCACGTAATTGCTTCGGGCGAAGATGTTAACGTATTTGTAATTGACACAGAGGTTTACTCTAACACCGGCGGACAGTCTTCAAAGGCTACTCCTCTTGGTGCAATTGCAAAATTTGCCGCATCGGGCAAACGCGTTCGCAAAAAAGACCTCGGTCTTATCGCTACCACATACGGTTACGTTTACGTTGCACAAATTGCAATGGGTGCCGACCAGGCTCAGACCCTCAAAGCATTGCGCGAGGCAGAGGCTTATCCGGGACCGTCGCTCGTAATCGCTTACGCACCCTGTATCAACCACGGCCTCAAAGCCAAAGGCGGTATGGGCAAATCGCAAGCCGAGGAAGCAAAAGCCGTTGAATGCGGATACTGGCACTTGTGGCGTTTCAACCCCGAACTCGAAAAAGAGGGCAAGAACCCGTTCCAGCTCGACAGCAAAGAGCCTAACTGGGACAACTTCCAAGCCTTCCTCGACGGCGAGGTACGTTACGCATCGCTTGCTAAGTCGTTCCCCGCAGAGGCTCAGGAACTCTACGCCGCTGCTAAGGAAGCCGCTCAAATACGCTACAACTCTTACAAGAGATATGCAGCAATGGATTATACTAAGTAATTAGGATAATAAACCATAAATATAAAAGGCGAGGGTCTGCACGATCTTCGCCTTTTTTTGTTTATGAAATAAAAATTTTATTAGGGTATCGGGTAATTTGTGTGTTATATTAATGAATAAAGAAAAGAAACTAAGATTTTTGCCATAGGTGGATTTATATAATTGAAGCGATTGAATAAATAGTTTCATGAGATTTAGAGATTAAGTTTTTTTTGATGATGTGTTTTTTAGGTTTCAAACTCTTCCATTATAAAGAGTTGTGATTTTTTAGATTAGACAAATAGAACGGTCGCCCGATTTTAGGCGACCGTTTCTGTTTTTTTATGAATATTTCATCAATTGTTAAAAATTGGCGGGACGTTTGAAAACAAAAATCGAAGGAGCTGTGCTGCCAGCTTTCAAACCGATTTCCTCGCCGTATTTGGATACAGGGTCGTTGTTGTTGTCCATACCTACAAAGATGGCGTTGTCGGTGATGAGGAGAGCCTCAGCCATTCCGTAATCGGCTTTGTAGATGTGTTCTTTGCCGTTGTTGGAGTATTTGCGGAAAGAATATTGTACTTTTTCTTTGGTTTTAACGTCGATACGAACAACAAGGCAGTTGGCGCGGTCGAGATAATAAACAAATCCGTTGAGGTATTTCATGTCGGAGATGTCGCCGTCGTTTGGCAGCACCACGTCGTCAAAATCGGTATGAAATTCGTTTTCCTTCATATCGTAGGAGAAAAGTCGGCGGGGTTCGCGCTCTTTGGCAAAGTAGATTGTATTGTTTTTAGCATCCACGCAGAAACCCTCCACACCGGCGTTGGCTGCTCCCCAGCGCGAAAGGTCGGCTTCGAGTTTGGTAAAGTCGGTGGGCATAAGTTCAAACTCGCCCTTCTTGTTTTGCATATACATAAGGTTGTTGGTTTCTTCTGAAACTACAATCTGATTGTTGAATACGTCAACAGCCTCAATGTCGCAATCCTCGGTCTTGTAGTCGGGACCTTTGCAGCAGTAACTTACATTAAACTCGCCTGTGGATGTGGTGTCGAAATAGTAGACGTCGGTAGTCCACGATTTGTCGGCAATACAGATAGTTCTGCCCTTGTAGATAGCAAAACCGCTGAGGTCGAAACGCTGTTTGGGCATTTCCACCTCTACCTTGCCGAGCATATAAATGCTTTTGGGGTGAAGAAGTTCTAATTGAGGGGTGGTGTTGTCTTGGTTGGCAAGCTGCAATGCCATCGAAACTGCGTGCAAAGGCACGTCTGCCAAACCTTGCATATAAAGTGCAACCTGTTCGGGGGTAGCGTCTTTGGTAGATTGAGCAGCTATTTCGTCGGGATATACATAAAGGGTTTTATGGTCGGGACTAAGCAGAAAAGCAGAGTTGATAGCACCAGTGGAATCGAGCGCATAAAAAACATTACCGCCAAACGCTTTGCCAAACGCTTCCGACATTGGGTGGAGAGTCTGTTTCATAGTAAGCTTCAAAAAGCCTTCGGAATCGGAAGTGTTGAAAGGCAGAGCTTCGCCTTTAACCTTAGAACCAATTTTGCCATCTTTGATAATATCCTCGATAGCAAGGTTTTGAATAGTGTCGATAGCGTATGTAACGGGATATTGGCACGAGAATTTCACGTCTTGTTTTTTCTGTTCTTGACAGCCTGAAAGGATAATTGCAGCGGCTGCAAAGGGGGTCAATAATTTAAATTTCATATTAATAATGTGTTTTATTTATAATGTGTTATATAATTTACAAAAAAAGTATATATTTGTAAAAAAATTTTTTGACCGTAATATGCAACGCAAAAGTAGTAATAATTACGAAAGTTACAATAATTTTTTTGAGGCAAAGCTTCCTTGTAGAAAGTTTTTGTACGATGATATTGTGCCTGTACTTCAACGCCATAAAACTAAATTTCAAGTTAATTTAGAAGGTTTTTCGGTGCTTGGGCGCGAAATCAAGTCGTATACCATTGGCAGTGGCAAAACTATGGTGCTGCTTTGGAGTCAGATGCACGGCAACGAACCTGTGTCTACGTTGGCATTGCTTGATGTTATGAACTATTTAGAAACTGTAAACGCTCTGCCATTACTCAAAAGCCTAACAGTGTGTGCTTTGCCATTGCTTAATCCCGATGGCAACGAAATGTTTTGCCGCCGAAACGCTATGGGCATCGATCTAAATCGCGATGCTATACGGTTGACAGCTCCTGAATCGCAGATTCTCAAAGGTTTATATAATAGAATAAAACCTCAAGTGGCGTTTAATATGCACGATCAAGAGCAATATTACACCACATTGCCCCTACGGAAACAGACAATGATTTCGTTTCTTGCGCCAAAATATAATGTAGAAGGCGATATTAACGAAAATCGTCGCACGGCTATGCAATTAATTGCTGTGGCACAAGATTTTATAAAGCCCATTGCCGAAGGTTGTATTGCCAAATATAGCGACAGCTTTATGCCAAACGCTTTTGGTGATAATATGCAGTTGTGGGGTGCGTCTACAATACTTGTGGAATGTGGTTCTGCTCTTGACGACCCTGAGCGATTGCAACCCCGCCGTGCTGCCGCCCTTGCTATTATACGTATGTTAAAATCCATAGCTTCAAAAGATTACGAATCTATGGATTTGGATAATTATAATTCAATACCCAATAATATCCGCGATAATACTTTCGACTTGAAAATCACAAATATAGAGATTAGGCTTCCTAATCAGCGTACATTTAGAGCCGATATTGGCATAAGGCGTTACAAAGGTGTTGACTTTGAAGATTTTGCCGATTTTAGCACCGAATATCATGTGGAAGGCTTTGGAGACCTTTCGCAATATGGCGGAATCAAGGTTTTTGACGGTTCGCAATGCTCCGTTACATTAAATAAAGGTGTAAAAATTGGCGACATACCAGATTATACGATACTACTCAGCAACGGAACGCAAGTTCCTATAAATCAATTATACTAACAAGTGCATTATGGAAGAACAAAGAAAACAAGATAACCCGAACAGCCGCAACCCCTTTGCCGAGCACGAACTCAGCGAAGAAGACCGTAGACTTTTGATAGAAAACTATTTTAAAATCAATCATGTGGAATTTCCTTCGCTACTATCGGGGCATGCAATACTCACATACATAGGAGCTTTCTTGGGTTTGGTAATGATTTTTTATCTAAAAAACGCAATTCCTACAATCGTTGTAAGCCTATCGTGCTTTGTATTTGCTTTTTGGCATTTTTATAGGTTTATTATACCTTATTTAAATACAAAGAAACTTTTTGCAATGCGTCCAAAGGAAGAGCAGATGATAGCATGGCTGATAAAAGATTTAAAAGAGAATGTTAAACCCAAGTCGATAACCACTCTTGGACTTAATATGAGCGACGTTAAACCCGAAAACTTTATTATAATACCTGTGCCGGTTTATTGGGAAACTCCCGGAGTAGACCCCTCAAACATTTGTCGTCAGGCAAATGCCGACGGAACATATCTGTTTTCGCTGTGGAGGGTGCAGATTTTGGTGCTTACCACTCATTATATAAGTTTGTTTAAGTGCAATTACAATTGGTTAACCAACACAATGACAGGTATTTCTACCAACGAGTTTTATTTTACCGACATCACCTCGATACGCAACGATATGCGCGAAATAGAGCACACCTTTATAGATAATCCCGAACAGCCTGTGGGCGGCGGAAGAGTGTTTAATGTGGCAAACGTTTCGGGCGAAAACATCTCGGTAATCAACGAGATACCATCGCTGCCCGGTCCTAAGGCTGTGGCTGTAAACTTAGAGTATGTGATAACATTGCTGCGTATGATATTGCGCAACCGTCGTTTTGGCATTACTCGCGAAGTTGAGCCCGAAAAGGTAGAAGAAAAAGCTCCCGAAGTACGTCCCGGTCAGATGCAAGACCCTGAGCAAAAGAACTTTGAAGTTAAGCAACGCACATTTGATATTGAGCAAAAAGGTGCGCTATATTCTGATCAGCAGTTTGGAACTGATAAAGATATGGAACAGATTTGGAAAAATGCCGTTAAACAAGGATAAATTGTAAATGATAGATTAAATTTCAAACGTACCATGAAAAAGTTATTTGTGATAGCCCTCTGTGCTATATGGATATGCGCATCAGCCCAAGCACAAGAATCGTACGAGATTCTGGCTAAGTCTGATTCTATTATCTCGGTGTTTGATAAGGAGTTAAAAAATGTTAATTACGAAAAAACCGAGCTTGTAAGTTTTGGCGACAATTTTTATTTTGACGAAGAAACCTGCGACACATTTTTGCTCGAAAACACTCACGACTTTAAGTTTCTCCGCAGTAAAGAAAAAGGTGATTATGCTATGTTTGAGCATTACACCGGCAATATTTACGGACAAAAAAACGAGGAAAAGACCGTTTACTTTTTTTACAATCACAAATTATTGCTAACAATCCACTCTTATTATACCAAAGAGTTCGACTTGGATAATCCCTTAGAAGAGGTTGGTTACAATTTTACCTTTGAAGAAAAACGCATGGTGTTTGGCGACAACGGCAAACCTTGGGGCTATATAGTCCGCGACGGCGAAGGCAATTCAAAAGATACCGACATGCGCAAAATTCAGTTTTCTAAAATTGACATCAACAAAATTATTTACGACAAAAATATGTTTGAAACAATCGGTATGCGCCTGATGGACGGCGAAATCGATTTTCTCTATTACTAAAAATGGAAGTTAGACCATACGCCGACAGCGACAAGAGCAAACGCGAACAAGTGGAAGAGATGTTCGACAATATTGCTCCTAAATATGATTTGCTAAACCACTCACTTACAGTAGGAATTGATAAAATTTGGCGACGAAAGGCAATCAAAATAGCCTCGCGAAACAATCCTCAAAAACTATTGGACATTGCCGCAGGTACGGGCGACTTTACTATTTTAGAAGCCAAACGCACTGCTGCTAAGGAAATTATAGGCATTGATATTTCGCAAAATATGCTTAATGTGGCTATCGAAAAAGCCAAAAAGCAGAATCTTGAAAACCGTATCAAGTTTATGAAAGCCGATTCGCTTGATATGCCTTTTAGCGATAACTATTTCGACGCTGTTACTGTGGGCTTTGGTGTAAGAAACTTTGCTGATATTCCTGCAGGATTGCGCGAGATTCACCGTGTGCTAAAACCCTCTGGACGGCTTGTAGTGTTGGAACTTAGCGAACCTTCTAATCCTTTAATCAAAGGTTTGTACGGGTTTTATTTTCACAAAGTGCTTCCTATGGCGGGACGGCTTGTATCCAAAGACCGCAGCGCATACACCTATTTGCCCAATAGCGTGGATAATTTTCCTTACGGTCAGCGGTTTGTAGACATTATGACCGAGTGCGGATTCAAGAATACTAAACTGAAATGGCTTAGCCTCGGAATTGCTGCTATATATTGGGGCGAGAAATAGTTTTTGCAAAAATTAAGGACGATAGCAAAATATTTTTTGTAATCTTCTGTTTAATATATAATATGGTTGAAAATTTACGAAAATGAAACACCTTTATATATTACCGATTTTTATTTTGATGATGTCGCTATCTGCATCGGCGCAGCGTAGCATGAAAAATTTACCTAATTACAACAACAAACTCGTCCATTTTGGTTTTTCGGTGGGAGTTAACTCTATGACATTTGGCGTTACTCAATGCGATGATTTTTATCAACGTACTGATATTTACGGCGTTGAAGCTAAAAAATATACAGGATTTCATGTTGGTCCTATTGCCAATTTGCGACTAAATAAGTATTTTGATTTTCGCGCTTTGTTTGACCTTTCGTTTAATCAGCGCGATTTGGTTTACTATTATTATCCTGACGAATCGCAAAAATCAATTTCTAACGAAACTATTAGTGTAAATAGCACACTTTTGGAGTTTCCTGTTCAGTTTAAATACCGTGCCGAGCGTATGCACAATTTTGCTCCTTACGTTATTGCAGGCGGTAATTTCCGTTACGACCTTACAGCAGGCAAGCCCAAAGAGGGAGAATTGTCGGTAAAATTAAAAAAGATAGACCCTTGCGTAGAGTGGGGTGGAGGTTTTGACTTTTATTTGCCTTATTTTAAGTTTTCGATCGAGTTGAAATACAGCAAGGGAATCAACAATTGCTTAGAATACGACGATACCAAATATACACAGTGTATCAAAGATTTAAAGAGCAACGCTTTTGTAATTTCGTTGCATTTTGAAGGATAAAAAAAGGGAGCGCATTTCTGCACTCCCAATATCTATTATTCACCAATAATTTATTATCCGCGAATAGCTACAATGCCGGGAAGTTGTTTTCCTTCCATGTATTCGAGCATTGCGCCGCCACCAGTAGAAACGTAGCTTACTTTGTCGGCAAGACCGTTTTTGTTGATAGCTGCTACCGAGTCGCCACCACCGATGAGGGTGAATGCGCCGTTAGCTGTAGCTTTAGCCACTGCTTTTGCGATAGCTGAAGTACCTTTGGCGAATTTATCCATTTCGAATACGCCCATAGGTCCGTTCCAGATAACAGTCTTAGAAGATGTGATAACTTCCTCAAATTTAGCGATAGATTTATCAGCGATATCCAAGCCCATCCAGCCTTCGGGAGTTTTGTCAACGTCAGAAATGTTTGTGTTGGCATTAGCGTCGAATTTGTCGGCGTTAACAGCGTCGATAGGAAGATATACTTTAACACCTTTAGCCTTAGCAAGGTCGAGGATTTCTTTAGCCATATCGAGTTTGTCGGCCTCGCAGAGCGAAGCACCGATCTGACCACCCATTGCTTTGATGAATGTGTAGGTCATACCGCCGCCGATGATGAGGTTTTGAACGCGGTCGAGAAGGTTTTTGATAACGTTGATTTTGTCAGATACTTTAGCACCACCCATAATGGCTGTGAAAGGTTTCTGCGAATCGTTGAGCACTTTGTCCATAGCTTCGAGTTCCTTGTTGATAAGGAAACCGAACATTTTGTTCTCTTCAGAGAAGCTGTCGGCGATAACGGCTGTAGAAGCGTGTTTGCGGTGAGCTGTACCGAAAGCGTCGTTTACATAAACATCAGCGTAAGAAGCGAGTTTTTTAGCAAAGTCGGCTTGTTTGGTCTTCATCTCTTTTTTAGCAGCGTCGTAAGCGGGATCGTCTTTTTCGATACCTCTGGGTTTGCCCTCTTCTTCAGCGTAGAAACGGAGGTTTTCGAGAAGAAGGATTTCACCGTTTTTCAAAGCTTTAGCCTCGGCATCAGCGTTAGCGCAGTCGGCAGCAAACTTGATGGGTCCGAGATATTTTTCGATAGCGGGGATAATCTGTTTGAGCGAGAATTGAGGATCGGGGTTCTTTTTGGGACGACCCATGTGGCTCATAAGGATAGCGCAGCCGCCGTCTTCGATAATTTTCTTGATTGTGGGGAGAGCACCGCGGATACGAGTGTCGTCCGAAACTTCGTGAGTCTCTTTGTTCAAAGGAACGTTAAAGTCAACACGAACAATAACTTTTTTGCCTTTGAAATTGTAAGTGTCAATTTTTTGCATTATTATATTGTTTTAAGGTGTTAAATAATATCGTGTATAATTTTTGCAAATATAGAGATTTCTGCCTTAATAATAGTCAAAAAATATGTTAATTCGTGCGATTTTTTTTGCAATTTTTCTCTTTTTTTGTGTACATCGAATAAATAAATTCTTATATTTGTGTCTTAAAGATACAAATCAACTGTGGTTTCAATCGACAAAATATCAGACAGAGCTATAATGCTAAGCGGATGCGTATCCTACGACAGCAGCGTTCCGGTGTCGCAGGCAGCCGAAGTAGCCGACAATTATTTGCAGTTAGTGGTATCGTCTGATTCTGTGATGCTGATTACAAGTTTTACCACAGGCGATTTGGTGGCAGTGTCGATGTCGGGCAAGGTTAGCCATCCTGTCAACAATGGTTTCCGCCGCACTTATCAATTTATTGGTCAGATTGGCAAGCATTTTATCGATTCAGGTTTAAAAGAGGCGATGATGACCTCTTTTGACGATGGTTCGCTGTGCGTTATTATACCCATTGTGTATAACGGAGTTACAATAGCAGTGGAGTTTATCGATGGTTTTAAAATGGCAGAAACCACCAGCTTGTCGCCTCATGGCGATAACACATTCGACCCTCATACTATCAAACGATTGGGTAAATGGGCTTGCGCTGTAGGGTCGCAAATACTCAGACGGGCGAGCATATATTACGAAAATAGGTCGCCTAAATTAAGCCACGGTTCGTATTATATCAATAGCGTTATTAATTTTACGCGTATCCATGAGTATTTAGACAATCTTTATAGTCCGTGCTACGATTATGATTTTGTGTCTGGCTCGTGGAATTGCTCACGCAAAGTGAAAACCATATTAGGAATCGATGACAGTTACCGCAACGATTTTTCGGGTTTTCTGGGATTGTTTACTCGCGAATCTAAAGTAATTGCTTATAAGTATTTTACGAGCTTTCTCGAAGGTCGGAACGATGAGGTGGATATTGATTTGGAAATTATCCGCCCAGTTGACCATGTAAAGCGGTGGATAACTATCAAAGGCAGCCCTATTACGGGCAACGATGGAGAAATTGTTAAGGTTTTTGGCTCTATTTCGGATATAACACTTTACAAAGAGACGCAGTTCCGCTTAAAGGCTGAGATTGATGAGCGTACCAAACTGATGGGTATTATCGGGCACGACCTGCGCAATCCGTTTAATGCCATAATAGGCTTTTCGGAAATGCTCGACAGGGTGATAAAGCAGAAACGCTACACTGAGGCTCTTGAATATGCCCGTATACTTCGCGATTCGGCATCGAGGGGATACGATTTGTTGGTAAATCTTTTGGATTATTCTAAATGCGTTACAGGTCGTATCAAGATGAATGTTTCTGATTTTGACTTGTGCGATGTGGTGGACAATGTGATAAGTCTTGTAAGATTGATGGCCGACAATAAAAAAATTACTATATATAATAAAGTGCCGGGCGGCTCGGTGATTAATGGCGACTCCACAATGATTTATACCATATTGCGCAATTTGGTGTCGAATGCTGTGAAATTTTGCACCAAAGGAGGCTCTGTGGGTATAGAACTAACCGAAAAAGACGGACAACATCGAATAAGCGTCTGGGATACTGGTGTGGTGATACCTCCACAGATAATATCTAAGATAGAAAACGCTCACGAAGTAGCCTCGTCGCGAGGAACTAATGGAGAAACAGGCACAGGACTTGGTTTGCAACTTTGCAATAGTTTTCTTGCGCTACACAATAGCCGTTTGCACGTATCGAGCAATGCAGAAAAAACAGAATTTTATTTTGTGATTTAAAAAACATGGGGTTTGTGTTTATTAAAAAAGCCGCGCGTAATCACTACGGGCGGCTTTCCTTTTACTCTAACCTATTAATACTTAAATCAATACTTTTAAACGATGTGCAAATATACATCGATAAAAGTAGCTGACCTAAGTTTTTTGTTACAATTGTGTTTTTTGATGTTGCAAGGTTAAAAATTTTTTTTTGTTTCATAAAACCGCCTTTTGTTTCCTGTGTTTCCTAATGGCGTTACATGCCCAAATTATTCGTGTAACATTATTTTGATGATGTTACATTTTGGGTGGATAAATGCCCTTAGAATGGCTTTAAAAGGCTATTACACCAGAGCCGATAAGTTCGTCGTTTTGATACCAAGCGGCGAATTGTCCGGGGGTAATACTTTTTTGCGGAATATCGAATTTTATAAAAATTCCCTTTTCGGTTTTAAAAATTTCGGCATCTTGCAGCGGCTGACGATAGCGGATTCGCACCTTGCAACGGAGAGATTCGCCATTTTTTAAGGCAAGATCGGGTCGGACGTTGTGAATTTCGTCTTCGTTGATAAAAAGAGCCTTGCGAAACAGACCTGGATGCTCGTCGCCCATGCCTATGTATATAATGTTTCGTTCAATGTCGGTGGCAATTACGTAAACAGGCTTTTCGTGTCCGCCAATATTCAAACCTTTTCGCTGACCTATAGTGTAATATTGAGCACCAATATGTTTGGCTATGATAAAGCCATCGTCGGGAGTGTAGACGTATGGTTTTGCAAGTGCTTCAAGGTCGTCGGGGTTGTCGTGACGGCGGCGGTATACAAACGCATCGTCGGTGATTTCTACAATATCGCCCTCTTTAGATTTAAGTTTCTGTTGAAGAAAAACAGGCAAATCAACCTTGCCCACAAAGCATATACCCTGAGAATCTTTGCGTTTGGCGCATGCAAGATTGGCTTCGGCGGCTATTCGCCTAACTTCGGGTTTAATAATATCGCCAATGGGAAAGAGCACATTTTTTAATTGCTCTTGACTCATTTGACAAAGAAAATAGCTTTGGTCTTTGTTAGGGTCAGAC
Organism: Bacteroidales bacterium; assembly: GCA_017394445.1. Classification (GTDB taxonomy): domain Bacteria; phylum Bacteroidota; class Bacteroidia; order Bacteroidales; family UBA3824; genus UBA3824. Next base: position 22,921 of record JAFPYT010000100.1, on the reverse strand, counting down.
CCTGCAAGCAAACGGCTGTAAGTTTTACCATCGGCACCTACTATCTCGTCGCGACGGCAGTAATGACCTGTGGCAACATAGTCGGCACCAAGTTCTTGGGCGTAACGGTTAAAGATTTCAAACTTGATTTCGCGGTTGCAGAGCACATCGGGGTTTGGTGTACGTCCACGGCTATATTCGTTGAACATATAGTCTACCACGAGGCTCATGTATCGCTCTGAAGAGTCAACCACATGCAGCGGAATACCAATTTGTTTGGCAACCATCTGAGCCACAAGCTGATCTTCTTCCCAAGTGCAATCGCCTGAGAGTGTTACTGAGCTATTTTTCCAATTGATCATAAACAGAGCATGCACATCGTAGCCCTGCTGTTTTAATAATAGAGCCGACACTGCACTGTCAACACCTCCGCTGAGGCCTATAACCACTTTTTTCTTCATATCAGAAATCGTTTTCGCACCTAAATTAGTGGCGTTTGTCGCGATGGTAAATTTCGCAGAGTTCTACGTCGAAGATAAGATTTGCGTTGGTTTCGCCATTAGAAAGCGAATCACGACCAAATGCATACGAAGCGGGAATGTAAAATGTGGTTTTTCCTCCCTCTTTCATTGTGGGCAAACCAATTTGCAATCCGTAAAGAATGCTTGAGCTCGAAGAGCGAGAATATGGTAGAAAAATCTGTTCAGCAATGTCTAATTGATTTACTAATACTTTATTAGGGTCTTTGAGCGACTTGTAAGAATATTTGATAAATACGGTGTCGCCCATTTCACACTGTTCGCCTGTACCTACAACATTTTCTACATAAAAAACGTGGTCGATATCCTGGGCGTTGATGTTGTGTTCTTTGAGATACGATTTTATAACGTCGGTATCTTTGTCGATTTGCAGTTCTTCTTTTTTGCAAGATACTGCCGCAATGCACATTACGGCAAATAAAATAATCAGTTTTGATGCTTTCATTTTGTAATTTATTTTTGAAACGCTGCAAAATTACACAATCAAATTTTAACTACAAGTTAAATAATGTTATTCTGCAAAAAGGTTTTTCTGCATAATGCTGATAGTGTCGGCGAGAGCTCGGTATTTATCGGTTTGTCCGTCGTAATCGGCATTGCATTTTTCGTAAACGGTGCGGCAAGCCATGGCGTTATCCGATATTTTTTGCAAAAGAATGTTTGTGCTAACGTCTTTGTTTGATTGCAAAGCTTCGTTGATATAGCCACGAAGATTATCAAGACCATCGATAGCCTGTTTCAAACGTTTTTCGTCTTTGGTTTTGTCGGCAAACATTTGCAGCATTTTAAAATATTTTCCAGCCATCATAATTGCTGCCGAAGATGCATCGCCTTTTTGTTCGTTTTGCAAAATTATTTCAGAAAATTTCTCTTTGTTTTGGTATCCTTTTCGTACTGCGCCAAACGAAATGCCTGTGCGGTAAGCCTGACGGTATTTGTTGCTGTCGGTAGAATCGGGGATAACATCGTCAACTGCTATGGTGTCGTTGTCGGCAGATGTCAACGAATCGTCGTCAATAATATTGAGATTGAATTTGCTGTAAGCTTCAGGAACTGTGACGGTTTCTTGGATTACCACTATTGTGTCGGTTTCTGGTGCTTGTTCGGTGGGTTGTGGAGCTGAGGATACCGACATAGTTACAGGGCTCTCTTCTGATTTAATTGTCATACAGTCCTCGCCTTCGGTTTGTGTGCTTTTTTGCGAGCATGATACCACAAAGGCGAGCATAAGAAATAATGCGATTTTAGTTTTCATGTTGTTGTAGAATTGATTGGTGCAAAAATACTCATTTTTTTAATAATGTGCACCTTGTGCTTAATTTTTTATAGCAGCATAATGCCAGCACAAAAACGTTCTTTGTTGCCATTGCGAGCCGAAAAAAACGATGGGGCATGGTGCTTAGTGCAAAGGTTGCTTTGCTCAATGTTGCTGATAGGTATGCCCATGTGCATGAGGTCGCCGATGATGGTCTTTTTCATATCAATGGTATACTTACCATATTCAGCAAATTCTACGATGTTGGGAGCGTAGTATTTGCGTTGCATATAGTTGTCGGCGCACTCTCGGTCTACAGTGTAGCAGTTTTTGCAAATGTGCGGACCAATGCCTACAAGAATGTCGTTGTATGATGCTCCGAACTGGGTGTGAAGTATTTCGGCGGCCTTGGGAGCTGCACCTAATCTGCATCCTTCGCGTCCGGAGTGAATGGCAGCAATAGCTTTAACCTTAGGCGCATACATTAGCACCGGCACACAATCGGCACTGCGCGTAATAAGGCACAATCCGGGTTGATTTGTTATTAAAATATCGTTGTCTTGAATGGCGTTTTGTTTTAGATAGAATCCAGCACCAGCATCTTCTTGTGTAACAATGTGATAGTTGGCAGTATGCGCCTGAGTTTGGAACACAAAATTTTCGGGTGTAAGTCCAAATGTCATTGCAAGTTTTACTCTGTTTACCACAAAGTCGCCAATACCAGAATATCCGATGTTGAATACCCCGTAGTCAATGTCGGGTTGAAAACTTGTAGTCACAAAGTTGAGTATGCCGACATGGTCTTTAAAAATGTCGAACTTCAATATGTTTCGATGTTCCTCGCTTACGTACATTGTTTTTTACATTATTCTTGTTGTCTTTAAATGCCTTTTTACAAATATAGTTCCATTTTTATTTGGCAGCGTTTATAAAATAAACTACATTTGCAGAAAATATTTTTTTAGTATGAAAATAAAATTATTGTTTGTTGGATTATTGGCGCTTGTGTTGGCATCTTGCAACCCAAACCGCGTTTTTGTGGAGCGCGTTACCATACCTGATATGGTGTGGCACATGGATTCTTTGGTTAATATTACAGTGCCGGTAGACGATTCGGCGCAGTTTTATGATATTAAAATTGCTATCAGGAGCAATGTGTATTTTCAATCGCGCAACCTTTGGCTTTTTATTAATACATATTCGCCCGAAAATGTAGTGGAGGTTGATACGCTTGAATGTATACTTGCCGACGAACAGGGGCATACCACAGGCGACCCTGCACTTGATATCATCGACTACGAGATACCTTTTAAAACAGGCGTTAGATTTCCAACTACGGGCAACTACCGCTTTGCTATTCAGCATGGTATGCGTATGGAAAAACTTCCATGTATCGACGAAATAGGCATCATAATGGATAAACATCCAAAATCAGATAAGTAAAATGTCGAAAAACAAACTTGCCAAATTTGCCGAAATGGCAGATTTTAAAAACGTTGTGCAACCAGACGATGTTTCGTTTAACCGCACACCTTATATATTAAGAGGAAAATGGCGCGACGATTTTTTTCGCAACGCCAACCCTTTAACACTTGAACTCGGCTGTGGCAAAGGCGAATACACAGTGGGACTTGCCAAAAACAACCCTTCTGGAAACTATATTGGTATTGATATCAAGGGTGCAAGAATTTGGACGGGTGCTAAGTCGGCTTTGGAGCAAAATCTTGATAATGTGGGTTTTCTGCGCACTAAGATTGATTTAATAGATAAGTTTTTTGACCAAGACGAAGTTTCAGAAATTTGGGTAACATTTGCCGACCCGCAGCCCAAAAAACAGAACAAACGTCTTACATCGGCTTACTTTTTAAATCTTTATCGTAAAATTTGTGTCAACGGTGCTCGGATACACTTAAAAACCGATAGCCGTTTGTTGCATTTTTACACAAAGGCTCTGCTCGAAGCCAACGGAATTACCCCAGAGTTTGCCACCGACAACCTTTATGCTTCTGATTTTAAGGGAGTGGCAGTTGATATTCAAACATTTTACGAAAAAATGTTTCTTGCCGAGGGTAAAAAGATTACTTATTTGACCTTTTTGCTTGACAAAAACAAACCTGTGATAGAAATTCCTAAGTTTGTAGAAGAACTTTAATGCAAATCCAGTAATGGAAAACGAAGGCGGAAACCGCAGACATATTGTTTGGAGAATACTTAGCCGTTGTAAACATTACATTACGGCAGTTTTGGTAATTGTTACATTGTTGGCGTATTCTGCAGTGTATATCAATCCCGAAGTGTTTCAGTTTCCGCAATTTGTGGGAATGGCTTTCCCATACATACTTGCTATTGATATCTTGTATGTGGTTGTGCTGTTGGTTCTTAAACGTAAAGCTGCTTTTATAGTGGTAGGCGTAGTGCTGCTTGGGATTGGTTTTGTACGCAATACAGTTCAGTTGAACCCATCGGCATATTTTAGTAATGGCAACCGAAATGGCACCAATGATTCGGCTATTAAGGTTATGTCGTTTAATGTCAGACTTTTGGATAGATACAATTGGATAGATAAAAACGGCAACACACGCGAACAGATTTTTAAGTTTTTGGCTTTTCAATCGCCTGATATAGTGTGCTTTCAGGAATTTTACGCTCGTTATGCCGATAGTGTCAACAACGAAACCATCATCAGTAATGAATTGAATGCTTCATATATTGTTCACGATTATAATACCGACGAGCATTGGCTAAAAACCGACAAAGGATATGTGATTTTTTCGCGTTTTAAACTTGAAAACCGCCGTTATATTATTGACAGCGCCAATCATATCAACGGTATTACTGCCGATGCTGTGGTGTATGGCAAGCGTATCCGTGTGTTTAATATCCATTTAAAATCTATTCACTTGGGCTACGACGATTATAGTTTTATTGATAGTCTCGACCATAAAAACAACAGCAAAAATATTACAGGATTTAGAAATATTTACCAAAAAATAGGTTCTGCATATTCTGAACGCAGTATGCAGGCTGCGGCAATAGATTCTATGATAAAGGCCTCGCCATATCCTGTGGTGGTTTGCGGCGATTTTAACGAGCCTCCAGTATCGTATTGCTATCGAAAAGTTAGAGGCGATTTAAAAGATGCGTTTTGCTCAAGCGGTACGGGATTTGGGACTACTATGTCGTTGAAATTCTTAAAGTTTCGTATCGATTATATTCTTCATTCGCCCGAATTGCAGTCGTGGGGATTCCAAACTCATCCCGAATATCTTTCCGATCATAACGCTATCAGCTGCTTTATCAAGCCATAATGTTTAATGCGAGCACTCGTTGATAAACTTGAAAAAATCTTCGTACCACATAGCAGCGGATTTATCCTCTGATTTTATCCGTTCGGTTTTGATGCCAAATCCGTGCCCGCCTTGGTTGTATAGTTTGTAGTAATGTTTAACCGATGTTGAGTTAAGTGAATCGTTGAATATCAATGCATTGTGATAATCAACAATAGGGTCGTCGGTGCAATTGATAACAAATATCGGAGGCATTTGATTGTGTACATGGCGTTCGAGACTCATACTGTCTTTGGCAGTCTCGGTGTAGTATTGCCCAAGCAGGTTTCTACGTGATTTTTTGTGTACATATCCGTCTTGCATAGTTATAACGGGGTAAATCATAATTGCAAAATCGGGACGAAAATAGTTTTTGGGCAAATTGTCGTCAAAAAGATTGTTGAAATCCTTGTCGAAATATATTGCAGATGTGCCGCTGAGGTGTCCTCCTGCCGAAAAACCGCAAACTCCGAGAGTGTCGTAGGTCTGATACATTGTCTTGATGTAGTTGATAGCCATTTGCAAATCTTGAATTTGCGATGGATAACGGTTGCCACGCATTCCACGACGATAAATAAGCACATAACAATCGTAACCAAATTTGTTGAACATCCGAGCAGGAGAAAAACCTTCGTTTTCTTTTGCCAAATAACAGTAACTGCCTCCTGGACAAAATATTATGGCTTTGTTGCTTTGCTTTTCGCCGGCGGGTATATGGTAGAGGCGCACCGCTTTTTTGCGAAAATCTTCGGGGTGTTTTCCCCATAATTGTATGTATTCTTGCGCGTTAAGATTTGCCGAAATAAAAATTGCTATTAATATAATAAGGTGTCGCATGATTTATCCGATATACTTTAAGTTTGGTGGAACAGAGACGCAGTTTTTGGCAACGAGAATCTTGTCGGGGTCGGGATCCGAAGCTGTAACCTCAGTTTCGGGATGCACAAGAGCAAACATAAGAGCAATTTCGCCATAGCCGCAGTTGTCGATATGCTTAGTTGCGCCCTCAAAATTATCAATATATTCGAGATTACCGTTGAGATTCTTTTTAACAGTGTTTGCAATTTCGCTTCCCTTGTAAAGATAGTTGTGAAACACCAACTGACGGTAAAAATCGGTATTTTGATGTTGCTTGTGCATATCTTGCAATCGATTGATGATATGATGACGAAAATTTCGCGCGGTTTCCAAAGTGGTATCGCCCATTAGAGGATCGTCTTGGGTGAAACGTTTTCCTATTTCTAACACCATTTTGCCGGGGTTTACAATCAAACTGCCTTTTTTGAAAATGAGGTTGAGTCCGAGCAAAACCACTGGCACTATATCGAGGTTGAGTTGCTTTGCCAAATAGAATGCGCCTTGATGAAAACGGTGTACCTGTCCGTTGTTTGAGCGTGTTCCTTCGGGGAAAACCACAATAGAATATCCCTGAGCTACAAGCGGTTTGAATTTTTCGGTAAGCACATCGTAGCCAAGCGACGACGGGTAAAAATCGGCTTTTTTGAGAAAACTGCCGTAGATAAAGTTTTTTTGCTGAGCGTCGTTGGTGAGGAAAAGGATTTTTGGAGCGAGGCTCTTGATGGCGAGTATGTCAAAACTGCTTTGATGATTGGCAATTATGAGCGATGGTTTTGAAAAATTTTCGCCGTTGGGGTTTGAAACTTCAAATTTTACACGCGGTGCCTTGTAAATCATTTGCACATAGCGGTGCATTTGGGTGTGTATTTTGTCGCGGTTTTTTACAAATATGGTGTAGACGCGCATCAAAATGCATATCCACAAAAACTTGAGAAAATAAAACAGCGAATTTGCCATACTTCTAAAAGTGTAAGGAAATATTCGCGGATTGCCGTTGCGCTCTTTTACCAAAAAGTTGTAGAGCATCGGGGGAAAAATATACGCAGCCGCCACCACCGAAAACATTCCTATAACTACCACAATGCCAAGATTTTTCATTGCAGGATGCTGAGCAAACACCAGAGAACCAATACCAACGAACATAATCAGCGATGATATTGCCACGCTACTTTTAAACGAATCGAGCACCTTGCGTCCGCGCGAATGTTCGTAAATTAAGCCTTCGGTGATAAAAACGGTGTAGTCGTCGCCCTGACCAAAAATAAACGTTGCGAGGATAATGTTGACAATATTGAAACTTATTCCGCAGATATACATTATGCCGAGAATCCAAAACCAACTGATTGTTAGTGGAATAAACGATATAATACTGAGCTCTGCCCTTCCAAACGATATTGTTAAAAACACAAAAACTATAAAACCTGCCGAAAATAGCACAAAATTGAAATTGTCGCTCAGACTTTCGGTAAGAGTTTGCGATACAATGCGTTCGTCAAAGGCTGATATGTTGGGGTCGATGTTGGCAAAACATTCTGAAACGGTTTTAGCCATATCGGGTTTTACTCTCAAAATAGTGATAACTGCCGCGCCAGACGAATCTTCGTTGATGTAACCACCTGCACCTGTGTGGATTATAGGTTCAAAAAATGCTAAGTCCTTTACCGAAAAAGTATCTGAAAGTATCTTTGCCGCTTTGTTGAAATAGTTTTTGTTGAGATTTTGTTGTTCGGCATTAAATTCAGTAAGACGGATGATAGAATCACGGTAATTGGTTGTAAATGAGTTCCATTGGTTAATGCGTTGCTGCTGCATTTGTTTCGATGGCACAAAATTACCTATACCAGAAACTTTTAATATTGTTTGGGTTTTGAGAAGGCTGTCGGCTATGGGAGCGGCTTTTTCGTAGCGTTGAAGTGCCTCTTCGATGTTGTTTCCTGTGGTGGCAACATAAACCGACACTGCGCTGTCGCTGTTGAGCAATCCAAAAGTATGGTTGGCTTCGGTGCGTAGGTCGGGAGTCATATAGTTGAGACGACTCATATCGCCGTCAAACTTAGTGTTGGTGCTAAGCCACACAAGCACAGGGGTTATTATCAAAACGGGGATTATTACATATTTTTTTTGCAAAAAATTGAAATTCAGATTAATACCTCGTTTTGTAGATTCTTTTTCTGTGTCTATCTTTTTTACCAAATGCGGACAAAAAACTAATGTGAACAATATGGCTGCAATTAGCAAAATACCACCGGCAAATCCTAAATCGCGAAGTGCTGGACTATCGGCAAATACCAACGCCAAAAAAGCTGCTACAGTGGTAACGTTTCCTGTAATTAGTGGCGCGGTTATCTCTCTGATATTTTGTTCCATATCGCCGCTATGGTAATAATGCGTTATAAAATGTAGCGGATAATTAGCTGCTATGCCCGTAAACACTGCGCAAATGCCAAGAGCTATTACCGAAATGCCTCCAAACACTATCCACGACATAGCTGCTGCTGCTGCAAATCCAAACACGAGAGTTGCTCCCATTACCAAAAGGTTGCGTATGTTTCGTATTGAAAACCACAGTATTAGCAAAATCAGTATAATAGAAAATACCGAAGTAATGAGCGAATCTTTTTTGATTTGAGCAGCATTACACACTGCAATTACCGGCGGACCAAAAATTGTAACCTCAGTGTCGGGATATATTTTTTGAAAATCATCGGCTGCATTTTGCATAATATTTACAATCTGTGCGTTAACGCCGCTTTCGCTCATTCCAGTAGGCGAATCAAAAAATATTACACCCCGTTTCATTTCGGGCTCCATTATGTAGCCGTTGTAAAATTGGTAACCTCCTGCCGGTTTAAAGTTTTGTAAATCAGATAATACGCTTACGAACATTCCGAGAGGGTCGTTTTGTACCACATTTTTTACATATCCCGGAGCAGGCGATTGCAGAATGGTTTTATCGGTTTGAATAGCTTTTTGAGCGTGTTGAGGCGTTAAACACGAATCAGCAGCAAACTTAAAGTTTTGATTATTAACAAACAGCGGAATATTTTCTTGAACAAATTTAGCTGTAGTGTTGATTGCATTTTCGTCGTTGCGGGCTTTAATATCAGCCACAAGCGGAGATCCTGTTTTTTTGAGATAGTTAGCAAAACTATCCATTCGGCGAGTAATAGTGTCGGGTGTGTAAGTGCTGTCTTTTTGCTTGATATATATAAAGATACGCGAATTACCAGCTGCAATCCCAATAAATTTCGACACCTTTGAATAACCGCTTTTTTGAGGAAGAAAATCCGAGATGTCTTCTCTAAAATTAAGCCTCGAAGCGCATAAAGCGGCCACTGAGCATGCCAACAACAATAGTATCGCGGTAAGTGTTTTACGCTTGCCGAGATACCTATATAATTTTATAAAAAAACGTGTTAGCATCAGCCGCCGAAATACCTCTTAATTGTTGTTGTCTATCTTGATATATACCTCTAAAAGTTTGGCGCTGTTTTTCGGGAAAAACCGTAAGTTTTTGATAACTGCAGGTATAAGCACCGTTTCGCCACAAACAAGGTCTATGCTTTCGTCTTTGTCGCCATATTCAATTCGGCAACCACCCTCCACACATATATATATTATAAAGGAGTCGATTTCGGGATAATCGCGTTCTATAGGCATGTCGAGTTCAAAAATATTGGTTGTAAAGTATTTACAATCAATAATATTGACCTCTGTGTTTTTTTTAGGAGTGTATTTTTGCTTGCTATTGCTTACACATTCAAAATCCAAAGCATCAACGGCAAGTTCGGTATGCAGTTCGCGCAGGTTGCCATCGTCGTCGCGACGGTTGTAGTCAAAAATACGGTATGTAATATCGCTTGATTGCTGCACTTCTAACAAGAGAACCCCCTTGCCAATAGCGTGAACGCAGCCCGGCGGAACAAAAAACACATCGCCCTCTTTTACGTCAAGGATGTTGAGCTTATTGTGCAAACTGCCATTTTCTACGGCTGTAACGTATTCATCTTTAGTGATTTTGTTGTTGAATCCCGCTATAAGGCTTGAATCTTTTTCGGCGTGAACCACATACCACATTTCGGTTTTTCCCGGGCAATTGTGGCGTTGCCAGGCAAGGTTGTCGTCGGGATGCACCTGTACCGAAAGGTCGTCGGTGGCATCGATGAATTTAACCAATAGCGGAAAATAGTTGCCAAAAGTTTCGTAAACCGAGTCGCCCACAAGGTCGCCCATGTAAACTTCTACCAACTCGTCGAGACTGTTGCCTTTCAAAAAACCGTTGCTAACCACCGACACCGAGTTAGGCACATCGCTAACCTCCCAACTTTCGCCGCAATGTCCTGGCAAACCGTGACGATTGAATAGTGTTTCAAATTTGTTTCCACCCCATATTCTCGTCTTGTAGACTGGAGAAAATTTTAGCGGGTATAAAATATTGCTCATTATATTAATGCAGAAAATTTTTATATTCGGTACTAAATTTGTATATTTGCAAACAATAGCAAACAAAAAACGGGTCAAAAGTAATCCTTTTTTCCCGAATTACATAACATTAAAAGACATTATTAATTAAAATGTCGGGTTATTTTGCTATTACACAAATAATTAGAAATAAAAATTTTTCTTTTAAAAAATTTTGACATTAATTTAAAATTTTATAATTTTAGTAGCCTATATTTTAGGTATAGTGGACTGAAAAACAAAGTTGAAATTTATGAAAAAGTTCAAACTCTCCATAAAGTCGAAGTTTAGGTTATTCCTGTTAATAACTCTATTGCCCTTTATTATTGTATCTGTGATATTTGTGGTACTTTTGGGCAGGAACAAAGCCTACGAAGATTATGAGCAGAAAGTGCTCACGCTAAAACTCGAATATCTCAAACTCAAAGAGTATGAGCAATCGTTTTTGCTTTATTACACCACCGACAATACGTTTTTCAAAACAATGGAAAACGAATATTTGCGCAAATTTGAACTTGAGCAAAAGCAGATTAATAAGAATTTTGACGAACTACTCAACATGCCAACAACAGCAGTTCTCGACCTCAACAACAACATTTACATGCTGAAAGAGAATGCTACAAGTTATGGCGATTTGTTAAATTTGGTAGCTTCTAAATTTTACAAGCGCGGTTCGTTCTCTACTGGTATAATTGGCGAGATAGAGCGCAGTTACGCATCTGCCGTAGCTCAAAAATCGTTGCCCGCACCCATATTGTCGTCGTTGAAAGAGATGGAAGTGCAATATCTAAACCGCAAAGACCCAGCTTATTACAACGATTTTGTAACCATTTACACTCAAAATATGGGTAGTGCTGCAATTATTGAGCCCGAACCCATTCCTATTGTTCAACGCGATACCACACAATCAGATTCAGCTGCCGTTGCTCCACAACCTCAAATTCAATCTCAACAAAAAAACAAAGCAAAATCTGCCGAAAAGCTTAAACCTGTCAACGATTTCAAACGATTCTTTACTTCGCTTGTAAAAATCGACAAGGAGATTGGTTTTAACCGCGAAGAGGGACTTCTGTTTGACCTTTCGGTTGAAAAATCTAAACTTGACGACATTGATTCAATGCTTTCCAAGATTTCGGAACAAAAAGAGCAGACAGCCTCTACCACAAGATTGTTACTTATTATAATTGCTATACTGATTATCTTGGCTTTGGCTGTGGCAATTGCCAAATTCTCAAGCAAAATCACTTCGGCAATATCCAAAATCAGTGGATATGTCAACGCACTCAGTAAAGGTATCATTCCCGACGAGGAAATCAAGTGCAACACTAACGACGAGTTGGCGGATATGGCTGTGGAACTTAATACTTTTGCCCATGGCTTAAAAGAAACCACTCAGTTTGCGAGCAGCATTGGTAGCGGTAACTTGGACACTGAATTTAAACCTTTGAGCGAAAACGACTTATTGGGCAACTCGCTCCTCGAAATGCGTGGAAATCTTTACAAATCGCAACAGGAAGACCAGAAGCGTCAACGCGAGGACAGCTTGCGTAAGTGGGCTAACGAAGGATTAACACAATTTTCTGAAATTCTCCGTCAAAGTACGAGCAACATTACCGACTTGGCTAACAATGTGTTAAAGAATCTTATCCATTTCTTGGATGCAAACCAAGGCGGTCTTTTCCTCTATAACGACAACGATAAAAACGACGTTTATCTCGAACTTGTATCGTCGTATGCCTACAATCAAGAGCGCAAGAAGAAAAAGAAAATATATCTTGGTGAGGGTCTTATAGGTACGTGTGCCATTGAAAAATCGTATGTATACCTTACCGACCTGCCAAACGACTATCTTTCAATAACATCAGGTTTGGGTGGTGCAAATCCTAACTGCTTGTTGATTATGCCGCTGAAGGTAGAGGAACAGATTTTCGGTGTGATGGAGATTGCTTCGTTTAAGAAGATGGAGAAACACGAAATCGACTTTGTAGAAAAAGTTTCGGAATCAATTGCCTCCACACTTTCAATCGCAAAAATCAACCAGAGGACAGCAGAACTCCTTGCACAGTCGCAGCAGCAAGCCGAGGAAATGGCTTCGCAAGAGGAGGAGATGCGTCAAAACCTCGAAGAACTTCAAGCCACTCAGGAAGAATCAGCCCGTAAGGAGGCAGAGATGCAGAGTATTCTCAACGCCGTTAACAGTTCGTCGCTCGTTATTGAGTACGACCTCACTGGTAACATCACAAGTGTTAACGAGGCATTCTGCAAGACTATGAACCTTCAGCGCGAACAAATCATTGGGCGTACATTAGACGAATTTCGCGATACTACTGCGGAAAATTCGCTTCAAGACGCCGATTTCTGGAATCGTGTACGTGATGGCGAGGTGGTTAAACGTACCGATAAGTATGTAACTGGTGGCGAGGAACATTGGTTGCACCAAGTGTTTACCCCGATTATTGATAGCGATGGATTCCCTTATAAAATCCTTAATATGGCCACCGACATTACTGCAAGCAAAAAGCAGGAGCTTGAATTGAAGCTTCAAGCCGACAAAATGGCGGCACAGGAGGATGAAATGCGTAACAATTTAACCGAGCTCCAAAATGCACAGCAAGCTATGGCGGCTCAGCAGGAGGAACTTAACAAGGCAAATCAAAAACTTCACGATAACGAATCTAACTTGATTAGCGCAATAGAGAAATCGAAGGCGCAAGAAAAAGAACTTCAAGAAAAAGTTGAAGAACTCAACAAACTTCACAAAGAACTTGAATTGCAACAGGCTGAAATACTTGAACAAAACCGCGAATTGCAAGAAAAAGAAAAATTACAATCTAAGGCTCTTCAAAATGCCGACCGCAATCTTGAACGTACCCGTATGAAAATTATGGCAGAGTTTGTTCACAACCTCGAACGCCATGTGGCAGTTATGGACGAAGCTGAGCAGGTATTGCGTAGAAACAAAGATAGCGTTCCAGCCGAGGTTATTACCACGGTTACCGATCTCAAAAATCAGTTTATGATACTGATTACTAAGTATAAATTTGAATAAAATTGGTTTATTTATTATATTGTATTGCTTTGAGCAATGGTGATTTGATTTAGATTTGAGTATTTTTTTGTTTTTAATTGTGTATTATTCATGTTATTTTTATTTGTTTAAAATTTTTTTGATTTGATTTTATTTTATTGATTTTTATTGTTATTGATTTTGGCCGTTTCCCATCCCCCCCCGAGGAAACGGCTTTTATTTTGTTAATGCGATGATGTATGGCATTATTTTAGTATAGTATTTTGTATATTAAGTAAAACAAATATGAAGAAAAAACACATATTACCGCTTGTAACACTTTTGCTGATAACGTTTTCGACATTAATGATTACATCATGCCGATCGAAAAACAGCACCAACAATCAATCAAAAATTGTATTTCCTATCGACAAATACGAATCAGAACCTACGCCAACCAATTTTGTGGGTGCAAGGTTGTTGGCATCGAATAAGGGTTTCAAAATTCCCGAATCTGTTACGTTGGATACGCGCAACAATTATATCTACGTGTCGAATATCAATGGCGAACCCGATGTAAAAGATTCTTCTGGCTATATAACGCGGGTAATGCTTTCGGGTGAAATTATTGATACTCTGCCTATTGCCAATTTGAATGCGCCAAAGGGAATGACTGTTGCAGGACAAACTCTTTTTATTGCTGATATCGACCGTATTGTGGTTTATAATATTGAATCGCAAACGGTTACGAAAATCTACCAGCCCGAAGGTGCGGAGTTTCTCAACGATGTGGCTTCTGATGCCGACAATAATGTGTATGTGTCTGACACTAAGGCTGGATGCGTGTTTAAAATTTCGCAACAAGGTGAATTACAGAAACTGTTTGCCGATTCGCTTTGCGCAGGTGCCAACGGTATTTGCCGTGCTGATGCTAAAATTGCTATGGCAGCCGCCGACCGCATTATTACTATCGACCCTCTAAACGCTCGTAGAAGGGTTTTTGCTAAAATGCATTTTACTCCCGACGGTCTTAAATATCACAATGATAGCACTTTTATTGCGTCAGATTTTTTGGGCAATATTTTTGCTGTAACTCAAAAGGAATGTCGTTTGCTTGTGAACGCTCGTGAGGGGGTTAATGCCGCCGATTTTGAGTATCTGCCGCAGCAAAATATTCTTATTGTTCCAACGTTTTTTAACAATACGATAGATATTTATCAAATTGGATTGGATTAATTTAATTATGAATTATGCATTATGAATTATGCATTTAAACTTTTGAACTATGAAACCACACCTTATATATATAGTAACATTTTTGTTGGCAATTTCTATAACCGCAGCGGCTCAGCCTGTGACCGAATTTGCCGAATTGGAACATAATTTTGGCAATATTGGCGAACTTGATGGTGCTGTTACTCACCGCTTTGTATACAAAAATACGGGCGATAAGCCTTTGGTGGTATCTAAGGTTTATACCTCGTGCGGCTGCACTTCGCCGGCGTGGAGCAAAGAGCCTGTGATGCCGGGACAGGAGGGTTATGTAGATGCTACTTTCGACCCGCGCGACCGACCGGGGACTTTTACCAAAAGCATTACCGTGATGCACAATGGCAAAAGTATCCAAGATGTGCTGTATATTTCGGGCAATGTGCAGCCTCGCCCTGAGCCTGTTTCTGCTGAATATCCTTACACGTTTTTTGATTTGCGGTTGAAGAAAACCACTGTTAATTTTGGCAGTGTTTCAAAAGGCGAAACCGTAAAACAGACAATCGAAATTTTCAATCCCACCAAAGCCGACCTTGTGGTTGAGCCCGACAATGATAAAATACCTCAATATCTGTCGCTTACCGTGTCGCCAAAGGTTTTGAAACCCGGTGCAAAGGGTGAAATCAAAGCCGAGTTTGCCACAAAAAAATGCGATGGTTGGGACTATTTTGATTTTCAGGCTGGCATTTTAGTTAACACATATTCTTACAAATTAAACTTCAAATCTATTATCACAGAGAAGTTTACCTCCGAGCAAATAAAGAATCCTCCTTTGATTGAGTTTCCAAACGGCAAGGATGTTTCTTTTAAGAATGTGGAAAAAGAATCAACTGTATGTCAGAAGTTAACATATTCTAACACTGGTACTTCGCCACTTGAAATACGTGCTGTAAGAAATTTTTCTGACTGTGTATCTTACAAAATCAACACGCCTGTGGTGCAGCCCGGCGAAAACGGCACTATCACAATTTTTTTCAACGCAGAAGGTAAAAAGAATTTGGTAACCAAATACTTAACTCTTGTTACCAATAGTCCTCAGAGCGGACACGACAATGTGGTGTTGAAAATTTCGGCACAGATAACGGAGTGATTTTGATACATTGCAAGCCGTTTTTTATTATATTTGCATTCATCAATGCCGTACTGTTATGTTTTGGGATTTTATATATCAAAATTACGTCTACATACTGATGCCCGTTATCAGCGGACTTATCGGTTGGATTACCAATGTGTTAGCGGTAAAAATGACGTTTTATCCCATCGACTATTTTGGCATTCGTCCCTTTGGTTGGCAGGGCATTATCCCCTCCAAAACCACGCAGATGGCAGAAAAATCTGTCGACCTGCTTACCCGCGACCTTTTTAAAACTTCGGAAGTGTTCGCCCGTATTGACACTCAGAAAGTTACCGAAATTTGCAGCGACGATCTAAAAAAACTATGCGGCAAGATTACCTCTAAGGTGATGCAATCGAGAATGCCTATTGTGTGGAGTATTTCGGGTAATAAAATCAAAAGCACTGTAAGTCAGGTGATTGAAACCGCGATGCCTTCTGCCGTTCAAAACTCTATGCAGAGCATCAAAGATAATGTTGACGATATTATCGACCTAAAAAAAATTACAATCGACACATTAAAAGAGGATAAAACGCTGATTAATAAGATATTTCTCGACCTTGGCGGCAAACAGTTCCGCTTTATTGAAACATCAGGATTGTTTCTCGGTGCGTTTTTCGGTATAGGTCAGATTTTTACAAGTGCTTACACATCGCATTGGCTGATGTTTTTGCTTTATGGCATTTTTATCGGTTATATTACTAACTATTTGGCTATCAAATTGATATTTGAACCTGCCGAACCTGTATATATTGGTCCGTTTGTGCTTTGGGGATTGTTTCTCAAACGTCAGAAAGAGGAGTCGTTTCGTTATGCGCAGATAATTTCAGAACGTATTCTCACTATCGACAATCTGTTCGACACCATTTTTCGCAAAGACAATCCACGGGTTAAGGAAATACTTGGTCGCGAGATTTCATCTGCCGTAGACCGCGTTATGGAGCGTATGCCCGTGCCTGTGCGCATTCTTATGCCCGACGAAAAAATCCGCGAAATCAAAAGCGTGGCACTTTTTGAACTTATGTGCGAAATGCCGCTTTATATCCGTGCGGTGTTTCCATACGCCGAAAAAGCCCTTGATATTCAGAATACTATCGGTAACAAAATGGCATCGTTGCCACCCAAAAAGTTTATCGGTTTCTTGCGTCCCGCCTTTGAGCAAGACGAATGGAAACTTATAGCCGTTGGTGCTGTGCTTGGCGGTGCTGCGGGTGTTATTCAGTATTTTATTTCTCAAATTTAGTATTCAAACCAAAACCCATGTCAGAGAAAAAACTTCAACAAGTTGATAGTAAAGTTTACAAATCGTGGTTGCAACACCTATTTGTGGAAATTGACAAACAAAAATTGAAGGCTGTTATGCAACTGAATGCTGCCACCATTCAACACTATTGGTGGATGGGTAATGATATTATTTGTAAGCAAAAGGAACAAGGTTGGGGTGCTAAAATAATTGACAAATTGTCGGTAGACTTGATTAAGCATTATGGTTCTGATAGTGGTTATTCTGTTCGCAATTTAAAGTATATGAGGCAATTTGCCGATGAATATCCAGATTTTCCATTTGTGCAAGTGCCGCTTGCACAATTAGAGAAAAATAAATTGTTCTTGTCTACATTGTCGAATTTTACAGTTACAGCCGATGGTGAATTTGTGCAAGTGCCGCTTGCACAAATTACATGGTATCATCATATCTCATTGTTGCCCAAAGTGAAAGATCCGTTGCTGAGAGCATTTTATATTACCGAAACAGCCAATCAAGGTTGGAGTCGTGATATTATGTTGATTCAAATCGACAACAACTATCATAAAAAAATGAAGTCGCTTCCGAATAATTTTTCCTCTACATTGCCGCCACTAAACAGCAATTTGGCAGAAGCCGCTTTTAAAGATCCATATAATTTCGGGTTTGTGGATATGACGAAGGTTAAACAGGAAATTGACTTCGAGAATCAATTGGCAAGCAAGATTACCGATTTTTTGTTAGAGTTGGGCAAGGGATTTTCATATTGCGGTCGTCAATTTCACCTTAACATTGCCGGAGAAGATTGTAGAATTGATTTGTTAATGTATCACACTAAGTTGCATTGCTATGTGGTTATAGAGTTGAAAGCCGTTGATTTTCAGCCCGAATTTGTAAGTAAACTAAATTTCTACATCTCTGCCGTTGACGATTTGGTAAAATCTCCAGAAGATAATCCGACAATTGGATTGTTGTTGTGTCGTTCTAAGAATAATACCAAGGTAGAATATGCTTTGCGCGGCTTGACTCAGCCGTTGGGCGTGGCGGAATACCAAACCAATAAGATTATTGAAGAAATAAAGTCATCTCTACCTTCAATTGACGATTTAGAGAAAACTTTAAATGATTGAATTAACACCTAATAATAACCCTCGATATGTTATCTAAAAGTATTATTATTATCCTTTTTTTGAACATCTTTTTGTATGTATCTTCATCGGCTCAATTGCAAAAAGAACCGCGTATTGTTGTGGGCATAGTAATCGACCAAATGCGTTACGACTGCCTTTATCGCTATGGACGCCACATGGGCGAAAACGGTTTTAAACGCCTTATCAGCGGCGGAACTAACTGTACCAACGCTCATTACGAATATCTTGTTACCGAATCGGCTCCCGGATTTGCCACTATCTACACCGGCGCCAACCCTTGCAGCCACGGAATTATTGCAAATTCGTGGTATCAGCGTCTCGACCGCAAGGTGCAAACCGCAGTAGGCGACAAAAACTACACTGCCATAGGTGGTTCGAGCAACACAGGAGCATCGTCGCCACTTCAATTGCGCGGCACAACCCTTGGCGACGAGATGAAACTTGCCACTTTTAAGCGTAGCAAGGTGATTTCTGTTTCGCTAAACCATCGCAGCGCAATACTTTCGGCGGGACGTCTTGCCGATGGCGTTTATTGGTTAGACGATAGTACGGGTAATTTTATCACAAATTCTTATTACACAGGTGTTTTGCCGCAATGGGTAATGGATTTTAACAATAGAAAACTTCCCGACGAATATATCTACAAAGGTTGGTACACTATCAAAAGTATCAAGCAATATATCGAGAGTCTTCCCGACAACAGCGTTTACGAGATTGGCGTGGGCGGACAAACCACCTTTCCGTACAACCTCGACAAGTTGAAACAAAATATGGGTTACGCCGTAATGCGCTACACACCTCACGGCAACAGCCTTACCACAGAGTTTGCCTTGCAAGCCATTGAAAGCGAGAATCTTGGCGGCGATGAGTTTCCTGATTTACTGTTGATTAATTACGCTGTGCCGGGTTATGTGAGCGACGCTTACGGAATACGCTCCATTGAGTTGGAGGATGTGTACTTGCGTCTCGACACCGAAATTGCCAAAGTGCTTGAAAAACTGGATAAATACATTGGTCACGACGATTATGTGGTATTCTTAACTGCCGACCGTGGCTCGTCAGATTGCCCCACGTTTTTGAACGAAATAGGCATTCCGGGAAATCAAATCAACTGCAACAGCAATGTTACCGTGCTAAATTCTTATCTGAGTGCACTTTACGGACAGGCAAAATGGATCGACCGTTATCATCGTCGCAATATTTACTTGAATCAAACCGTGATAGAGAGCAAAAAACTCAAACTGTCGGAAGTTCAGAATATGGCGGCGCAGTTGATGATGGAGTTTTCGGGTATCGACAATGCTATGCCCGCATCGTCGTTTCTTACAAGCAATTACACAAGCGGCATTTGGCAGCAGGCTCAAAACTCGTTTTGCAGTGACAAGTCGGGCGACATTGTTCTCAACTTTGCTCCTGGATGGCAAGAGGTTACTGAAACATCGCAGGATTATTCCGTTTCGGCGCAAAATTCGCCTTACAACCACGATACGCACGTTCCTTTGGTGTTCTTTGGTAAAAATATCCGCCGCAAAACCGTCAACCGCCGCATCAGCATCACCGACATTACTCCAACCCTCGCCACGCTTCTAAGCATCTGCGCCCCAGATTATTGCTCAGGCAAAACGATTAACGAGGTGATGGAATATTAGTTTATTTTGATTTTATTAGATAATATTTTATCTTTGCGATTGTAATGAGAGTAGTATCACATAGAAAACTGGTTGAGTTTTACAGTTCGGGTGGGCACGGAGATGCTAAGTTACCTCTTGAACAATGGTACGATGTTGCTGAGAATACTCTTTGGCACAATCTCTCTGATATAAAAAAAGATTATCCGGCAACAGACTATGTAGGAAACCAACATTATGTATTTAATATTAAAGGTAACAAATATAGGCTTGTTGTCGTTGTTAAGTTTACAATAGGTCATATTTTTATACGTTTTGTGGGTACACACGCTGAGTATGATAAAATAGATGTTTCAAACATATAAACCAAGAGTTATGAAGATTACAAAGAAAATATATGAGTTTGCCTTAGATCGGATAGAGCACCTTCTGCCTTTGGTTGACGACAATACTCCACCCGACGACAATAACGCTATTGAACTAATGATAATGTCTGATATCGTTGTGTCTTATGAAAAAGAACATTATCCGATAGCAAAGCCCTCACCTGTGATATTCCATCAGACTCGTCAGTCTGTGACAGGTGCTCAACTATAAACACCTAATAAAAAGGACTGATCTTCATTCACTATGCAACGCTTAATATATATCACCTTGCTAATATCGGCACTATTTGCCGCCATTCCAGCCTCCGCGCAGTACACGTCGTCAAACAAAAAAGCCATTCAGACCTTTGAACAGGCTATGAGCCGCTATCAGGCTGAGGAACTTGATGCTGCCAACGAACTTGCCGACAAGGCTTTGAAATTGGATGCCAAATTTTTGGAGGCTCTTTGGCTCAAAGCCGACATTGCCCACAAACGCAAGGATTTTGCCAACGAGGTAACGGTGCTCAAACAGGCTCTCAATCTTCAACCTAAGGACGAAAACACTATTCTTGCTCTTGGCGATGCATTCTTTTTTGATTACAAAAACGATTCGGCTTTGGTTTATTATAAAAAAGTATTACAATTGCCGCGAATTTCCGAAACCAACAGAAACCGCGTGATGAAAAATATGGCAAATGCCGAATTTCGTATTTATGCTCTTTCACATCCATTAGATATTAACCCAAAACATCTTGGTAATAAGGTAAATACAGTTTACAACGATTATTTTCCTGCGCTTTCTGCCAATGGTCAAACGCTTGTTTATACCATTGAGTTGCCGCAAACCAAAAATAATCCCTTATTGCCTTATACTCAGGAAGATATTTATATTACCAATCGTGCTGCCGACACTCTTCCGTGGCAACAGGCAAGGAGCATCGGCGCGGCTGTTAACACTATGAACAACGAAGGTGCGCCGTATATAACTGCCGATGGATCAAAACTTTTGTATACAAGTTGCACTTGTCCCGACGGCTTGATTCGCTGTTGCGATATTTATTATGTGGAACTTGACCAAGCACCTTATTTCGGACTTCCAAAAAAGTTTTCGTCGCCCATAAATTCCGATTATTGGGAATCGCAGCCCTGCCTTTCAGCCGACAACAATACCTTATATTTTGTTAGCAATCGCACGGGTGGTTTTGGAGGCAAAGATATTTGGTTTTGCACCCGCAACGACAACGGCACTTGGAACGGTCCATTCAACTGTGGACCTAAAATAAATACCTCTGGCAATGAAACTTCGCCATTTATTCACGCCGACAATCGCACTCTTTATTTCTGCACCGATGCCCGTGTGGGAATGGGCGGACAAGATATTTTTGTATCACATTTTAATAATGGCGAATGGAGCGAGCCCGTAAATCTCGGCTATCCCATCAACACCCGCTACGACGAGGCTCGACTTGCAATTTCGGTACTTGGCAACACTGCCATAATAGCCTCTAACCGCGATACTGCCGCAATCCGTAGTCTTGATTTGTACGAAATTTCGCTTCCTCCACAAATTCGTCCCTCGCGAACAATTTTTGTAGAAGGCACTGTTTACGACAAGGCTAATGGCAATCCGTTGAAATCGCAGTTTCAGTTGGTTAACATCTCCAACGGCGACACTCTCCAAACTGCATCTACCGAACCAAAATATAATAATATTTTATTATATCTGCCAATGGGCTACGATTATGCGCTCAATGTTTCGTCGGATGGCTATATGATGGATTCTAAGAATTTTAGTCTCAAAAACTTAGACAGCAAGGTGGAAAAAATCACGCTTGATATTCCCCTCGAAAAAATCGCCACTGGCACCACCATTGTGCTCAACAATATTTTCTTCGAAACCGACAAATACAATCTTCGCCGTGAATCTGATTACGAACTTGGCAAACTCGTTAAGTTCCTCAACGACAATCCAAAAATAAAGGTAGAGATTGGCGGACACACCGACAATATCGGCTCCGAAACCCACAACAAGCAACTGAGTCAAAACCGTGCCAATGCCATAGTCAACTACCTTGTTTCGCACGGCATCCCCTCTGCCCGCCTCAGCAGCAAAGGTTACGGCTCATCGCAACCCGCCGTGGATAACGACACCCCCGAAAACAGGGCTAAGAACAGAAGAACAGAGGTGAAGGTGGTGGAGTGAAAAACATATTTTTGCTCAAAAAATGTAATGTAGTGTATAATAATTAGTTATGTTTGAAATCTACATTTTTTCGGACATTAATTTGTGAAAATTTACACTTTTTCGGACATAAATTTTCAGATTTTTACATTTTTTCGGACATAAATTTGCGAAAAATTACATTTTTTCGGAGTTATGATTTTGTGGTTTAAAAAAGACCTTTTATAATATATTGTAGACCCGATTTGTCGGAAATCGCAAAATGTTTTTAGCCGTTTTTGTCGGAAATCGCAAAATGTTTTTGGTCGTTTTTGTCGGAAATCGCAAAATGTATAGTATAAATAATCTGCTATCTCGAATTAGATATTTTGTGTAACATTTTGTAAATGATCTATTTACATTTTAATACGTAAAAATTGGCACCAAATTTTGCCAATAAAACGTAAAAAATGGCACCAAGATTTGCCTTAAAAACGTAAAAATTGGCACCGAGTTTTTTTTTTAAATTTTGTTAATTTTTTTCTATATGTATTTTCTTTTT
>JAFPYT010000099.1 GCA_017394445.1 Bacteroidales bacterium | reverse complement strand
CGTGGATTGGCGAGGGTTGGTATCGTACAACTATCAATATTCCTGATAATTACAGCCACGCAGAATTGATTTTTGACGGCGCAATGTCGGAACCTAAGGTATATGTTGAAGGCAAGTTTGCAGGCTCTTGGGCTTATGGTTACACCACATTTGCCCTCGATATTACGCCTTATCTGCCTAAAAATAATGGCAAAATTGCGCAGGGCAAATATTCTGTGGCTGTCCACTTAAAAAACCGTGAAGAATCTAACCGCTGGTATCCGGGTGCGGGATTGTATCGTCCTGTCCGTCTTGCACTTTCGCAAGATGTGGCGGTAAAAACATTTGTCATTTTTGCACGCACCACGGCTATCGAAAACATTAATTCTAACGGCACATCGGCAAAGTGTGCTCGAATAACGATAACTACTTCGCTACGCAACGCCAACAATCAAAATATCAAGGTGTTACATACTTTAATGAGCAACGGCAATGAGGTTGCAAAAACAGAGGCTTCGCTTTCGGGCAGCGAAAATACGCAGGTTATGGTTGTGGATAATCCTCAACTTTGGTCGCCCGAAAATCCCGCTCTCTATTCGCTTGTTACCAATATTTATTGCAATAGCGAACTTATTGACCAACAGCGTACTAATATCGGCATTAGAAGTATTAGTTACGGTGGCGATGGATTTCGGCTCAATGGTAAACTCACCAAATTTCGTGGCGTATGCCTTCATCACGATTTAGGTCCGCTTGGTTCGGCGTTTTACAAGGCTGCTTTCCGCCGTCAGGTTACGTTGCTTAAAGAGATAGGTTGCAATGCGATACGCACAAGTCATAATATTCCCGCGCCGTGGCAGATGGATATTTGCGACGAGATGGGTATGCTCGTTATGGCAGAATCGTGCGATATGTGGGTGGATGCCAAATGCAAAAATGGTTACGCAATTTTCTTCGAACAGATTGACACACAGTCGCCTAACGCCGATGGAAGGGCTTGGTGGCAGCGCGATTTTGAAAACCTTGTGGTGGTTAACCGAAACCATCCGAGCATTGTGATGTGGAGCATTGGCAACGAGATTCCCGACCAAGGCAGCGCTGTGGGACTTAAATATACCAGATTGATACAGAGCCTGATACATTCGCTCGACGACACACGTCCCTGCACTCAGGGTATCGACCGTGGCACCGAGGCTATTGCTTCGGGAGTTTTGCAGGCTACCGACGTTCCGGGTTTCAACTACCGTTTGTATATTTACGACCAAGGACACCAAAACTCGCCAAGTGGATTGCTTTTGGGTACAGAAACCGCTTCAACTATTTCGAGCCGAGGAGTTTACAAGTTTCCCGCAGAAGAAAACCACGGCGAAATGTACAACGATGGTCAGATTTCGAGTTACGACCTTGAAAGTTGCATTTGGAGCAACCTCCCCGACGACGATTGGATGTGGCAAGACAAGGCTCCGTGGGTAACTGGCGAGTTTGTGTGGACGGGTTTCGACTATCTTGGCGAGCCTACTCCCTACGACGATTATTGGCCCTCACGTAGCAGTTATTTTGGAATCTTCGACCTTGCGGGACTTCCCAAAGACCGTGCTTACCTCTACAAAGTGCATTGGGCTCCCGAAAAAAACACACTCCACGTGCTACCACATTGGACATTTCCGGGTCGCGAGGGACAAACAACGCCTGTTTTCTGTTACACCACATATCCCGAGGCAGAGTTGTTTGTAAACGGCAAATCGCAGGGCAGAAAACGCCACATTGATGTTTCGCTCGATGATTACAAAAACGACTTGGAAGAGATGCCTATGCCTTGGGGCGGCACCACAAAGTTTGCCAATCCTAATCCTAAAAACGGCAAAAACCGTCTCGACCGCTACCGTATGCGATGGATCGATGTGAAATACGAGCCCGGCGAAATCAAAATTGTGGCTTACGACAAAAATGGCAACAAGGCAGAGGAAAAAATCGTAAAAACCGCCGGAAAACCTCACCACATAGTTCTTGAACCCGACCGCAAAGTGTTGAAAGCCACTCCGATAACTGATGGTTACTTTACCGATTCGCCCGATTTGAGTTTTGTAACAGTTTCGGTGGTAGATAAAGACGGCAACCTTTGTCCCGACGCAGCCAACCAACTGACATTCAGTGTAAACGGCTCGGTAAAATTCAATTCGGCCTGCAACGGCGATGCCACATCTATCGAAACCTTCACCAATCCCACAATGAAGGTATTCCACGGCAAATTGGTGGTAGTGGTTGAAGCCAAATCAGCATTACACAAAGGCACAGCCACCCTCACCGTAAAAGGCAGCGGCTTAAAACCCGCAACGATATGTTTCAATGTGGAATAAAAGGGTTAAAAGCAAAAACAGAAGCCGCTATTTCAGTGGCTTCTGTCTTTTTTCAGCAAAAAATACGGAATATGTCTTTCAGGAATTTTCCGTGTTGTATAAATAAAAGGATATGTGCTAACTAACCATATATTCTATCTGTTGACGTTTGAGGTTGGATATCAGTTCGTTGTTGATATTTACCCTGTGCGTGCGCGAGTGCATTTTTATGCGGATTTTCTCGTTTTTGGGGTCAAAGATTTCAAAGTTTAACTGTCCCTGCGCCTTTTGATCCGATATGCTGAGAATGCTCTGCATAAACGACGTGTCGATGTCGGTGATGGGAACTTTGAGCGTTATGCCGTGCACCAATTTGTCTTTAACGTCATCGAGAAGGTCGATTGATGAAATCTTAAATTCCAACTCGTTGGGATTGTTAAACCTGCCTTGTATTTTGCCTTTGATAAGCACCGCCATACCTTTGATAAAATACGGCTTAAAGGTCATATAATCTTTGCCAAAGAGTGCGAACGAGTAACTTCCCGAAAAATCCTCAACCGTAAGTTGCCCCCACGGATTGCCGGTTTTGGTGGTACGTTCGGCGGCGTTGGTAACTATGCCAGCCACACGGGTTTCACCGTTGCGTGTGCCAAATTGCGAAAGGTCGGCGAGCTGTTCCATTGTGGCATTGCAACCGGTTTCGATTTCAAGGCGGAAACGGTCGAGCGGGTGCGCCGAAAGGTAGATTCCCACAAGTTCTTTCTCCTTGTCTAATCTTACAAGGTCGCTCCACTCTTCGCAGTTGGCGGGCATTGGTTTTTTAACCTCAATTTCCACAGCACCTCCAAAAAGCGAATTGCCAGTGGTGTTGCCACCGCTTTTTATCTTTTGACCATATTTGCCGAGAGCCTCGCTGAATGTGATGCTGTCGCCGATAATGGGTTCGAGAAATTGGCTGCGCTTTAATCCCTCAAACGAATCGAATGCGCCTGCAAGTGCAAGACTTTCAATTGTTTTACGGTTTACCTGACTAAGGTTTACACGCTCCACAAAATCGTAAATATCTTTAAACGGTCCGTTCTTTTCGCGTTCGGCTACTATGCCTTCCACAGCCGCCTCGCCTACTCCCTTGATTCCGCCGAGTCCAAAACGGATTCCGCCGTCGTGAGTTACGCTAAAATTGAGGTCAGATTCGTTGATGTCGGGACCCTTAACGTCGATTTTCATAGCCTTACATTCCTCCATAAACTTTTTCACATCGTCGAGGGAGTCTTTGTTTCGGGTGAGGTTGGCAGCCATATATTCGGCGGGGTAATGCGCTTTAAGATAGCCTGTTTGATATGCAACCCAAGCATAGCAAGCCGCGTGCGATTTGTTGAACGCGTATGATGCGAATTTCTCCCAATCCGACCAAATTTTCAACAGAATCTTCTCGTCGTGACCGTTTTTCTTTCCACCTTCGATAAATTTCGGCTTCAAATCAGCCAACATTGCGGCAATTTTTTTACCCATCGCCTTACGGAGCGAGTCTGCCTGACCACGAGTAAATCCTGCCAACAAACGACTTAGAAGCATTACTTGTTCTTGGTAAACGGTTACGCCGTAAGTGTCTTTGAGGTATTTTTCCATCACCGGAAGGTCGTAAGAGATAGGCTCTTTGCCGAGTTTACGGTTGATGAATGTGGGTATATAGTCCATAGGTCCCGGACGGTAGAGCGCGTTCATCGCTATCAAGTCGTTGATATTGTTGGGTTTGAGTTCGCGCAAGTATTTCTGCATACCGGGCGACTCAAACTGGAACGTGCCAATTGTGCGTCCCTCGCTGTAAAGTTGGTAAGTGAGTTTGTCGTCAATTGGAATAGCTTCAAGGTCGATGTCGATTCCGCGGTGCTTTTTGATGTTTTTCAATGCCTCTTTTTGCAGCGAAAGGGTTTTTAATCCGAGGAAGTCCATCTTGATAAGTCCCACGCTTTCAACCACGTGACCGTCGTATTGCGTTACCACCACATCTTGTTCGGTGTCTTTATCCTTAATGGTGCAGACTGGTGCAATGTCGGTAAGGTCTTGTGCGCCAATGATTACACCGCAAGCGTGAATACCAATCTGACGGTTTGTGTCTTCAAGGTCTTTGGCGTATTTAAGCATCGACTCCACATTTTCGTTCTGACCTTCGAGCGGAATGTTGAAATTCTCTGTTTCGGGTTGCTCGCCTTTTACAAGTTGCTGTAATTCAGGTATATATTTGTAACACGTACCAAGGTTTACCTTAGGCATTTTCTTGGGTACTTCGCCGTCAACAGCCTTCACTTGCCACTCTTCAAAACCACGGTCGGGCACAAGACCCTTGATTTTGTTAACAATGTTGAGCGGAACTTTCTGCACGCGACCCACGTCGGCAATCGACGATTTGGTAGCCATTGTGCCGTAGGTGATAATGTGGGCAACTTTTTCCTTGCCATATTTTTCGGTAACCCAATCGAGCACCTTTCCTCGTCCGTCATCGTCGAAGTCCACATCGATATCAGGGAGCGAAATACGGTCGGGGTTAAGAAACCTCTCGAAAAGTAAGTCGTATTTAAGCGGGTCTATATTTGTTATTTTCAAACAGTAAGCCACCACCGAGCCGGCAGCCGAACCACGTCCCGGACCTACCCAGACATCCAACTCCTCGCGTGCGCCTCTGATATAGTCCGACACAATCAAGAAGTATCCCGGGAAACCCATCGTCTTCATTACGTGGAGTTCAAATTTTATTCGCTCAGCCTGTTCGTCGGTGAGAGTGTCGCCATAGCGGAATTTTGCGCCCTCGTAAGTGAGTTTTGCAAGATAGTCGGCTTCGAGTTTTATACGGTAAAGTTTTTCGTAGCCGCCGAGTTTTTTGATTTTCTTGTCGGCATCCTCTTTTGAGAGCACCACATTGCCGTTTTCGTCGGTGGTAAACTCGTTGAAAAGGTCTTCTTCGGTAAATTTTTGGCGGTATCCTT
>JAFPYT010000098.1 GCA_017394445.1 Bacteroidales bacterium | reverse complement strand
CTTAACTCCTAAGCGTTTGCTGTGCGATTCGCGGCCGTTTCGAGAACTGCCGACACCTTTCTTATGTGCCATTTCTTTCTACTTTTTCTGATTAATAACTAAAATAGTTTGCTACCGAAGAATTAAAGGTTGATGTCTTCGATAAGGATTTGAGTGAGGTACTGACGATGACCTTTCTTAACGGCATAGCCTTTTCTGCGTTTTTTGTGAAAAACGATAACTTTGTCGTCTTTGAGGTGTTTGAGGATTTTAGCCTCAACTTTTGCGCCCGAAACAAAAGGAGCGCCTACCTTCACGTCGTTGTCGTTGTCGTTGTCTACAAGAAGAACATTCTCGAAACTTACAGTTTCGCCTTCTTCGCTGTGCAAACGGTGCACATAAACTTTTTTGCTTTTCTCAACTTTAAACTGTTGACCTGCGATTTCTACTATTGCGTACATGTTGTTAAAAGTTTGTTAGCGAGGTGGTAACCGTGAGGTTATCTCTTTTAATTGACCCCGACTAATGATTACAATTATTTTTTCGGGCGCAAAGTTATTTAGTTTTTCTTTCTCTGCAAATTCTTTTTTTATATTTTTCTTAAAAAAAACGAAAATTATTGAACTTTTTTTTGTATATTTGCTAACGTCATATTTGAGAAAACGCGCAAGGCATGGAAAAAATATTGTTAACGGTAAGTGGTGTGGCAAATCAGAATAGTCCTGAATCGCCTGCATATACGCTTATCTTGTCAGAAAAAGAAGGCTCACGCAAGCTGCCCGTGGTTATCGGGTTTAGCGAGGCGCAAGCTATTGCAATTCAAATAGAAGGGCTTGTGCCGGTGCGTCCATTGGTTTACGATTTGTTTTTTAACATTGCCGCTGCGTTTTCGATTGATGTGATTGAAGTTATTATCTCAAATGTAGACCGGGGAATTTTTTATGCCGAGATTGTTTGCTGCACAGTTGGAAGCAGCAAAGATGATTATATACGTATTCCTGCCCGCACAAGCGATGCCGTGGCTATTGCTCTCAAGTTTTCGTGCCCCATTTACACTTACGAACATGTTTTAGACAAGGCGGGATTTGAATGGACTGCTCCGGGCGACGAATCGTTTGACTCGCCAAAACTTGATGGCTTACCTATGCGCGAACTCAAAGATATGCTACGCAAAGCCATTGCCCGCGAAGATTACGAGTTTGCCTCTAAGATACGCGACGAAATTACCGAGCGCAACCAATAAAAATCTATTATAATATATAAGGTGTGGGATAGCAAACTGCATAAAAAAAGCATCGTTTATGATTAAACGATGCCTTTTTGTTAGTAGCGGGGACAGGACTCGAACCTGTGACCTTTGGGTTATGAGCCCAACGAGCTACCAACTGCTCCACCCCGCAATATCTCTTAATTGCGGTGCAAAGGTAATGGTATATTTTGTACTTTCCAAATTTTTATTGCTCATTTTTTAAAACATAATAATTTGTTTACATTCAAACGGTCAAAAACCTTTACTTTTGCCCACGATAAAAAAAGGAAGATATGTCTTTTGCAAAAAGTACAAAACACGTAAAAAGGTCGGGCGTTAAATGGTTTGTCTACTGCCTGATATTTGTAGGCATCATTTGCGTATTTACACCTAAATTGCTCATTAGTAAGGCTTCTAAAATAATTGATGCCAACATAAAAGGCGACACTGCCGATTCACTGCCCAAAAAAGAGATTTTTGTGGCAAACAACTATCTGCACACCGCGCGCTACTTTCCCGGATTTGACGAAAAGGGAGCGCAGGGGCAGAAAATGATTCTTGATTATTATTTTCCACTTTTCAAAGCTGATTATGATAGGTTGAAATTTGCATGTGTAGACAATGCTATCACCGAGCTCACCAAGCAAGGCGGCAACAAAGATTCTATCCGCACCGCCGCTCTCGAATCAGAATGGAAAAAATATCCCGACACAGTTGCACTTGCCGATTTTCGCTCCAAGTGGGACGTTTACCACAAGGCTTTTGCCAAATCGCTTCTTGATTACTACCGCTTTGTGGATGCCAAACACATTAGATAAATTTATAACAGACAAAAACTTAGCAATATGAAACATTTAGTACTTACATTGGCAGCAGTAGCATTAACACTGCCCCTTTTAGCACAGACCGACGAAGTAGCCAAAGAAGTTACCTCGCTTGCAAAAGATTCAAAAGCCGAAGCCGACGTTGACAGCGGAAAGGTTTGGAAATTTAGCGGAATGCTCTCGTTAACAGCTTCGCAAACAGCTCTTGTAAACTGGGCTCCCGGTGGCGACCAGCAGATTGGCCTCAACGCCCTCGCAAGCTTCAATGCCAACTATCACAAAAACAAACATTCGTGGCAAAACGCCATTACAGCTCAATACGGCACAATCCGCCTTATCGACGAATACGATGAGTTCCGCAAAAACGACGACAAACTTCAATTTTCGTCGAAATACGGTTTCCAAGCTGCCAAAAAGCTATACTACTCAGCTATTTTTGACTACAAGAGCCAGTTTGACAAAGGTTGGACTTACGAAAAAGTAAAAGTAACTAACGACGAAGGCGTAGAAGAAGAGATAGAAGAAGCTACTCTTAATTCTGAATGTTGGTCGCCGCTTTACCTCACCTACACAGTCGGTATGGATTATCAGGTATCCGACAACTTTATGTTCTACCTTTCGCCTCTGTGCGGTAAAACAACTGTAGTTCTCAACGATTTTCTTTCAGAACAAGGTGCTTTTGGTGTTGACACTTGCAAACATGCACGTTCGGAGTTTGGTTGGTATTTTAAACTTGATGCCAAATACAACATTGCCAAAAACATTTCGTTTGGCACCAACCTCGTTCTCTTCAACTCTTACAAAGACGGTTTTATGGACGAAATCGATGTTGACTGGAACGTTATCATAGCTATGCAAATCAACAAATGGCTTTCGTTTAACATTACTTCCGAACTTGTATACGACGAGGACGTAAAAATCACCAAAGACGATCGCGACTATTTTTCGCTCACTCAGTTTAAGAATGTTACTGGCTTAGGATTAACATTCAAATTCTAACCTCTGAGAATAACAACATAAAAAAACGATGGCAGAAATCTGTCATCGTTTTTTTATGCAATATTATTTAGTAATACGTTGCTGCCAACGCCAAGCATTTTTGAGCGTTTCTTCGATAGGTACTTGAGCTTTCCATCCCAACTCTTTGTTTGCCAACGAAGTATCAGCCCAAACTTTTTCAATATCGCCAGCCCTACGACCAACAATTTTGTAGTTGAGTTTTACACCTGTGGCTTTTTCAAATGCGCTAATAAGCTGAAGCACTGTAAGTCCGTTGCCTGTTCCCACATTAAAGAACTCTAATGCGCCCTTCTGTTTGCCTTGTTCCATACGGTTGATGGCTGCGATATGAGCATTAGCAAGGTCGATAATGTCGATATAATCGCGGATAGGAGTACCATCGGGAGTGTCGTAATCGTTGCCAAAAACACTTAGACATTCGCGGATGCCGGCAGCAGTTTGAGTAATATAAGGTATAAGGTTGGCAGGCACACCGATAGGAAGTTCGCCAATCAAAGCCGACGGATGCGCACCAATAGGATTGAAATAACGCAGGCAAATACAGTTAATACCTTTATTAACAGCCACAAAGTCGTGAATAATTTCTTCATTAATCTGTTTTGTATTACCGTAAGGCGAAAGAGCTGGTTGGATAGGTGAGTTTTCGGTAACGGGAAGTTTTTCGGGCTGACCGTAAACTGTGCACGACGACGAGAAAACCAAGTTTTTGATACCAAACTCTTTCATGGCTTCCAACACGTTGATAAGTCCGTTGATATTGTTGCGGTAATATTTCAGAGGTTGTTCTACCGATTCGCCAACGGCCTTAGATGCGGCAAAGTGAATCACCGATTCAATACCCTGATGCTGTTTCAAAAAATCAAAAAGTTCGTCTTTAACAGCCACGTCAACTTTTCCAAACACGGGTTTTGTGCCGGTAATTTTGGCGATATTGTCGATAACATTTGGATTAGAGTTACTCAGGTTGTCGACGATAAACACCTCATAACCTTTTTGTTGGAGTTCCACAACTGTGTGAGAGCCAATAAATCCGGCACCTCCGGTAACAAGAATTTTTTTCATATCAATATTTTTAATTAGAACTCAAAATTACAAAAAAAAATCTCTCAATAAAAAAAACAGAAAAAAAAGTTTGATATAATTAAAATTTAGTATATTTGCAAATGAAGATTTCAACCAACAAGCAACAAGCAAGTAAAAGAAACTGCAACAATTATGACAAATCTTAACGAATTATTCAAAGACATACTACTCACTCAAGAGAGTATAACCATACCCGGATTGGGAACTTTAGAAACCCAATACCAGCCCGCACAGTTAGACGAGAAAACCGGCACTATCTATCCGCCATCAAAAATCGTAAAGCTCGACACTGGCAAAACCACCGACAAAGACAATATGCTCGAAACATACATTATGCAGAATCAACCTGTAAACCAAACCACAGCACGTCTGCAGATAGAGCAATTTGTAAAAGAAACCAAAGAAAAATTAGACAAAGGCGAATCAGTTACCCTCGACGAAGTGGGCATTATTGCACGCGACGATAGCGGAGCCACAATTATCAAATCAGTGCCCAACAACCTTATGATTGATAATTACGGCATGGACCCAGTGGAAGTAGAAGCAGCCAAAGCTCAAGCCCGCACATCAAAGGGTAAAGTGCAAGCCACAAAGCGTACAATATCTACCACCACCACAGTATCCACAGTTAAAACCACTGTTAAAGAAGCTAAACCCGATTCTGAACCAAAAGGAACCGAAAAGAAAAAGAGCGGCGTATTAAAATGGCTGTTGATTCTATTGCCGATAGCTGCGCTTATCACACTTTATATATTATATATGGATCCGGTAAACAAATGGGTAGCAGGTCTGTTTGGTTCAAAACCGAAGGTAGAAAACACTCAAAGCAACACCGAACCAGCACAAGAAGTTACCACACCCAAGCCAACAGTTCCCGACCTTGGCGAAACCGAAGTGGTAGACGACCCCGAAACAAAAACTCTATTAGACGCAGGCTTTTCGACCACACCTTTAAATATAGGAAGCGAATTTAAAAAATACTATCTAATAGCAGGAAGCTTTACCACAATTAAAAACGCACAAAAACGTCAGCGCGAACTCCCCGGCTCAAAAATTCTAACAGTAGGCGACCAACACCGCGTATATGTAGGATCAAGCGACAAAGCCGACGACATTATCGCACAATACAACAACATTAAGAAAAAACAACCCGGACTTGAAGTTTGGCTTCTCAAAAACGCCAAATAACTTCCGGCATAAACTCATAACATCTCAGAAAGCGGATTTATGCATTTAAATCCGCTTTTATTGTTTTTTTATTTGTTTTAAGAAAAAAAAGCCATAAATTTGCGCAAATTACCGATAATATATATCGAACTACAATTAAATGGCAAAATTAGCAATAATAGGCGGAGGCATATCCGGGCTTGCAGCGGGCATCTACGCGCAAATGAACGGCATAGAGAGCGAAATTTTTGAATCTCATTCCGTTGTGGGCGGGCAGTGCACATCGTGGAAACGCAAAGGATTCCACATCGACAACTGCGTGCACTGGATGACTGGCACTTCGCCCCAAAAAGAAATATATAAAGTGTGGCAAGAGGTGGGAGTAATCCAAGACCCCGAAAAAGATATAATCCGCCACGACTATTTCCTTCAAGTGGATATCGACGGCGTTAAGGCACACGTTTGGCGCGACCTTGAAAAAATGCGTCAAGAACTACTGTCTATAGCTCCCGAAGACCACAAAGAAATAAACAACTTGATTAAGTTGATAAAAAAATTTCAGGCTATAGAATTGCCATCAATGTTTCCTCAAGAACAGATGGGTTTTTGTAGAAACATGAAAATGCTTTTTAAAATGCTGAAAGTAATTCCCGCATTTGCCAAATACAAAAAACTTACTTTAGAGGAATACGCCAAACTGTCAAAAAGTCCTATAATTCACCAAATTATATACAACTACGTACCCAAGCAGTTTTATGTAATTTCGGCATTCTATATGTATGCTATGTTTTCGATGGGCAATGCCGACCTTCCTCGTGGCGGGTCTGACACTATTACCAACCGTATGCGCGACAAGTATTTGAGCCTCGGCGGAAAAATCTCGGTAAAGAAAAAAGCACTCAACACCGAAATCGACAACAAAAAAATTACAAAAATAAATTTTACCGACGGAACATCGGTAGAACCCGATTATGTGGTAATTGCCACCGACCTTAAAGTTGCGTTTGATTTAATAGGCCATAACTATATGGACAACAACCTAAAACAAGCATTCGCCAACACCAAAACACATCCGGTATTTAGCAATATAACCATATATTTTGGAGTGGATTGTCCCACAAACGACATTCCCACCATGGAAATATTCAACTGCGAACCATACAAAATTGTTGACCGCGAACACAATGTGGTGATTGTAAACAACTACGCCGACCAACCCGGATTCGCTCCCGAAGGCAAAGGCATCATTCAGATACTTATGGTGCAGCACGACGACGAATATCAATATTGGGAAAACCTATACAAAGACCCCGAAGCCTACAAAGCCGAAAAACAGCGCATTGCATCAGAAATACAACAACGCTTAGAAAAGCACTACCCACAATACCAAGGCAAACTCTCGCTTGTAGAAATTTGCACTCCAAAAAGTTTCAACCGC
Source organism: Bacteroidales bacterium (assembly GCA_017394445.1). Lineage (GTDB taxonomy): Bacteria > Bacteroidota > Bacteroidia > Bacteroidales > UBA3824 > UBA3824. The sequence goes on along the minus strand of JAFPYT010000098.1, from coordinate 15,279 downwards.
TATTTAGGGTCGTACAAAGGTTCGTATATGGGCTTTATACAAACACCCTACGCGCCTAAACTTGTGCACCACGGCAATGTGGAAGGCATCGACAATCTTTGCCTTGCCGGACAGTGGCTTCAAACACCGGGCGGACTGCCAAACGCGCTCGTTACGGGCAAGTTTGCAATACAACGCCTAATTAAACGTTTTCATTTAGCGGACAAATTCCGCCAAACCAACTAAATCCTACCAAATGCTGAAAAAGAAAAAGAGAAGCATATTAGGAGAAGCATTTTTCAGGATAATGCGCAATTACCTGAGAATACTGCACAACAACGTATATTACAAGCACATATACGTAATAGGCAGAGAGAATACCCCCGCCAAAGGCACTCCTCTTATCATAGCGTCAAACCATCAAAATGCCCTCAACGATGCGCTCGGAGTAGAATTTGCATTCCGCGACCGCATTGTAAGCATATTTACCCGTGCCGATGCATTCAACCGTCCGATAATTGGTAAAATGTTGCGTAGCATATACTTACTGCCAGCATTCCGTATAGAGTTTGATGGCATGGATGCTCTCAAAAACAATTACGATATTTTTGCCGAAGCTGCCGACAGATTGCTTTCTGGCGGTTCGGTTTTGATTTTCCCCGAAGCATTAAACCAAGACAAACGTTGGCTCGGCGAATTTTCGCTCGGATACTTGCGCATGGCGTTTGATGCAGCCAAAAAAGATAATTTTCAAACCGACATACAAATATTGCCAATCTGCAATCATTATAGCAACTATTTTAAGTTTCGCGAAGATATGATGATTGTGTGCGGCAAACCTATTTCGCTCAAGCCATATTACGAGCTGTTTCAAACCAAACCCCGCACCGTACAACGCAACGTCAACGCCGAAGTTCGTAAACAAATTTCGGAAATGATGCTCAACATCACCGACTTAGACAATTACGACACCATCGACCACATACGCGAAACTTACGGCAAACGCTATTGCAAACTCTGCGGCGGCGACCCTGCCTACCTGCCCGACAAGTTGGAATCCGACAAGGCTCTGTTTAAAGAACTTGAAGCCGTAAAAGCCGAAAAGCCAGAGGTAATAGAAGACGTATACAACGATGCCGCAACCCTCAAAAAAAATTGCAAACGCTTTAAAATAGTAGACGACAATTTTGATATTCCGTTCCGCAAAGGCAAATTTATATTTCAGTTGTTATCGCTGATATGCTTGTTTCCGCTGTTTATAGCAGCGTCGATACCGAATATTTTAATATTTTTGTCGCCACAGCCGCTAACAAAAAAATTCAAAGCAGGCAACGGACACATGACAATGTTTGTGGGTGGCATAAGGTTCGCCGTGGGTGCGCTCATAGCGTTTCCGCTGGTCTACAGCATCTTCTTCGTCTTGGAAGGATACTTTTGGGACTGGCTCTATGCCACAATACACGTAATACTATTGCCGTTTTTAGGATTGTTTGCATGGAACTACCGGCAGACTTTCATAGGGTTAAAACGCGAATGGCGATTCCGCATCAAATCAAAACGCAGCCAAAACAAACGGCGAGGCAGCGGTCTTGCCGAAACTATAGAACTAAGAAAACGTTTATTTGAAAAATTAGACAACATTTTAACAAAAAATACATGGAAAAAAGAGTAGTAATCACCGGCATGGGTATATACTCGTGTCTCGGTAAAAATCTTGACGAAGTTAAAAACTCGCTTTACAACGGCGTGTCGGGTATCGTTTTAGACCCCGAACGCAAGGAAATGGGATTCCGCTCAGGACTTACATCGAAACTCGACGTTCCCGACCTGAAAGGACAACTATCTCGCGCTCAACGTGTTTTTATGCCCGAACAGGCCAAATACGCATACGTAGCCACAGTTGAGGCTCTCAACAATGCCAAAATAGATCAAGACTATTTAGACGCCAACAGCGTAGGTCTGCTCTATGGCAACGACAGTAGCGCAGAGCCCGTTTACAAAAGCGTGGAAACTATGTTGAAGAAAAAGAACACAACCCTTATCGGTTCTGGCGGTATATTCCAATCGATGAACTCTACCGTTACTATGAACCTTGGTTGCATATTCCACCTCAGAGGTATCAACCTTACAATTTCGGGTGCTTGTGCAAGCGGTAGCCATGCAATCGGTCTTGGTTCGTTGCTTATCCGCAACGGATTGGAAGATATGGTGGTATGTGGTGGTGCTCAAGAAGTAAACCCCTACGCAGTAGGCAGTTTCGACGGTATTAGCGCATTCTCAATCCGCGAAGACGCTCCTACAAAAGCATCTCGCCCGTTCGACCGCGACCGCGACGGACTTGTACCCGGTGGTGGTGCCGCTACAGTAATTATCGAAGAATACGAGCACGCAGTAAAACGCGGTGCCAACATCATAGCCGAAATCAAAGGCTGGGGATTCTCGTCGAACGGCGACCATATCTCATCGCCCAACGTTGCAGGACCTGCTAAATCGTTGGAAAACTGTCTCCGCCTTTCTAACGTGGATATCAAAGAGATAGGCTACATCAACGCACACGCAACTTCAACCCACATCGGCGATATGAACGAGGCAAAAGCAATTTCGCAAATCTTTGGCGACTGCAAGCCTTACGTTACATCTACCAAGAGCCAGACTGGTCACGAAATGTGGATGGCAGGTGCAAGCGAAATCATTTATTCAACCCTTATGATGAAAAACGATTTTGTGGCAGCCAACCTCAACTTTGAAAATCCCGACGAAGATTCCGCAAAACTTAATATTCCGGGTCAAAGAGTATCGGCACATTTTGATATGTTCCTCTCTAACTCGTTTGGCTTTGGCGGAACAAATTCGACACTCATAGTCAAGAACTTATAATTACATTTCATTCATTCATCATCCATTCTTTTCATGAGTCCGTTGTGATAACGGGCTCTTTTTTTTTGCATATTTGAGCCGATATTTGGTGCGATTTTGCACTTTTTCAAACAAATGTTTTGCCGTTAACGAATTTTTTTATAATCTTTGCACTTTGAAAATAGATATAAAATATTAATAAACAAACACTCTATAAAAATGGAAAAAAACGAACTCATCGCAAAAATTAACTCTGTACTTGCCAACGAATTTGAAGTAGAAGAAAGCGAAATCGCTCCCGAAAAAGAGATCAAAGCCACCCTTCAACTCGACAGCCTCAGCCTCGTAGACATGATTGCCGTTATTGAGGAAGAGTTTGGTGTAGAAATCAAAGGACAGAGTGTTGCACAGGTAAAGACATTCCAAAACCTCTACGATTTTGTATACGAAAAAACCAACGCGTAAGACATGGCTAAAACCGTACTTTATGCGGGCGACGGAATAAAAACCTTTATTCCGCAACGCGAGCCTATGCTCATGGTAGATAAACTGTTCTCCGTGTCGGAAAACGACGTGGAGACAGGTCTCACCGTGGCTGATAGCAACATTTTTGTAGAAGACGGCGTGCTCTCCGAAACCGGACTTATTGAGCACATTGCTCAGAGCGCCGCTACCTTTGCGGGATACAACGACTGGATCAACAAGCGTCCAATCGTGTTGGGCTATATTGCCGAAATCAAAAAATTTGCATTGCAATCAGCACTTCCAAAAACAGGCGACAACATCGAAACCTACATGACAGTTGTGTCGCAAGCCATGAACATTACTCTTATGAACGCCGAATCTAAGGTAAACGGCGTTACTGTGGCAGTGTGCAAAATGAAAATTTTCATGGACAAATAGCAATGGATGCCAAAACCGAAAACGGAGAACTGTCGGTAACTATCGATTTTACAGTGCCTTTTTACGACCTTGACGCTATACAGATGGTATGGCACGGCAACTATGTAAAATACATGGAAAACGCCCGCGAGGCATTTGGCGACAAATACCATTTTGAATATCTGCACATTTTTAACAGCGGATACACAGCTCCTGTGGTAGATATGCACATCAAATACCGCAACTCGGCACGCATTGGCGACAAGCTTAACATCAAAATCACCTACGTGCCCACAAAGGCTGCTAAAATGGTTTTTCGCTACATTGTAACACGCCCCGCCGACAATGCCGTTATTATTGAAGCCGAAACCACGCAATTGTTTGTGTCGCGCTCTGGAACTTTTGAAACTTCCAATCCCGACTTTGTGGTGGAATGGAAAAAACATTGGAACATTCCCCTGCCAAAATCGTCAACCAAATAAAACAGCCGAAAATGCTTATCAAAGATTTTTACGCAATAGAAAACCATACAACCGAAAGCGATGGTAGCCACATATACACCGTAAAACTCAACCAAAACCACGATGTATACAAAGGACATTTTCCTCAAAAGCCCATTACCCCGGGTGTATGCACTATTCAAATGATTAAAGAATGTGTTGAAGACGCACAATCTAAACGTTTGACTTTTACAGCAATAGATCGTTGCCGATTAACCGCTATGGTAACGCCATCGGGTTCGCCAGTGCTTAATATCAAGGTGGCTTGCGATGCCGCCGACACCACAAAAGTATCTGCAACTATTTTTTACGGCGAAACCACTTACATGACCCTCAGCGGCACTGTTGCCGAAAAATAATACCAGTTAGCCATGCAAAAATACGATGTAGTAGTAATCGGTGCAGGTCTTGGCGGTCTGCAATGCGCATACATACTTGCAAAACAGGGCATGAAAGTGTGCGTTTTAGAACAAAACCGCTTGATAGGTGGCTGTATCCAAACATTCACCCGCAAGAACACTAAGTTTGACACAGGATTTCACTACATCGGCGGATTAGACGAAGGTCAGCCGCTCAACCGCATTTTCAAATACTTTGGTTTAATGGATTTGCCGTGGCAAAAACTTGATACCAACGGATTCGACGAAATTATCTATCAAGATAAATCGTATATGCTGGTAAACGGCTACGACAATTTTTGCAACAAGATGACGGAATATTTTCCCGATTCTGCAGCTCAACTAAAATCTTACACCGAATTTTTGCGTCAGGTGGGCGAAGGCATTTTTGAAAGTTTCGACCGCGACCCCGAACAAAACCTCGCCGGCGAAACTCTCTTAGGAAAAAACGCTTACAACTACCTTACATCCACAATTTCGGACCCCGTATTGCAAAATGTGCTTTCGGGCACATCGGCAAAACTTGAATTAGACAAGGCTCGTCTGCCGCTATACACATTTGCGCAAATCAACAGTTCGTATATCCAAAGCGCATACCGCATCAAAGGCGGAGGAATGTTGATAGCCAAATCGCTTGCCGACAGCATCAAAAAGTTTGGCGGCGAAGTAATAGTAAACGCACGTGTTACCAACCTTGTGGAAGAAGACGGCAGAATATCAAAAGTAGAAATCGAAGGCCGCGACCCTGTAGAAACCCGCTACGTGATTTCAAACGCTCATCCCGCCGCCACATTACGCCTTGCTCAAAATTCATCGTTTATCAAAAAGATTTACAAAAAACGCATAACATCGCTCGAAAACACATTCGGCATGTTTACCGTAAACATAAAACTCAAACCCGGACACCTCCGTTACCTCAACCGTAACATTTATATCCACCGAGGCAACGACGTTTGGGAAGAAGGCAATATCCCTGCCGACCAACAGCCACAGTGCGTGCTTGTAAGTTTTGCCCCGCCTCTAAGTGGTGATTATGCCGACAATATCGACCTACTTACACCTATGCTTTGGAGCGATGTGGAAAAATTTGCCGACTCAACGCCCATGAACCGCTGCTCTGAATACAACGAACTCAAAGCACGTAAGGCGGTTCAGCTAATCAACATTGTAAACCAATACATACCTGAGTTGAAAAACTCAGTGGAATCGATATACACATCCACTCCCCTCACCTACCGCGACTACACAGCTACCGAAAACGGGTCGGCTTTTGGCATAATAAAAGACCACGATAAACTGATGTATACCTTGCTCACGCCCAAAACACCTATACCAAATCTTTGGCTTACAGGTCAAAACCTCAACCTCCACGGCATATTGGGAGTAAGCATGACATCGTTTTTCTCGTGTGCCGAAATTTTAGGCCGCCGCCCATCTTCTAATATTTTTAACTTATAAAATTAAAGCATTATGGAACAAGAAAACAAAAATACCGAACCTCAAAACGACGAAGGTTTCGCTTTTGGAAAACTCAACTACAAACTCCTAATCATAGGATTTGCCATCATAGTATTTTGCTTTATACTTATGGCAGGAGGCGCAAGCGACGACCCCAACGTATTCAACGAAGAGATATTCTCATTCCGCCGCATCACCCTCGCTCCCATCGTGGTGCTATTTGGCTTTGCATTTGAGATTTACGCCATTATGCGCAAGCCCGAAGAGTAGAGATTAAAACAATTAATAAATATTGATAATGAGTAGTATTAAAAAAACTGCGGCAATTGCAGCCGCATTAACCTGTGTATCCTTATTGGCTCAAGCACAGGACGAGGAATTTAAATTCACAACAGTAAAGACCATTCCCATTACATCAGTAAAAAACCAATATCAGAGCGGCACATGCTGGTGTTTCAGCACACTGTCGTTTTTTGAGGCAGAATTAATTCGTCTCGGCAAAGGCGAATACGATTTTAGCGAGGCATTCGTAGTGCACAAAACTATGGAAGACCGCGCCGACAAGGCTGTACGAACCCACGGCGACGTTTCGTTCAGCCCGGGAGGAAGCGCCTACGATGTGCTTTTCTGTATGCAAAATTATGGCATAATTCCTCAAGAGGCAATGCCCTCTATGGGAAACCTCAGCGGCGATTCGCTACCAAACAACAACGAGATGGACAAAGTGGCTGGCGGCATTGTTTCGGCTATTGCCAAAAGCGATGCTAAAAAGATTTCGCCCAACTGGAAAAAATCTCTCAAAGCAGTTTACGACGCATATCTTGGCGTTTGTCCCGAAAAGTTCACCTACAAAGGCAAAGAGTACACTCCAAAATCGTTTGCCGAATCGCTCGGACTTAATTTCGATGATTATGTTTCGATAACATCATACACCCACCATCCATTTTACCAAAAGTTCATTATCGAGGTTCAAGACAACTGGCGTTGGGACGCACCTTACAATGTGCCAATGGACGATATGATGCGCATTATCGACAATGCCGTAGACAAAGGTTACACCGTGGCATGGGGTGCCGACGTTAGCGAGCAGGGATTCAACCGCAACGGCATCGGCGTTTGTCCCGATGTTAAAAACACATCTACCATCGGCAGCGACCAAGCCCGCTGGACTGGTATGAACACCAACGAAAAGAAGGCTTACCTTACATCAAAACCGTTGCCCGAAATCACTCCCACCCAAGAGATGCGCCAAATAGCATACGACAATTGGGAAACCACCGACGACCACGGTATGCTCATCTACGGACTTGCCAAAGACCAGAACGGCAAACTCTATTATATGGTAAAAAACAGCTGGGGCACCGACAATAAATACAAAGGCACATGGTATATTTCAAAAGCTTTTGCAGCCTACAAGACAATGGATTTTCTTGTTCACAAAGACGCAATTCCCGCCGACATAGCCAAGAAATTAGGTATTAAGAAATAAAACCAAATCCATATAAAATAAAAAAACCACGGTTTTGATGCCGTGGTTTTTTTTATAATCTTATTTACAACAAATATTAGTTGCCAAGACCGAAACGGAGCATAGCAGTAACGGTGAGGTCTTTGTCGCTCTGTTTGAGGTATTCGCGGATAGTGATTTTGTTGTCCTGTTCAAACTTCTGGTTGAGAAGAGTGTTCTCCTCGTAGAATTTGTTGATACGACCTTTGGCGATGTTCTCGATCATCTGGGCGGGAACAACAGTTTCAGCGGCGATTTTAGCCTTGATTTCTTTAGCTTTAGCGCCCTGCTCCTCGGTAATCCAACCTTTGGTGATGTTAGAAGCGATGTGGTCGTCAGAGTCAACGTGAGCGGGATTGATGCCTTCTTTTTTAAGAGCCGCCTCAACCTTCTTTTGAATCTGCTCTTGAACGGTTTTTTCTTTAGCAACCTCAAGCTCCTTGTTGATAACCTCTTGGTCGATACCGTCTTTGTCGATAGCCATTGGCGACATAGCGGCTACTTGCATAGCCACGTTTTTAGCCACGGTAGCATCGGCAGCCTTGTTGAAAGCGATAGCTGCTGTAAGGCGGTTGCCCATGTGGTTGTAAACTACAGCCTGGTCGCCAGCGATTTTGCCGTAGAAACCGAGCTCAATTTTTTCACCGATAACGCCGTTCTGGTTCATGATTTCGTCGTTGATAGTACCCTTGCCGTAAGGGAGAGCCTTGAGAGCGTCGGCGTCGGCAGGATCATTGGCGATAGCTGCAGCGAGAATATCGTTGGTGAGTTTTACAAAGTCGGCGTTTTTAGCCACAAAGTCGGTTTCGCAGTTGAGCGAAACGATATATGCTTTTTTGCCATCGGCAGACACGCCACCGAGAACGCAACCTTCTTTAGCGTCGCGGTCGGCACGTTTGCTTGCGATTTTCTGTCCTTTTTTTCTGAGGATGTCGATAGCGGCGTCGAAGTCACCATTGCTTTCTATGAGGGCTTTTTTGCAGTCCATCATACCAGCGCCAGTCATGCCGCGGAGTTTCATAACCTCAGCTGCTTTAATTTCAGCCATTTTAATAATGATTTATGGGGTTAGAAAAAAACGCCCTTCCGCCATAGGCGCGGCGGAAAGGCTTATTGTATTAGTTGTTGCTATCTTCTGTATTTTCAGCGTCTGCTTTAGCGTCGTCGGCCTTAGCATCGTCGCCACCCTTGCGGGCACGAGTTTTGCGAACTTTGCCGTGCTTGCTGTCGGCACCCTTAGCGTTGTCCTTTTCAGGATTTTCTATCTTGCGCTCTGCAACACCCTCGGCAATAGCGCCGGTGATAACGTCGAGAACGATAGAGATAGATTTTGCAGCGTCGTCGTTAGCAGGGATTACAAAGTCAACGTCGTTGGGGTTAGAGTTGGTGTCCACCATAGCGAATACGGGGATACGGAGTCTCTTAGCCTCTTTAACGGCGATTTTTTCTTTAGTAACGTCTACAACGAAAAGAGCTGCAGGAACGCGGGTAAGGTCGGCGATAGAACCGAGGTTTTTCTCGAGTTTTTCGCGCTGACGGTTGATCTGAAGTTTTTCGCGCTTAGAAAGCTGGTCGAAAGTGCCGTCGGAAGCCATCTTGTCGATGGTAGTCATTTTTTTAACGGCTTTGCGTACAGTGGGGAAGTTGGTGAGCATACCGCCCGACCAACGTTCGGTAACGTAAGGCATATTGATAGCCTTAACTTTTTCTGCTACGATTTCTTTAGCCTGCTTTTTGGTAGCAACAAAAAGGATTTTTCTGCCCGATTTAGCAATTTGTTTGATAGCAGCGGCTGCCTCTTCGAGCTTGGCTGCTGTTTTGTGTAAGTCAATTATGTGGATTCCGCCCTTTTCCATAAAGATGTAAGGGGCCATTGCAGGATTCCATTTTCTTTTCAAGTGTCCGAAATGTACACCTGCGTTTAATAAATCTTCGAAATTTACTGCCATTTTAATTGGTGTTTTGTTTACGTTCTACTTAAAATCAACTGCCGGGTAGCAAAGGGGCAAATCTCTTGCGCCAGTGGTCTCGTCAGTTTGGATACTAAACTAAAATTATCGCTTGCTGAACTGGAAGCGTTTGCGTGCGCCGGGACGACCGGGTTTCTTACGTTCAACGACGCGGGAGTCGCGACGGAGGAATCCCTCTTTCTTCAAAGCTACGCGGTCTTCGGGGTTGATTTCAACGAGGGCGCGGGCGATACCCAAGCGGATAGCCTCAGCCTGACCTTTGAAACCACCGCCGCATACGTTTACTTTTACGTCGTAGTTTTCAGCTTGGTTGATTTGAGCCAAAGCCTGAACTACTACTTGCTGAAACTGCGGCACTGTGAAGTACTCTTTGTAGTCTTTTCCGTTAACTTTGATTTCTCCTTTGCCGGGAGTTACGAAAACGCGCGCGATAGCGGCTTTTCTTCTGCCTACTTTGTTTGTAACTTCTGCCATGATTATCTAAGATCGTTTAAGTTGATGAGTTTGGGCTGCTGAGCCTCGTGGGGATGCTGCTCGCCCTGATAAACTTTAAGGTTGTTGCGCAAGATAGCGTCTCCGAGTTTGTTTTTGGGGAGCATACCTCTTACTGCCTTTTCAATAATGCGCTCAGGACCGGTAGCCTTTTTGAAGAAATCTTTTGCGATTTCGATTTTTTGGCCGCCCGGATAGAGAGAGTGGTGAACGTACTCTTTCTGAGCCCATTTGTTGCCTGTTAATCTAATTTTTTCTGCGTTGATGACGATAATGTTGTCGCCGCAGTCTACATGCGGTGTGTACGAGGCTTTGTATTTGCCTCTCAACAGCATGGCCACTTTGGATGCGAAACGACCCAAAGTCTGGTTGGTCGCGTCTACCAAGAGCCACTCTTTCTGTACGGTAGCCTTGTTGAGCGATACTGTTTTGTAACTTAATGAATCCACTTTTTTTAACTTTTAAAATTTAACTTATTAATTTCTAACTACTTCTATCTGAAGTATGGATAATAAATCGGACGTGCAAAATTATGGATAATATTTTTAACTGAAAAATGTTTTTTGCATTTTTTTTTCTAATTATAAAAAATTTGAATTATCAACGGGCAAAAAAAAACCGCCTGCATTTTTCCGCAGGCGGTTTACACACAAATAAATATAAACTTTAAATTTTAAACAATGAAAAACGTTAACAGTTTTCTATATTGGTTTCAGGCTCAGTGGTGTCAACGGGTTGGCTGACAGTTTCTGAATTTTCGCCTTCTTTTTTGACGTGAGGATAAAGCATTGCAAATTTAGCAATTATACCGTTAACCTCGTCGATAAAGGAGACGTATTTTTCGGGTTCAAGAATCGACACACCATTGATGTAAGTTACAAGGTTTTTGTACGATTCGGTAGCCTGATTACGAGTTTTGGCAATAGATCCGAGAATGCTTACGCTGTATTGGTTTCGTTCGTTGTAGAGGGTTACAAATTCTACACCTGTGTTGGCGAGGGCATCCACAATATCGTCTACAAGTATTGCCTGAAGCACAGATTTGCCAAGTTTAAGCAAGTCGTCGACGATATGGTTGATTTTAACAGCGTTATCCACGTATGAGGCGTTGATTACACCATATTTGGCTATCACTGCATTGATTTTAGAAGCAGCGGCACTACGGTCGGCGTCGAGACTCGACATAAAGCCTTTAGAAACAAGGTTGATAGAGTCTACATACTTTTTCATTTTGGTAACTGTTTCTACAATCACCTTTGTACGTTCAACCGTACTGTCGTTTTGCAAAGTGGCGCTAAATGCCTTGATGTCTTGTTCAAGATTTGCAAACAATTCGTTTTTGCTTTCAGAATCAACCATCTTAGACGATTCGATTACCTGCGACAGGAAAGCTACTGTTTCGCGATTACTTAAACGCGCAGAATTTAAAAAATTAATTTTACTCATTACTTAAAAATTTTTGTTGTTGTATAAAAATGTTTTGTTTAATATAAAATTTTGTCGCCAATTGTCGTACTCGGCTGCCGGACGTTTTCTCAATATTTAAAGCTGTTTACTATGTTAGTCCGGACTTACGCCTTTCTGATTTTTTTTGACACTGCAAAGATAATATAAAAAAATCAAATCTCCAAACTTTTATTATACTTTTTAACAACTTTTTTTGATTTTTTTCTAAAATCGCTTTTACAGCATATTGTAGGCGATGATATTTTTTAAAGAATTTTTGATATTTTTTACATAATTATTAGAATTTATAAAAAAATGGCGTTCATCGTGGGTAATTTGGATAGTTTGCAGCTAAAATTGGCGTTCATGGCGGGCAATTTGGATAGTTTGTTCCGAAACTTGGCGTTAATTGTGGAAAATTTGGATAGCTTGCTCCAAAACTTGGCGTTAATGGCGGGGCGGATGGATACAAAAATTTGAAACATAATGGTAATCGTTGAGGGTTTGTATGTTAATATCTTAAAAAATATGCTCGCGCTAATGATTTTTTTCGTAATTTTGGTTTGTGATATACACACCTTATATATTATAGTAACCAAAACTTAAGTAATTATGATCATCAAGCACTTTACCGACAACGACTTGTACAAATTTACAATGCAATACGGAGCGGTTTCGCTGTTTCCGGCAGATTATGTACGCTACAAGTTTACCAACCGAGGCGGCGACGAGTTTCCGCAAGGCTTTGCCGAGGCGCTCAGACAAGAAGTGGACTCTATGGCAGATTTGAAACTCACCCAAGAGGAGCACGAATTTTTGAAAACACGCTGCTACTACCTGCCGCCGGCGTATTTAGATTTTATGGCAGGATACCGTTTTGACCCTAACGAGGTGAAAATCACTCAAGAAGGAGGCAAACTTGAAGTAATGATTGAAGGTTTGTGGTATCGCACAATATTGTGGGAAGTGCCTTTGATGGCAATTATTAGCGAACTTTTCTTTAAGATGACGGGAGCCCTCCCCTACCCCAAGGAAAAACGCACGCAGATAGCCGACGAAAAGATGAAGCCATACAGCGGTATGGGATTAAAGATAGCCGATTTTGGCACTCGCCGCCGCTATTCGTTTGAAAACCACGACGATATTGTTGCCGCGCTCAGCCGCTACTCTACATCGGGATTTGTGGGCACAAGCAACGTTTACCTTGCTATGAAATACAACACCACCCCCATAGGCACTCACGCCCACGAATGGTTTATGTTTCACGCTGCCAAGTTCGGTTACAAGATTGCCAACAAGCTCGCATTAGAAAACTGGGTGAACGTATACCGTGGCGACCTTGGTATAGCACTTTCCGACACATTTACCACAGAGGTATTCTTCAGAGATTTCGACACTCTTTACGCAAAACTATTTGACGGAGTAAGGCACGACTCTGGCTCGCCCCTCGAATTTGCCGACAAAACCATCGAGCATTACAAAAAGCTAAGAATCAATCCGTTGAGCAAAACCATAGTATTCTCCGACGCGCTCAATCCCGATATGGTAAAACAGATTGTAGATTACTGCAAAGGCAGAATAGGAATGTCGTTCGGCATTGGCACAAACTTTACCAACGATGTGGGAGTCAAGCCGTTGAATATGGTTATTAAAATAGATACTGTAAAGGTAAACGGAGCTTGGACCAAGGTAGTAAAACTATCCGACAACCCGATAAAGCACACGGGCGGCGCTGAAGCCGTTGACCTTGCAAAAAAATCATTGGGCATTAATTAAAAATCCCAAATATTCCTCGCAATCCAAAATACGAATATCGCCACCACCGCCATCAGAGTGCTGACATAGCTTTTGAGGGCGGAGGCGGCGCGGGGAAATTTTTGGCAAAAACGCTGGCTGTAGTGAGCCAAGAATAGCATTATTAAATAAGGTACAGATAAAAAAGCAAGCGCGTTTTGCTTAAAAGCCCCGATAAAATCGCCGTGGAGAAAGTGATGGAGAGCCCGCTGTGTGCCGCAACCGGGACATTTATAGCCTGTTAGCACATAGAATCCACATTTAGGAAACCTCACCCCACTGCCCTCAGGGTTAAACTTGGCATAAAAAAATATCGCCATTGCCACAAACAATATTGCAACAATGGCGAGTAATATCGTGTTTCTGTTCACTTTATCAATAACTTGAATATGCACCTCCGATTGTACCTACTACAATCATACCGATATAGAAAACCCAAAACAAAAGTCCGAGTATAAGACCAATTGTTGCAAGGGTCTTAGCAGTTTTGGCTTTCTTTTCCGCCTCTTGATAGTCGCCACGGTTGTAAGCCGAATCACACATCACCGCCATAATAATAGCAATAATACCTAAAGGCTGACAAAACAAGGCACAAATAATAGAAATAATTATATTGTTGTTTGGTTTTGGAGGTTTAACACCGTTGGATCCATCATTCGACTGATAAGAAGTTTGATACGAAGGTTGAGGCTCTTGCATAGTAGGCTGCTGATAAGCCACAGCAAGTCCAAGTTGAGTTTGCAAATCGGGCAACTGGCTAATCTGTTGCCAATTAGCCATTCCCTCAGCCCATACGTATGTATCAGGAGTTACCACTCCTCGCATTTGGTCTATTGATACGGGACCGTATTGCTGGTCGCCGTTTCGATAATAATACATCTTTTCCATTATTTCAGAGTTTATATTAATTAAAACAATATCGGAAGCACCTTGGGTTCTTCCAAAAGAAGGTCTTTGTTAAGCGACTTGATTTCTTCGATAGCCTTTTCGATTTGCTCGATGGTGCTTGAGGCAGTCTCGATAGAAAAATCTGCCGTTTCGCCGCTAAAGCGGTTGTGGCTAACAGTTTCGATATTAATCTGCTGATTGCCAATAGCTGTGGTAATCAAGCCCGTAGTGCCGGGAAGATTTTTAGTCTTGAACGATACCAGATAGGGAAACTGAATTTTTTTGGCATCACCCAAAGAGAAATTGTTCTTTTCGGTGTAAGTATCCGACTGACCGTGACGTGCAATAAACACAATATCAGATACAATCGACATAGCGGTTTCGCTGCTACCTGCGCCCTTGCCAATAAAGAAATGAGTTTTGGAATATTCGGCATCGAGTTTTACTGCGTTTACAGCAAAGTTTACACTTGAGAGAATATTGTCGTTCTTTACAGCCATCGGGCGGACGGTGGCAAACACCTGATTGCCTTCGCGTTTTGCCATACAGATAAGCTTGATAGAAGCGTTGATTTCAGAAGCAAAGTCGATGTCGTTTTTAGTAATATTCTGAATACCGATGCGTGCAAGCTGCTCCATCGACACGTCGATACCGAAAGCGAGCTTAATCAAAAGGATAAGCGTGTGGCTTGCGTCGCCGCCGTTGATATCGAGCGAGGGGTCTGCCTCGGCATATCCGTTTTGCTGAGCAAGTTTAAGAGCAGAATCAAAATCGAGACCCTTCTGCTGCATCTGAGTGAGGATATAGTTGCTTGTGCCGTTAAAAATACCGCACACCTCGTTGATAATGTCGCCGGTGAAGCTCTCTTTGATACCTTTTATAATAGGAATAGCACCGCACACGGCAGCCTCGTATCCGATTTTTACATTTTGTTTTTCCGCCTCCAGAAAAATATCCACGCCGCGCTCGGCAAGCAGGGCCTTGTTGGCAGTAACGAGGTTTTTGCCATTGTGCACCACGCCGAAACAGGTATCGTGAACAAAGTTAGAAGTGCCGCCCATAGTCTCTACCACCACATCGATATCGGGGTCGGTAAGCACTTTTTGAAT
>JAFPYT010000097.1 GCA_017394445.1 Bacteroidales bacterium | reverse complement strand
GAGCATTGGCGTGATTTGCGCCTTTTGCAACACAGCACATGTGCTGCACTTCGTTTGTGTAAATCATAAAACTATCTATTTGTTTGTTTGTTTGTTTTGTTATCGCTATAATATAATTCGCTGCAAATTTATAAAAATAATCAATCCACCGAATGTTTTTTCGGGATTTTTTTTGAATGACTACTAAGTGGCAAAAAAATAGACCGCCAATGGATGACGGTCTATAAAATTAAATAAAACTAAGTAATTAGTTTATAATGATTTACAATTTAAATCCAGTGAGTTTTTCAAATTTGTACTGAGCCGAATCGCCGAGTTCTTCTTCGATTCTGATCAGTTGGTTGTATTTTGCCATACGGTCGGTACGCGACATTGAGCCGGTTTTGATTTGTCCCGAGTTGGTGGCAACGGCGATGTCGGCAATGGTAACGTCTTCGGTTTCGCCCGAACGGTGCGATGTAACTGTGGTATATCCGTGACGGTGAGCAAGTTCGATGGCTTCTAAGGTTTCGGTAAGCGAGCCAATCTGGTTTACTTTTATAAGGATAGAGTTTGCCACTTTGCTTGTGATACCTTTTCTAAGGAATTGAGTATTAGTAACAAAGAGGTCGACGCCCACGAGTTGAACTTTATCGCCGAGTTCTGCTGTAAGTTTTGCCCAGCCTTCCCAATCGTTTTCGTCGAGACCGTCTTCGATAGAGTAGATGGGGTATTTTTCGCAAAGGTCTTTGAGGAATGCAATCTGTCCGTCAACGTCTAATTCTTTGCCGTTGTGGTCTTTTTTAGCACCGTTTTTGAGTTCTTTGTAGTTGTAGAAGAATTTTCCGTCTTTTTGAGTAGCAAATTCGCTTGCGGCGCAGTCCATTGCAATGCGCACTTGTTCGCCGGGTTTGTAACCTGCTTTCTCAATGGCTTTTACGATAATGCCGAGAGCGTCTTCGATACCGTTGAGAGCCGGAGCAAAACCTCCTTCGTCGCCCACAGCGGTAGAAAGTCCGCGTTCTTTCAAAAGTTTGGCAAGATTGTGAAACACCTCTGCGCCCATTCTAACTGCCTCTTTGATGCTTTTTGCGCCAACAGGACCTATCATAAACTCTTGGAATGCGATAGGTGCGTCGGAGTGGGCTCCGCCGTTGATAATGTTCATCATAGGCAGCGGGAGAGTGTACGAATTGCAACCGCCGATGTAACGGTAGAGGGGAATGTTCAAGGCGTTGGCTGCCGCTTTGGCTGCTGCTAACGATACGCCGAGAATAGCGTTTGCACCAAGTTTCGACTTGGTTTTGGTGCCGTCTAAGGCTATCATTTTGTAGTCTAACGCTCTTTGGTCAAACACACAATCGCCTACCAACGCGGGTGCGATAATGGTGTTGACGTTTTCTACGGCTTTTAAAACGCCTTTGCCAAGGTAACGGCCTTTGTTTTCTTTGTCTCGGAGTTCGAGTGCTTCGTTTTCGCCGGTAGATGCGCCCGACGGTACTGCTGCACGGCCCATTACGCCGTTTTCTAATGTTACATCAACCTCTACTGTGGGGTTGCCTCTTGAATCGAGGATTTCTCTTGCGTGAATTTTTGAAATTTTCATAATAAAAATGAAATAATTATTTTGTATAAATATTTAATATATAGTGTATTATGATTTTACTTTAAAAAATTCTTCAAACAAGGATACGGTTTTTTCTATTCCGTCGGTGATTTCGCTTAACAGAATGTACTCGTCGGCTGTGTGCGAGCGGTTGCTGTCGCCAGGACCCATTTTGAGGCTTGCGTATGGCATAACGGCGCGGTCGGATGTGGTGGGCGAACCAAACAACTTGAATCCACGTTTTGCTGCCAACTGTATAAACGGGTGATTTTCATCTATATGCGACGATTTCAACTTAAACGAACGGGGCTTTACCTCGGTGTCTTTGTTGGGAATTTCGCGACGGATAATGTCTAAAACCTCTTGGTGAGTGTATTTTTCGGTGATGCGCACGTCTACCATAAACGAACATTCCGAAGGGATAACATTGTGCAAAGTGCCTGCGTTAACGCCTGTTACTGTGCATTTTACATCGCCAAGCCACGGCGACGATTTTTCAAATTTGTAGTTTTTAAACCACGCGATGTCGTCCATAGCCTTGTAGATAGCGTTGATGCCGGTGTTGCGTGCGGCGTGTCCTGTTTTGCCGTGAGCCAGACAGTCGAGAACCAATATACCTTTCTCTGCCACAGATATTTCCATACAGGTAGGTTCGCCCACAACGGCAAATTCAATAGGCGAAAGTTTGTCTAATATACTTTGCACACCGTTGTCGCCTGAATTTTCTTCTTCGGCGGTAATGGCAACTATCAGATTATAAGGTAATTGCTCATTATTGTAAAAGTAAAGAAACGTGGTGAGCAGGTTAATAGCCGGTCCGCCCGCATCGTTTGAGCCGAGACCATAGAGAATGCCGTTTTCCACATCGGGCGAAAATGGGTCGCGAGTGTAAGTTTTGGCAGGTAACACCGTGTCGTGGTGCGAGTTAAAGAGGATAGTGGGCTTTTTTTCGTCGAAATTTTTGCTCACAGCCCATACATTATTAAGGTGTCGGTAAACGTCCGCCACGCCGTGATTCTTTAAGTAGTTGAATATCAGTTCGGCAGTCTTATCCTCACTGCGCGATACCGACGGCGTGCGTATTAGATTTTTTAAAAGTTCGATACCCTCGTCGGTCAGGGATTTTAACAGATTTGATTGTTGCATAAAGTTTAATTTTTTATCAATGCAAAAATACGAATAACCCACGGCATTGGCAAATATAATTTGTAGGGATATTTTGCCTCCGCCACAGTGCCGCCGATACCTATTTTTGGGGATAGGAGAGAAGGGGGGATGTAAAATAGTGCGTTTTTGAAAGCGAAAATTTGTAAAATAGTGCGTTTTGGGAAGAGAAAAAATGTAAAATAGTGCGTTTTGGGAAGAGAAAAAATGTAAAATAGTGCGTTTTAGAAGTCGGATTTTTGTAAAATAGTGCGTTTTGCCGACGAGGAATATAATGGGTTGCATATTGCCATTAGATCTGTGTATACGTGGGGGCGGATTTTGCACAAAACCAAACATAAAATGACCAAATTTTTGCACAAATCCAAACATAAAACGCCCAAAATTCTGCACAAATCCAAATATCACGCTTTTTCCTTTTTCGGAAAATACCGCTTCCAAAATATTGCCATCAGTACCAAGCCCGCTGTGATTGCAACGTCGGCGATGTTGTAGATTGACGACAGGATTGGGAATTGTAGCATATCAACTACTTTGCCTTGCAGAAATGTGGCGTAGCCGCCCGTTATGGGAAATATTTCGGATATCATTTCAACGGAATTACCTGACTGCGAGAATATTATGCCGTAAAACATACAATCTATCATATTGCCAATCACGCCGGCGAGCACCATCGAAAGACAAGTTATGAACCCTTTGTGCGGATTGCGGTTTTTGGCTGCCCAAATCATATAATAAACAATGCCTCCAATTGCGAAAAGGCGGAAAAATGACAGCGCAATTGGCATTGCGGGGTCTTCTACGAATTTTAGTTGCAGTTGACTTATGCCAACGCCCCAATTTGTATAACTACCTTCGCCTATAAACAAATGGGTCTTCACCCAAATTTTTAATGCTTGGTCGGCAATGACTACTGCGGCAGTTACAATCGCCGCACGTTTAAGAAGAGGGTTCATTTTTTAGTTGTTGTAATTTGTTATGTAAGTTCCTGATTTTTCTGCAAAATTAAAAAACTTTCTGCACAAATCCAAACATAAAATCGGCTTTTTTTTGCACAAATCCAAACATAAAATCGCCAAAATTTTGCACAAATCCAAACATAAATCACCAAAAATTTTGCACAAATCCAAACATCACTCCGCTACATTTGGGTAATGTCTTGGATTATCAGGCCGGCGAGGGTGAAGCCAAAGATGGCGGTGATGTGGGCTACTGTGCCGTTGATTTGGGCTTTTGACGAACACCATTCGTGGTTGATGAGGTCGGGGTTGCCAGCGGCGATTATGGCTTTGGGACACATACACGCACTTGTGCCGCAGGTGGAGGCGGTGCCTTTGTTGCAGAGCAGTTCGGGCGAGTAGACGCAGAGAAATTTCTTTTTGGGGAAGGTTTTGTTGCGTTTCATCCTGTTGCGGACGGCTCGCGCCAAGGGGCAGCCTTGCACTTTCCAAAATTCTGCCACCTCTACTTTTGTGGGGTCCATTTTTAGCGCGGCGCCCATTGCTGAAAATAGTTTGCCGTTACATTCCGACGCTCTAAGTATCAGATTTACTTTGTGTTCAAGACTGTCGATGGCGTCGATGATATAGTCGTAGGTTTCGAGTTGAAACATCGGGTCGTTTTCGGCAGAATATATCTCCTGAACGGCGTTGATTTGAGCGTCGGGATTGATTTCTAACAGCCTCTCTTTCAGTACGTCTACTTTTACAAGACCCACGGTTTTGGTGGTGGCTTGCAACTGACGGTTAACGTTGGTGATGCACACGCGGTCGCTGTCTACAATGGTGAGGTGGCGTATTCCGCTGCGTATCAGGCTTTCGGCGCACCAACTGCCCACTCCGCCTACTCCAAATATTATCACACGTTTGGATTGGATGGTGTCCATAGCGTCTTGCCCCAAAAGGAGTGCCTGACGGTTGAATATTGCTTTCTCTTTGCCCATTTTGCGATTATTTAGGGCGCAAAAATACAAAAATTTTGTATGAATTAACGCCTTATGCCAAAAATGCTGCTATTTTTGCAACTCTGCGCACGTTTTGATAAAGTCCATAAACAGGGGGTGGGGGTGGAGCACGGTAGACGAGTATTCGGGGTGAAACTGCGTGCCAATGTACCACGGATGCGATGGAATCTCCACTATCTCTACCAAGCCCGAACCGGGATTTGTGCCAACGCATTTCATTCCGGCGGCTTCAAATTCGGCTAAATACTTGTTGTTAAACTCGTAACGGTGGCGGTGGCGTTCTTTGATAAGTTCTTTTTTGCCGTAAGCGTTGAAAGTGCGGGTGTCGGGCTTGAT
>JAFPYT010000096.1 GCA_017394445.1 Bacteroidales bacterium | reverse complement strand
TCTTTTTTGTAAATGTGCGGACCTTCTGGATAACGTCCGCCGAGACCTGTGCCAAGATGATGAATTTCACCAAGTTGCTTGCCGGTGGCAATATCGATTTCGCAAATTTTGATGTCGCCCTCTTTCCAAAGGAAATAGCATTTATTACCCTCGAAATACAATGTTGGGTCGCAACTACCAATGGCAAAGTCAATTACAATAGGGTCAGACCATTCACCGGCTGGGTCATCGGTATAAACATAAAAATGCCTACGCGACGGAAAAACTGTTGTTACCATATAAAAACGTCCGTTGTGATGGCGGATTGTGGTGGCGTAAACACCTGCGTTGGTCCATCCGAGAGCGGCGTTATTTTGACTATAAAGTCCCGACAAATCCACCTGCGATTTTCGGGTAAGACAGTTGCCCACTTGTTGCCAATGAATCAAATCTTTGCTGCGAAACACCGGCACTCCCGGAAAATATTGAAACGTGCTGTTAACCAAATAGAAATCGTCGCCCGCACGGCAAACGCTCGGGTCGGCGTGAAATCCAGGCAAAACAGGGTTTTTGTAGCAGAAAAGCCAAGCACTAAGGCAATGATAATCAAAATATTACGCATAAAAGTATTGATGTATATATTGTTATTAATGGTTTTTAATTAAATGCAAATCATTCACCAAACGGCGAAGGTGGTTCGGCTGCCATATTATAATAGTTGCCCGACATTTTATATGTTTTAGACTCAGGTTTCAGCCATAATCTAAACCGTTCAAGCAATGCATAATTGTCGTTTTTATAAACTTCCATAAACAATTTGTGCGATTTGTTTTCGGAACTCCTTTCGCGAAGATCAAATTTCTTTTTAAAGAGATTCATCTCACGCTCAATGCTTTCAACGCTAAACACATTGTTTGGGTCGTTGAGTTTGGCGATAAAACGTCCGCTTTCGGGTTGCTTGCGAATAAATTCAAAGAATTTTTGAACGTGCTCTTTAAATTCAGTTATGAGCGCATCGGTGTTTTCTTCTTTTTCGTTCAATAGTTCCAGTAACCTTGCAATGTCGGTTGGTTTAGGCTTGCCGTTAGGTGTATGATTGCCGCCTCCGCCGCCACGCTCAGGTTCTTCGTCTTGTGTGGAGATGCCGAATTTTTCATCGAAATATACTTCAATATCGTCGGCAGGGTCAATAAATTTGCTTGTGATTTGAGTATACAATTTGCTATACATCAACCAAAAATTGATAAACATCTGTTCTTTGTACTCATCTTCGATAAGCAAAATATATTGCAAAACGTCTAATGCGTGGAAATATACTGAAACATTATGTTTAGTGTTGGTGGCTTCGTCAACAAAGTGCGGGTCGTTTTTGCGCGACGTTTCGGCATTGGCAAGTGCTGTGGTGATGTAGGTACGCATTGCGCTCTCTATTTCAACTAATATTGCAGCGTTGTTGTTAAAGACCGCTGTTTTGTACTTGTCGAACCAATTTTCAAACAAGATATGACCTTTTAGTGTATTGTAGGCATTCACCATATCTTGTTTCATATCAAAGGGATTGAAATCCGAAATAGCCATACCTGAATACTTGTCCATCGCTTTTTTGATGGATTTCACATTGAAATTGAGATGCGAAAAATCGTAAATGCAACAATCGATTTTGTAATCGCATTTTCTATCAACCCGCGAAATGGTTTGAATGGCATTGATGCCCGAAATCTCCTTGTCAAGAAAAAGAGAATGCAATTTAGGTTCGTCGAATCCGGTTTGAAGTTTGTCAACCACTATGATAATGCCGTTTTTAAGACGCTTGAATTCTTCAATAACTTTGCGCTCCGACAATCCGTTGTTGAGCGAAGCCGCTATTTCGTGATCCTGCGAATCGGAATAAACTATATAAATGGGCGCGTCTTTATACTTTTCGTATTTTTTTCCGTTTTGAGCAATAAAACGCGGATATTCTACATCAAGCAATTTTTTGTAAGCAATTGCATTTGGAATAGACGACACAGCAAGCATTGCTTTGCCTTGTCCGCGGATTTTACCGTAAACTTTTTCGCACAATTCTTTTACTATGAATAGAGCAATTTTTTTCATACGCTCAGGTTCTGAGTATATTTTTTCTTTGCGAAGGGCATAACGTTTGGTGTTTTCTTCGTCTGCCTCAACAGAATCGCCGTCGATAGAATCGTAATCGGTGGGGGCGTCAACATAGAAAAACATCTTGGCCGACACAGGGATAATGCGCTGAGTGGGGTCGAGAATGTAACCGTCTTTGATGGCCTCCTGCATTGTGTAGCAATCAAACGGAACCCACTGTTTGCCAGCCTCGGCAAAGGTTTTGTATTCGCCAAAACGTGCAAGGGCGTTTTCGGTGGGCGTAGCGGTAAAACCAATTATAAGATTCTTTTTGTGATTGGTGTTGCAATAGGCTTTGTTGTTGTCGAAAGATGATTGCAAAACATCAAACAGCGAAATCATATCTTCGTGCATTGTGCCTGAATTGCTTCGGTGAATTTCGTCGATTATGAAGCATATACGCTTGGATGCAAAACTTTGCAAATCGGCGGGAGCAAACAAACCGTCGGCACCAAATTTATGAATATTAACTACCACAATTGGTTTAAAATCGTTGAGAATGGCTTCGCGGAAAGATTTGCGGTCGGTGGCTTCTACAAAGAGCGATTTTTCGATGTTCATATTGTAGAGCATTTCATCGAGTTGCCCGCGAAGTTCCACACGGTCGGGCACAATGATAATTTTGTCGTAAACTTTTTGCCCTTTGTTGTCTGTTAAATCTTTGAGCATCAAAGCCGTCCAACCAATAATGTTGCTTTTGCCAAATCCGGCGGCATATTGCAAAAGTAGCGAATAGATATTTTTGTTGTTTTGATAACTGCGGCGTTCGTCTACACGTTTTATTATATCGGCTTCGCTTACGTGATTGTCTCTGAGTTCTTTTTCAAGTTTGCGGAGATAATAATCGGGGTCATCTTCGTGGGCTATAAATTCGGGAATGCGGTCGATAATTTTTTCGCAACCAAATTTTTGACGCGGGCGGGGCGCAATAAGTTTGCCGGTATTGTCGCCACGGCGGATAAGTTTATGACGGTTGTGAGGGTCTTCGATCCAAGTGTATTTCAAAAAGTTGTAATAAAGAATTTCGCGCTCTATCATCTTTTTGTCGTACATTGTGTGCATTGCTTCGCTAAAACGCTGTTGCTCATCGGCTTCGGGACAACGGAGCGGCAACGGCTTGAAAAACTTTTCGGCTTTTTGACGATAAAGGTCAAAATTACGGCCGTTGGCAATGTCGTCGCGAATAAGCCCAAGCATATCGCCAATATTGCGGATTACATACGTATCGTTGATGTCGGTGGTGGTGATGCTGATGCCTTTTTCAAACGGGAAAAGCATACGGCGGCGAATATATTCGGTTTTGTCGTTTTTTTGCGCCACATTAAGGTATGCTTGCGCGGCTTCAAGGTAATCGGTAATTACTTTTTTGCGACCGTTGGTACGCGCCGTTTGCCCTTTGAAATTGCTTTTCAACTCGCTGTAACCAATAAAGAACCCATTGAGAAACAACGATTTGTCGGGACGGAAACGAAACGACTGTTTTTCGTAATTGATTGAAAATGTGAGTTCAAAAACCACCGAAAAAATATTTTGCTCAAAATCGGTATCTCCGCCGATGGTTGCGCCCGAGGGTGCATAAAGCGTAAATGTTTCGCCGGCAAATGAAAACGACTGCATCTGTTTAAAGAAAATCGCCATATTGGAATATGAGTACATTTTGTCGGTGAGTTGGTCTTTTATATCAGCCCACATCTTAGAATCGTTGCCGCCATACGACCGCAAAGCGCGTTTCCAAGGTTCGCGGTTGATATTGGTTTCGGAGAGGTATTCGCGCAAATCTGCCTCTAAAATCCAATTTTGAGTATTTACAAGATTAGACGGCTGACAACGGTAAAGTAGTTGGTCAGTGAAAAACTTTTTTATAACTTGGTCTTGTACATCAAGTTCGCCGGTGGAGTGTTTGCTCATAATTCTAATTGCCTAATAATGGTTTAGCAAATCGGCAATTACAATTGCCGATTTTGCTGTTTGTCACAAATATAGCATTTTTTTCTAAAATCGTCTACAACTTGTAGACGATTTTTATAATTACTCTATTTGATTTTTAATTGTATTCCCTTTTCGATATCCTCAATAGAAGGGATTGTACCTTCCACCTTTTGGGGATAAAGTTTTTCAAGTTCGTATTCTGAAATACCTATCGGCTGGGTACTGCCTTCCAATGCGTATTGTGCAATGGTGTTATCTTTCGATTTGCATATCAGAAGACCAATGGTGGGGTTGTCGTCAGGACGCTTTACAAGATGGTTGCAAGCAACAACGTAGGTGCTCAACTGACCTACATCTTTGGGCGAAAACTTGTCAATCTTTACTTCTACCACTACGTAGCAACGCAGTTCAAGATGATAGAATAGCAAATCGATAAAATTTTCGGTATCGCCAATCTGCAACCGATATTCTTTGCCTACATAAGCGAATCCCGTCCCCAATTCTATAAGGAAATCGGTGATGTTTGACAGCAAGGCTTGTTTAAGCAATGACTCATTGTAATCGCCACGAACTCCGGCAAAGGCAAAGTTGTAAGGGTCTTTGGTTACTTCTTGTGCAAGGTCGCTGTCGGGAGCGGGCAAAGTTGCCGTAAAATTTGAAAGAGCCTTGCCCTCTCGTTCATATAATCCCGTGTCGATCCAATTGAGCAACATTGCTCTACTCCAACCATTCTCCAATGTTTTGTCCACAAAAAACAATGCTTTTTTTACAT
>JAFPYT010000095.1 GCA_017394445.1 Bacteroidales bacterium | reverse complement strand
GGGCAAGTTGTTTGGCTGTCAGGTTATTCCCGACGGTATGTACAACATCGGATACGAAAACTGCGGATTTATGCTCAATCCTCCTATGGCATTGATTCTCATCGGTGTAATAATCTGGATTCAGCGTGCACGCAACAAAGAGTTACAAGAAAAATAATTGTTAAACCGTTAAAACCGACAAAAAATGGAATCATTAAATATTTTTATCAAGTCGATTTTTATCGATAATATGATATTCGCATACTTCTTGGGTATGTGTTCGTTCCTCGCTGTCAGCAAGACAGTTAAGACATCGGCAGGATTGGGCTTGGCAGTTATTTTCGTACTTTTGGTTACCGTGCCTGTCAACTTCCTCCTCAATCAGTATATCTTGAAGCCCGGCGCATTGAGTTGGCTCGGCGAAGGTTTCAAAGATGTTGACCTCTCGTTCCTCACCTTTATTATGTTTATCGCCGTTATCGCAGCGATTGTACAGTTGGTAGAGATGATTGTAGAACGTTTCGCTCCCGCGCTTTACGGACAGTTGGGTATTTTCCTTCCCCTTATCGCTGTTAACTGCGCTATTATGGGTGCCTCGCTCTTTATGCAGAGCCGCGAAATCCCCACACTCGGTCAGGCTACTTGCTTCGGCATTGGTTCGGGTATTGGTTGGTTTATCGCCATCGTGCTTATGGCTGCTATCCGCGAAAAAATCACCTACTCGCACATCCCCGCGCCCCTCAAAGGCGTAGGCATTGCCTTCATTACTTGCGGTATTATGGCCGTTGCGTTTATGTCGTTTATGGGTATCAAACTGTAACCGGCTATTATTTATGAACTTATAAAAATCAACAGAAATGATTTTGTTAGACATATTTTCAACAACATTGGGTGTGGCGGTAGCAATCTTCTTTGTAGTGATACTGCTGCTCGTTATCCTGCTGCTTGTGGCAAAGGCAAAACTTCTGCCCTCAGGCAAGGTAAAAATCACTATCAACGGTGATAAAGAGGTTGAAGTAGAACAAGGCGGTTCGCTGTTGCAGACTCTCTCTACCGAGAAAATCTACCTTCCGTCGGCTTGCGGCGGCAAGGGTTCTTGCGGACAGTGCAAATGCCAAGTTGTTCAGGGCGGCGGCGAGATTTCGCCCACCGAAGTGCCCCATTTCACCCGCAAACAAATCAAAGACCACTGGCGTCTCGGATGTCAGGTTAAGGTTAAGGGCGATATGGCAATCAAAGTGCCCGAGAGCGTTCTCGGCGTAAAGGAATGGCAGTGCAAGGTTATCTCAAACAAGAACGTTGCCACATTTATCAAAGAGTTCAAGGTGCAGTTGCCTCCGGGCGAGCATATGAACTTCATCCCTGGTTCGTACGCTCAGATCAAAATCCCAAAATACGACATCAACTACAACGATTTTGACCGCGACCTTATCAACAATGCCGAAGAAGGCAAGGTGTTCGTTCCCGCGTGGGAAAAATTCGGTCTTTTCAACCTCCATCAGAAAAACGACACCGAAACCATCCGCGCATACTCTATGGCCAACTATCCCGACGAGGGCGACATTATCACCCTTACCGTCCGCATAGCCACTCCGCCGTTTAAACCCAAACCGCAGGTTGGTTTCCAAGATGTTCCGTGTGGTATCGCATCTACATACATCTTCTCGCTCAAACCTGGTGACGTGGTAACAATGAGCGGTCCTTACGGCGACTTCCACCCGATTTTCGACTCAAAACGCGAAATGATTTGGGTAGGCGGTGGCGCAGGTATGGCTCCTCTTCGTGCTCAGATTATGCATATGCTCAAAACTCTCCACACACGCGACCGCGAAATGCACTATTTCTACGGTGCACGTGCATTAGACGAGGTATTCTTTATGGAAGACTTCCTCGCTTTGGAAAAAGAGTATCCCAACTTCCATTTCCACCTTGCTCTCGACCGTCCCGACCCGAAGGCCGACGAAAAAGGCGTTAAGTACACGGCTGGATTCATCGCTCCCGTTATGGGCGACACCTACCTCAAAGCGCACGAAGCACCTGAGGACATCGAATACTACCTCTGCGGACCTCCTATGATGGCCAAGACAGATATCGACCTTCTCGACAGTCTCGGAGTAGAACAGAATATGATTCACTTCGACAACTTTGGAGGATAGTCCTTATTTGACAACATAAATTATGTTATATAAAAACGCCGGGCAGGGTTGCCCGGCGTTTTTTTCTTTAACAGAAATGAAAGCGAATATAAACGAATCGAAACGAATTTATTTTTTATTGGTAATTAGTTTTAATTCACTTTAATTCGTTTTAATTATTGTTCAAAAAAAAACAGACTGCCGTCAGGCGGTCTGTTTCATACCATATTCGTGTTTTTCCTGGATTATATGCTGTCGGAAATATCCTGCGAGGTGATGAAAAGTGATTTTTGTTTTTCCCCGATTTGGAGGTTGAATTTCGCGTTTACTTTTTCGGACACGCAGAGGTCGATAAGTGTCTTGTAGTTTTCGTCCTTGCCAGCGATGTCAACGAGGGTTTTGGCAAATTCTTTTACCGAGCCCTTGGTGGTGAATTGGTCTGAAACAAGGTCGAGCGCCATATTCATAAGGCTTTCGCTGATTCCAAATTGGTCGAGATATTTTTTGAGATAATCGTCCTCGATTTTGAAGTCAAATACAAAAGTTTCGTCCTGATAGGTAACGCTGTTGAGTACAAATCCCTTGAATTGCCGTGACGGACATTTTGCGTTGATTTTTTCAGCCACGTTGTTCATCATCATATCGCGGCAGGAGTACAGCGGCATCAAAGCCAATAATGCGATTATCAAAATCGAAATGTAGCGGATTTTTGGTGTTGTCATCGTGTTTGGTTTTTGTTGTTTTTAAATGGGGTGTGATTGTGGGACAAAGATACGAACTTATGCAAAAAAACAAGCCGCGAGTTCATCGCGGCTTGTTGCTATAAAAGAATTCTAAAATCTGCTATTTTTTATGTTTTTCTTCGGCTTGTGCGGCAGATGCCATTTCTTTTTGTTCGTAAGCGGCTATGTGTTTGTGATGTTTTTCTGTGTGCTGTTTTGGTTTAAGCACTTTTCCGATTTTTCCCATTGTTAAAATCTCCTATAATTTAAATTGTTAAACATTTAATTTAGCGGAGTAGGGTTCGGTAAATATTGCCGGACTGCTCTGTTGTTCGTAAAAGCAATGTTCAAACCCCGTGCCAGACCATTAAAAGCGGACATATAGGCAGTTTTTGGTGTCAAAACGGCATAAAATGGAAGGTAAAATTTACTATGACAAAGTGTCAGCGAAATAATGGCAGATTATTTTCCGCCTGCTTTCACGTTTTTAGATTCGCCCCTTACAGCATCGCGAATTTCTATTTCCGAAGCAGGTACTTCGCCTGTTATAAAGTCCGTATTGTTGAAATTGGCGGTGTAGCGTTCGTAAAAGTCGGGGTCTTCTTGCGGAAGCACAAAACGCTTGTCGAACGTGCCGGTTTCGGGGTTGAAGTGTGCAAAATATGGTTTTGTGAATAATCTGTCGGGATATTTTGAGCCTGTAACAAGCCACTTGCCACTGTGACTCCAATTGTGGTTGCTTTCTGATGAGTTGCTATTGATACCTTCGGGACAGTAGATGGTGTCGTTTTTCAAGTCGAGTAGCCAGATGTCAGATTCTTGGTTAAACGGCATAAAGTATCCTCTTTCGCCCATAGTGTAGGCTATGTAACGTCCACAGGGCGAGGGTTTTGGATATGTGATGCTGCCGCCTGCCGCACTGTCGGTGAGCAGGGTATCTACATTGCCCCAAGTGTCGTTTTCGGCGTTGTATTTTATGCTCAAAAGGCTGTAACGCAGTGATGTATCGGTGTCGTCACCTTCGGGACGTTTGGGTGCGCTAATATAATAAAGTGTGCTACCGTCGGGACTCCACGCCGGAAAGTTTTCGAGATTTTCGGTGGTGAGGTCTTTACAGGTGCTCACAGTTTCGGTGTTCATATTCATTATCACTACGTCAGATTCGCTGTCGGATACGTAGATACGTTTGTTTAAATCGTTGTGAAAACGCTGTCCTATCTTGTTTACCGACATAGCGATGATGTATCCGTTTGGATTCCACGACGAATAAACGCCGCCTGAAATAATTGAGTCGGTTTTAGTGTTGTATTTCTGCAACTTGCCGTTCCAAAGAATGGTTGTTCCCGGGTTGAATTTTCGCGAGTGAAAGAGCATTTTGTCGGGACTCTGCTTACAAAACGAGTGGCAGTTGATACACGCCTTGTCTATTGCTGAATTTTCGATAATTGGCTCGCAATCAAATGTTTCGGTACTGCGCTGATAAAGACCCATTTCCATCCAGAATACATATCCGGTTTCGATGTTGCGGTATGCGATGTAAGAGTCAATGCTGTCGGGCGAAACTGCCTGAAAAAACGGCTGATATTGGTAGCATACCCCCAATGAATCAGTGATATAGACGGTAAATTTAAGTGTGTCGCCAATGTTGTTTTTCAATAGGTTTTTCCATTCCGACTGATTCCAAAGTAGTTTCCCATTGTTGCAATATTCTTTTATAACACCTTGTTTTGTAGATACCTCCACCATTTCGAGCGTGCCATTTAGGGCTTTGAAATTGAGCGGAGCAATGTTTACTGGTATTACAATATCAGTATAGTCAGGAAAAATGTCGGGTTTGGCATCTTTGTGAGTAAAGTTAGTGATTTCTGATGCGCATCCGCTGATAGTCAGTAATATAATAAATATGATAATGTTTCTCATTGTTGGGAGTTTTTAAGACTGAAATTTTTGCTCATTGGATTTTCGAATGCGTAATAAGTCCAATATGTGTTTGCAAAGTTTTGTTTAGCAAGGCGGTAAGCGTTTTCTCCAGCATTGTTTACAATGGTGGCAAATTGTGCGTAGCGCTGTTTGATTCCGTTGTCGATAACCGCCTCGCGAATTTTTGGATTTGGATTCTCAGTGTTTGAAAGATATACCATTACCGCTTCTTGATAGTGTTTTGGAAGATTTTTGATGTTGTATCTCGATGCCAAAAGAGCATTGACAAAATTCTCTAAATCGTTTTCTAACAAGCTGTAGCACAATAGGTAATCCGTAGCTGGAATATTATTGCCGTTTGACAACATCATTTGTTCAAAATTTCGGAATGGTGGCGACATAATGTAGTCCCATTTTACCGCAAGTTCGTGTTTTAGCCTTACATACTCAGCAGGTATGTTTTTGCTCTTGCCTTCTTTGATAAATTGTAGGCGGTCTTTGACAAAGTTTTTTGCCAGCATATTGCGGCTAAGTTATTTGAGGAAAATTTCCGCTTCGGTATAATGATTTGATAGAATAAGGCAGTCGATTATTCGGCGTAGAATGTAGGGGCTATCTTTGTAATAATTTACGCTTTCGTAGGCATACCGCAGCGAGTTAGAAAGCTGTCCCAAATTGAAATAGAGCGTGCTTGTGGGGTAGCAGATGATTCCAGCGATAGGTTCGTCTAACAACAATCCTTCCGAACCTAAAAGTTGCGGGTAATCGAACAAGTGGTTTGACATTTGACCCGTAAGTGCCAATGCCATATCGAAATAGAAATTGATGTTTCGGTCGTATACGCCGATTTTGCCGCTGTTGTTGATAACATAATCCCAGTGTCCTGCTTCGGCTTCGTAACTTATTTTGGCTGAGAATCTTTCGCGTTTTTGGTCGCCGATGTTGTATACAATTATCAGTGTAGCAAGCATCAACGCACAAAATCCGGCATAATACAATGGGGCGGTGTTGATTGATTTTTTGTCTTTTTTGCCTATTTTTTTTATTTTTACAAAGTTGGCTTTGTTGACAAAGTGTTGAATTGCAACTACCAGTGGCACAAGTATATAGAATGCCGCAATAATTGGCTGGAACATCTCTAAAATTATCCGCTGTGTTACGGGATAATAGAATATGTATTTTGGTGTTAGTGCTAAAAAGAATCTGTAAAGTATTACAGGATAAAATATTGCTACAGCTAAAATAATGGCAGAGTTTAACAGTTTTTGAGAATTTTTAGTAAGATAGAGTATGATGATTTCGCTTACGCAAAAGCAATACAGATAAAGCGGTCCGCAAAAATGGTATACTATCAATGATGCTGCCAATAATAAAATGCTGAATAATTTGCTGTCTTTGCCGACAAGGTGAAGTATGTTCATAATTATCAGCATTACAATAAGTTGTGTGATAATGTGAAATGCAAAATATACGCTGTTGGCACACATTACCGAAACAAACAGAGGTAAAAGCCAAAGAAGCGATTTGGAGGTTATATTGTTTTGTAAAACTCTTTTGATGAGCAAGTTGAGCAATGCTGCCGCAATTAGTATCTCTATCGTAAGCATAAATCCGCCCCAAAACTTGATGTAGAAATATTGCTCTATAAACAGCGACAGATATGCTCCCAGACCTCCTGGTTTTGGCAAGAAATCTTTGAAAAATTCCCAGTCGGTTAAAAACGCTGGATGCTGCATAATGTAGTAGCATTCCGTTCCGATTCCAAACATAAAAAACAGCATAGCAGCCACATACGCTGCAGCTACGATTATTTGGTAGGTATATTTTTTGAGAATGTTCATTGTTGTAACCGTTTAATAATCAAACTGAAGTCGTTCGCCGCTTTTGATTTTTCCTTCCAAAATGCCTTTGTCTAACTTAAACTCGCTTGTGGCAAACTCAGGCACATTAAAACTATACATCAATTTTCGGTTGTCTTCAGGGCTTTCTTGTGGCAACAGAAATGCTTTTTCGGCAGTGCCGTCGTCGTTGATGTACGCTATGTAAGCGCGGGTGAAAAAACCGTCGTCGCGGCGCGATTCAAACACTATCCATCGTGAGTTTTGCGACCACGAATGGTAACTTTCAACGTCTTGACTATTAGCTTTTTGCAATGGAAATGTCGTATCTTTTTCTAAATCCAGCATCCAAAGGTCGGCTTCGGTGTGCCAGATGGCAAACTGTCCGTAATTAAACTTGGTGTACAACAGATACTTGCCATCGTACGACGGACGTGGGAAAGCCGCAGTCATCGAATCTTTTACAACGTTTACCAATGTGTCAACAATACCGCTAAATTTGGCATTGGCGGCATCAAATCCTATTTTGCAAATATTGTAGCGGGCATTTTTTGTCTCAATGTCCATATTCAAAGCTTCGGCTGTGGTGTAGTAGAGAGTTTTGCCGTCGGGCGAAAACGCCGGTTCGGTGGTGAATGTGCTTTCATCATTGAGTTCGGGCGAGGTTATCAGGCGGTTGTTTTTTCTGTCGTAAACAACCACACGCGATTTCATATCAAATACTTCTACACGGTTAGGGTCGCCGCAGTGAAATGTCTGCACAGTGTTGTTTTGCGAATATGCAATGTAATCGCCCGATGGATGCCAATATGGATACACACAGTTGAGTTTGAATTTTTCGGTAACAGCCTTGCATACAGTAAGTTCATCGCCATTTTTAATAATAGTGGATCCAAGATCGCCTCTTACGTGAAACTGCGCCAAATCTGGATTCCCTTTGCAAAACGAGTGGCAGTTTACGCAGTTGGCGTTCAGTAGTCGGTTGTCTACCACTGTATTTTGTTCAAAATTGGTGAGATTGCGGCAGTAGATGCCCATACGGCTGTAAATTCTGTAGCCGGGGGTAATGAGGCGGTAACAGAGGTAAGGGTCGATTTCTTCTTTGGCTACAAATATTTTGAATGGCTTGTATGTGTAAGCCGTGTTGTTTTTGGTTTCGGTTACTTGAATGTTGAGCTCTCCGCCTTTATTCTGCTCAAGAATTTCTCTCCACTTTTCGGGATTGAAGGCAACATAATTTTTCCCTTCAAACACGTATTCTTGATTGTCTTTTGTAATTACCTTAGCTTCAATCCATTGCAGCGAATCCATCGCCGTGGTAGAAAAGTTTAGCGGAGCAATGTTGCAAGGTATTGTTACGCTATTGTAATCGGGATAGAGTGTGGGGGCGTGGTCAATGTTAATGTGCTGTTGCACAGATGGTTTGCAAGCTGCGCACATCATTATCATTGAACCTAAGATAATGAAGTAAAAATGTTTTTTTAGTATGTAATTGGTGTGGTTCATATTGACTAAATGGATAAGGTTATTACTGAACAAAAGCGTATATATTGGTCTGATTTGCACTTTGCGGGTTTAAGTTTTCGCAGAATGAATAATAAAACCAATATGTGTTGCCGTAGAGCTCTTCTGCTTTTTTAACATCTTTGTTGCCGCCAGTTACCATAAAATTGCAAAAATTTTGAAATTTGTTGGTGAGTGGCGTATTTTCGTTCATTACTTTTTTGAACTCTTCTTGATTGTTGAGACTTAGATATAAAAGTATGGCTTCATAAATATGTATTCCAAGGTCGCCTTCGGGACGGTATTGTGAAACAAAATTGTAAAGCTTTTCGATATTTTTTTCTAACAAAAGGGTGCACACGTAATAGTTGAATAATTTATTATTGTGCGGATTGTTGCCCAAAAGGATAAGAATAAAATCTGATTTGTATTTCGGAGTAAAAAATGCGTCTTGTTGTTCAAATACCAAAGGCTCTATCTTCCAATCAGATAACGGCTCTACTTTGTCGGGATTGTTGATGTATTCTAATGCACGGTTTGCCCAAGCACTATAATAAAGTGTGTTTTTTAATTTGTTTAAATATCTATAAGCCAACTGTTTGTTTTTGCGTATAATGGCTATTTCGGCAAGTCGCTTGTATTGTCGGGCACTTTTTTGGTGGCATTGTGTGCTTTCTGTGGCATCAATAGCAAGTCGTTCGGCTATATTCATAAGTCCGAGACGAAAATAAATTTCACTGTTTACAATACTTTTATCTTGAGAATCAATGTCTTGCGACATAATACCTTCAGTGCCTACTTGCATAAAGTTAAACATTTTGTTGTTTAGCAATCCAAGTTCGTTGAGGGCAATATTTAAGTAACAGAGCGAAACATTGGTAACAGATTTTCGGTTTTGCATAGTGTTGATTATGCCGCCCCAGTTTTTGTATCTCGACATCTTGTCTACTGTAAAGTCAAGCATTGAGCCCGAATCGTATTGTATTATCAATGTGGCGGTTAACCCTATGGCTGTGATGCTATAGAGCGATAAAATAATTATCCTGTTCTGTAGTGTTTTTACAAATGCGGAAATGGCAAGGCAAGCTATTATTATCCAAATGCTTGCGTTCCAAACTTTGCAACTATGAGTGGGGTAGCGGTTGTAATCTACGCCAACGAATGTATCTATCAGACTATCGTCTTGCATAATTTTCTTTACCACCAAAAATGTTAACAATAGTGTAGCTACGTTTATTAAGGAAAACAATCCTGCTTTTTTTACCGAATAACCCGATGCCACACCTATTATATATATGATACAGCCCCATCCGCCTGTAATAAAATATACAATTGGCGTGAGAATCGATAGTGCAATGGCATTTTTTATTATCTCTGTTATTTTAACTGCAGATAGTGCCAAGATAATTGCTACGCATCCTCCGAATAGTACATTAAATTCGGCAACGGCTATCATTACGCCAGCGGCACTCACCACGCTGAGCACATCAGCCAATTGTGTGTTGGTGTTTTTGGCTATTATGCTTTTGGTTATTAGCTGAATGCCTACTATTAAGGCGGTGATTATCAATGCAAGCCAGTGAGGATACATAAAAAACTGCACCAAAAAGCAGCCTATATAGTCGCTCAATCCGCCTGGGCGTAGGCAGGTGTCGGCGAAGAATTCCCAGTCAGACATAAATATCTGTAAGCCTTCTTGATATGCGTACATTGGTGAGTAGAATCCCAAAATTGCGATTATTACTACTGCGCCCAATATTATTGATGATATGTATTTTTTTATAAAAGCCATTTTATTTTTTTTTTTGCAAATATAATCATTCTATTTCAATATCCTAAATTCCACTCTTCTATTTGCTGCTCTCCCTTTTTCGCTGGTGTTGTCGGCTACGGGTTTGGAGGCTCCGTATCCAACGGCGGTGATGTTGGCGGTGTTGCAACCTTTGGTTACAAGGTAGTTTTTTACCGACTGTGCTCGCTGCTCCGAAAGGGTTTTGTTGTGCTGCTCAGAACCTTGACTATCAGTGTGTCCAGAGATTTCAAGACGTGCTGACGGGTTTGATTTCAAGAATGTGGCAAGACGGTTGAGTTCGGGGAACGATTCTGATTTAAGATCGGCTTTGTCTACATTGAAGAATATGTTGCTCAATACGATAGAGACTTTTCCTGTGAGAATATCTTCTATTGAGTGCATTATGATATTGTGTTCTATGTTTTTGCCAGTTAATAATTTAGCGGTGTTGAGGTTGCCGCTAACGGGATAATAGCCGGGGTGCTCAACAAAATATCCATAGTTTTTGCCGCCGGGGAGGGTTATAAAATAATGTCCTGATGTGGGGTCGCATTGAAGATTTCCGAGAATTTCGCCCGTTTCAAGATCTTCCCATTTGATAGAAGCGGGTAGAAATTTGCCCTGAGTATCTTTAACGTTGCCAAAAACCGATGCCACAGCCTTGGGTCGCTTACCTTCGGGAAGTTCTGCTATGCAAATGTCGCTACCGCTGTTGCTAAACTTAGTGAAAAACACCGACTTACCATCAGGCATAAGGGCGTAGTTGTAATCATTGTCGGAAGTGTTGATTTCTTTGCCAATGTTTACTGGTTCGCTCCATTGTGTCCAAGATGTATCGCTAAGACGTTGACTCATAAATACATCCAAACGACCAAGTCCGTAATGTCCATCGCTGCTGAAATATAGGGTCTTCATATCGGGAGCAAGCATCGGACTGCGTTCGGCAAAGGGTGTGTTGATTACCTTGCCGAGGTTTACAGGTTCGCTCCAAGAGTCGTCGTTCTTTTTTACGCAGACATAAATATCTGTGTTGCCCGATTGTGAGCCATGAAATAGTTCTTCGTGGGGATGGTGGCGACCAATATTACCCACGCGGTCGGAGATGAAGAAAATTGCGTTGCCGTCGGGTGAAAACGATGCGTCGGCATCCCAAGCACTTACCGAGTTGAGTGTTTCCATTTTTTGCATTGCCGACCATCCTTGATAACGTTTGCGGGCAAAATAGATGTTGGAGTCTTTGTAAATGAGCAACATATTGCCGTCGGGACTTACTGCCAAAGGAGCTTCATTACCAAAGGGAGTGTTAAATTCGCCCATTTGACGAGGTTTGCTCCAAGTGCCATCTGTTTGTTTTACTGATATATACATATCTTCGCCGCCTATATTGTCTGTGCGTCCGTGTCCGCAAAAATATAGCGTGCGTCCGTCGGCAGTGAGCACAGGCGCATATTCGTCGCCTTCGGTATTAATGCTGTTAGAAAACGATTTGGATGCGGTTTTTGTAGATTTTTCTTTTAAAATTGCAATTATTTTATCAATGTTGTCTTGGTCGTTTGGAAATTTGTCGCGAAACTCATTGATAATATTTGCCGCATCGTCCCAACGTCCAAAATCTAAATATTGCGAAATCATACGCAAAACTGCCACAAATGCCAATGGTAGGGGAGCGGCTTGTGCTATGTAATCTCGATAAAATCCCTCATATTCAGGATTATAACGCCCATAAAACATAAGTTTTTCTGACATTTCGGCTGTGCGAAAGTTTTGTTTATCTTTTTCGGTGTAAAAAGGATAGTCGGGATATTGCTTGGCAAAACGGCGCATCTGCATTATTTCTCCCTCGGCATAATATTCTTGACATAGGGCTTTCCATTGTTCTTGGTATTTTTGTAAAGCTATGGCAGCGTATTCTGATTCGGGATATTCGTCGGCAAATTTTTTGTATTCGCGAAACACTCCTGCGCTGTCCACTTGTTTCCAAATTAATTCTCCAAGGTGTTTTTTTGCTTCGGATACGCAATTGTATGCTCCGTCAAAATTGGCAATAAACCATTCGTAATCTTGTTTTGCATTGGTTTTTATTACTTTGTTGAGTTCAGATTTGGCTATTTCGTTCAT
Organism: Bacteroidales bacterium; assembly: GCA_017394445.1. Lineage (GTDB taxonomy): Bacteria > Bacteroidota > Bacteroidia > Bacteroidales > UBA3824 > UBA3824. Next base: position 8,532 of record JAFPYT010000095.1, on the reverse strand, counting down.
TTTTTCGTTGATAGCCGCGCCGTCAAAACCGTAAACAGTGGAGCATACTTTTTTGATGTTTGCCGAAGCGCGGGCATAACGATCGTTGGCATTTCGCACCATACGGAAGGCTTTTATTGTATTATATCCTTGATATTCAGGTGTATTGTAAACGAGTCCCATTCCGTACATGGCAGCGAGAGTTTCGTTACCTTTGTCGAGAGCCTTGCTAAAAACTTTGGCTGCATCGTCGTATTTTTGTTTTGATATGTTTTCAAATCCGGCTTTTAGGCTCTGCCCGTTTGCCGTAGCTACCAAAAATGTTGCTAATATAATAAGGTGTGTCTTTTTCATTTTTTTGATATTAATAACAGCGGCAATTTATAAATAAGATTTTTTTTTGCCAAACTATTTTGTAAATTTGCTCTTGAAAAATCAGATAAACATGACAGGTGTAAACAAGGTTATATTATTAGGAAACCTCGGACAAAAGCCCGAAACACGGTATGTTAATGCCGACCTTTCGTTTTCGCGGCTTTCGGTGGCTACTACCGAATTATATATCAACCAAAAAGGTGAGCAAATCCGTTATACTGAGTGGCATACGGTGATTTTGTGGCGTCAGTTGAGCCGTTTTGCCGAGCAATATCTGCGTCAGGGCGACACTGTGTATATCGAGGGTCGCCTTAAGTCTCGTTTTATTGAACAAGGTGGAGGCGAGCGGCGCAAGGTTACCGAAATTATTGCCGACCGTTGCGACCTTATTGCCCATCACGATGAGCCCAAAACTGAGTCTAAGAGCGATAGTCAAGAGCCAGAAACTCCCGGCAGCGGTTTGCCCGGTTGCGATCTTGAAAACATTCCGCAGAATATTCCTGCTGACGATGGCCTCCCGTTTTAATTTAATCTTTAATAAAATTGGAAACGCTCGTTATAAATTCAATAATTTTTAGGCCAATGCCGCGTGAGGCAATAATTCTTGCCGGTGTAATGGTGGTGTTGCTCGCTATGATAGCGTGGTTGGCTACGTGCCGGTGTGCATTTTCGGGGTTGAGCAAAAGCGCTATTGATAATCTTCGCACCACCGAAACACGAAGCGCCCGTAGAGTTTGCCGTTTGCTTGTACATAAAAAGCAGGTACTCAGTGCGTTGGCAATAGCCGAATTGTTTTCTTCGCTTATTTTTGCTATGTCGATAATGGCGTTTGTAAAATATGCCTCAAACCCAATTAGCGAATATACTGCGTTTATAGATTTTTCGCCTGCACCGTTTTTCCCGACGTTGTGTTTGATTTAGGTTCGGTATTTATAGTGGTGATGGTGAGCGAGTTACCATTTCGCACAATGTCCGACAAACGTAAAATCAAGTTTGCCCAAAAGTCAGGTTTTTTTATTCCTGCGGTGTGTTTTTTTATGAAACCTTTTGCAGTGTTATCGTCGATTGGGCACAAAAAAACATCGGATAGTAACGAAGAAATTTCTAACGCCATCGATGCCTCTACCAAAAGCGGCGACGAAAAAGAGATGCTACAAAATATTCTTTCGTTTGGCGACCTCGAAGCCAAAGAGATTATGACCCCGCGCCTCGACATTGTGGCTGTTGAAAAAAATCAAAGTTTTCTACAACTAAAAAAACTTATCGAAGAGTCAAACTACTCTCGCATACCCGTTTACGAAGATACTCTTGATAGTATTTTTGGCATTGTTTACGTTAAAGACCTTATTAAATACATCAACGAAGGTGATAATTTTGATTGGAACATTTTGATTAAGAGTATTACTTTTGTTCCTGAAAATAAGAAGATTAGCGAAATTCTTAAATATTTTCAGCAAAACAAAAAACACATGGCGGCAGTTACCGACGAGTTTGGTGGAATTAGCGGCTTAATCACAATGCAAGATATTTTAGAAGAGATAGTTGGCGAAATTACCGACGAATTTGACGATGACGATGATTCTACCTATAAAAAAATCGACCGCAATACTTATATCTTTGACGGTAAGACTTTTATTGCCGATGTGTGCAAAATCATCAATATCGATGATGATTATTTTGATGATATAAAAGGTGATGCCGAATCGCTTGCCGGTGTAATGCTCGAACTCAGAAAAGAGTTTCCTAATGTAGGCGAAGTAATTGTGTATAAGGATATTAAATTAACAGCTACTGCAGTTTTGCTACGTCGTATCGAAAAAATCAAGGTTGATATTTCTGCATTAAAAAAACAAAGCGAATGAAAAAAAGATTATTTATAATAACGGCACTTTTTGCCATGGTGCTTGCGGCTTGTACTTCTACGCTAACTCCCAAACCGCGAGAATATTATCGTATTACTTTTCCCGAAAAGCAATATGCACGGATTACAGAGCAGTTGCCATATTCGTTTGAAATGCCGCAGTATTGCTCGTTAGAACAAGAAAATTCGCGTGGCGCCGAAAAGTATTGGACTAATATTGTGTTTGATAAGATGGATGCCAAAATCCATCTGAGTTTCAAATATGTAGATAACAATCTCGACACTCTTATCGACGATTCGCACACACTTGCCTACAAGCATACAATCAAGGCGGATGCTATTGATAAACAATTTTATGTCAACGACACTACGCATGTTTTTGCCATGGTTTACAACATTAAAGGCAATGTGGCAAGTCCTATTCAGTTTTTTGCTACCGACAGTGTGAAGTGCTTTTTGCGCGGTTCGCTTTATTTCAACGCCACGCCAAACAAAGATTCTATTGCTCCTGTGTTAGATTTTGTGTCGAAAGATATTACTAAACTTATCGAAACCCTGCAGTGGGAAAATAAACATTAACCTATGCCTCTGATTAAAAATAAAATAGTTAACGACGACCTCTATATTGGTTTTTGGAAAATTTCTGAAACAAGCGAAGAACTTTTCCAAATGCTTTTCCCGTATTTAGATGAAACTGAGGTTCAGCAGTTTAAGAATCTTTCGCACGAACGCCGCCGTTGCGAATGGCTTGCAAGTCGTCTGCTTATTTCAAATCTTTTGGGTAAATATCAGAAGGTTTACTACAATTCGGCGGGAAAACCATTTATCGAAGAGGACTTTAATATCAGTATTACACATAGTTACGATATAGCTGGCGTGATGCTTAGCCGCTGCAAGACTGTGGGTCTCGACGTGGAAAAAATGAATCTTAGAATCTTGAAAGTGGAGAATAAGTTGCTCGAAAAAACCGAGTTAGACGAACTTCAAGTGCTTGACGACAAGATTCCTAATCTTTATGTTAACTGGTGTGCCAAAGAGGCTATGTACAAAGCGTATAATATCAGCGACTTAGATATCAAAAGTAATTTCCGTCTCGAATATTTTGATTATAAAAAAGATGGCGGCTGTGTTTTTGGTTTTATTACCAAAGGCGATTTCCGGCGACGTCTTTTGATTCACTATTTTACTTTTGATGATTATATGGTGGCGTGGTGCGCAGAATAAAACTAATTGATAATGAGCATTTTTCAAGATTTTTTCACTGATGGCAAAAAACGAATCGCCATACTTGTTGACCCCGACAAGCATACGCCCGATTCGGCTGCAAGGCTTGCAACGAAAATAGATTCAAGCCGTGCCGACATGGTTTTTGTGGGTGGAAGTCTTGTTTCAAATTCGGTTTATGATATTATAACAGCCATAAAATCAGCTACAACCAAACCTGCGATTCTTTTTCCAGGTTCGCCGCATCAGGTTACTTCCAATGCCGACGCTATGCTTATGCTCAGCCTTGTGTCGGGCAGAAATCCGCAGTTTTTGATAGGCGACGCCGTTTCTGCCGCTATTTCTATCAAAAAATATGGAATTGAAACTATACCAACGGCTTACATTCTTATCGACGGCGGCAGATGCACCTCGGTGCAATACGTTAGCAATACTACGCCGATACCTGCCGACAAGGTTGATATTGCTGTATCCACCGCTGTGGCAGCCACTTTGCTCGGTATGAAAGCCATCTATCTCGAAGCCGGCAGCGGTGCTTTGAATCCCGTTTCGCCTAAAATTATTTCTGCTGTGAAACATAATACAGATGTACCCTTGATTGTTGGCGGTGGATTGCGTTCGCAAGATGCTATAAAACAAGCCTTTAACGCTGGAGCGAATATTGTAGTAGTCGGTTCGGCGGTAGAGGCTGATGAAGGTTTTTTAAATCAATTCGCTATTTAGAGGCTTTTAGTACTCCTCACTTTCAAACATTGCGTTGTGAAAAACTCTTCCAAAACGGAATGTGAGAAATAGGTTTGTAACAAATTGAGGATTACGCTCTTGAGCTAAAAGTTCTAATTCTTTTAAAAATGCGGTAAATTTGATACCGGCTTCTAAAGCGGTAAGTTTTGTATCGTGTTTGCCAAATTCAAAACTTAGTCCTGCTTTTACAAATGCTCCGGGCACAGCGGTGATTTCGTCAAAGCCTTTTGAAAAGCTCGACTTGCCAAGTATCATATATGCCACTTGATGGTGGATATTGTCGATGTCGAATTTTTCGGATCTAATATCTTTTTCGGCGTACCATACTTCGTAGTAAATTGGCTTTAGCACTGCCACTGTGGCCCCACCGAAATAAAACAACCTAAACTCTACGCTGTTGAGGTCGTGTTTTTGAAAAAGAGAGCGTTGCCTGCCGCGCGAGTAAAAAAACTCCATACAAAAATTTTCTTTGCCGTAGCAATACGATCCGTAACCTGTTGAGTAATTGTTAGATATACGGAATTCTTGCGGGTGTTTGATTATCGAAAATCCAGCATCCCACAAGTTTTTTTTATGGATACTAACAAATTTGCCCGAGCGGTAGTCCATCTCAAAGCCGTTGGTTTTGGCAGATGCCGATAGCGACCACTCGTTGCGTACAAGTATCTTTTTTTCGGTGTCGATTTCTCCTTGCGCCCATACGTTGTGCGCAAATGCCGATGCAATTAGCAGCAGGCCAAGTCTTTTCATCTCTCTTTATGATTAAAATGCTTATCTGTTGATAGTTACATTAACAGATGAGTAGGCAGGGCATGCGGGTTTCGACGAACGGCACGATGCAAATGCCATGCATACTATTGCTAATAAGGCTGCTATATACAATGTCTTTTTCATAGAGTGATTTTTTAATTATTAAATATCAATTAGTTACAATATTATTTATTTTTTAAGTAATTACTACTTACACTTAAAACGCAAATATATTTAATTTGTTGGTTAAATGTAAAAATAAATTGTTTTTTTAAAAAAAATAGCTTTACGTTGATGTGAATTTTGGCTTGTTTAAGTGGCAAATATTCATTGTGTTCCCGTCCAATAGCCCAAGCTATATCTATGTCGGCATTGTTTTGGCGCAATCCGGCTCCTATGCCCATGCCTTGTGGCGTGTCGTTAGCACTGTTGCATTGGTAGGTGGCTAAATCGTAAAATGTAAATATGCTAAAATTATCGTAAGGTCTGTATCTCAGTGTGTTGGATAGCAAAATGTAACGGTCGGCAAAAAAATATTCTTCGTTGAATCCTCTTAATGTCGACGCTCCTCCAAATCTATATTTTTCGTAAATGTAGGTTTCGGCGTCGCACAATTTTACTTTTGATGAAGTAATAGACGAAATTTCAAACCTTTGCCAAAGTGTGCGGTTGTAGAGGAGGCTCATTCTCAATTCTTGGCAATTGTATTTTTCGCCGTTGTTGTTACGTTTGCCTGTGGCAGCACCTACCGAGGCTTTTAATATGCTGTTGTGGAATGTGCAAAGCCACAGAATATCAGCTCCGTAGAGTGTGCTGTTAGATTTTTCTATTGTTGATTGTTCGTTTTGTGGTATTAACCAAGTGCTTGAAACATCAGCTTTTACGCTTATAACATCTGATAATCCTACTTCAATAGCGGGATTAATGGCTACAAACACGCAAGTAGAGTCGGTTTTGTTTATTTTGGTGTTTCCTTCTGCCGAGATTGCCGTCCCGAATAGATATGGCAACCGTATCTCTGCCGATAGTTTTTGCGAATTTTCTTTGTAGCCGTGCCATTCAAATCCAAAAGTTTCGCCTTTGCCGAGGTTGTTGGCAAGCATCAGAGTGGCGTTTCCCGTTGGGTAATACCGCTCTTTTTGAGGGTTGTACATTAATGCGATTCCCGCTTCGGCGCTATTGCATTTTTGTTTTTGAATGTAGAGGTAAATGTCGGCATCGTTTGGGTGAAATTCGGGTTGCGCCTGTTGTGTGGTTTTAAGAATACCTGTGTTATTGATGAGTGCGTCGGCACGTGTTAGTTTGCGGTGCGAAAACTCTGCTCCGGGTTTGAGATGAATGGTTCGGTATATATAATAAGGTGTGATTTTGGGTTTTCCGGGCAGAAATATGTTTTCTATTTTGTAATAATTCCCTTTTTTAACAGAGAAATAAAATCTTCCTGTTTGTTGATTCACCACTATCGAATCGCAAACGGTTTTGGCAAATGGGTATCCGCTGTTGGCATAACGCTCTAAGTATTTTTGTAATGTGGAATTGATTTGTGCAGTGTCGAATCCGCAGCGAAAATGTTGTACAAATTTTCCGTTTTTAAGAGAATCTGATATTACAATCATGTTTTTTTTGGGCTCTTGCGCCATCGTTAGGGATGCTAAAAATAGCCATAGAGCCGTAAAAAATAATTTTTTTACGATTTTATTAAAAAAATATTTATTGTTAAAATTCACAAAATCAACTGTTTAGTAATAATTAACTAACAATAATCAAAAAAAATATTTATTTAGCTCTTGACAAATAAATAAAAATTTCGGATATTTGTAATAGTAATATAAACACCCTAAATTATGGCAAGCATTATCAACAAAAACAAATCAGACAATGCCCAAAAAAGTGGCAAAGTTAAATGGTACGATACAACAAAGGGCTTTGGCTTTATCGAAAGTGAAGATGGAAGCGATGTTTTCGTACATTACACCGGAATTCCGTTTGTCAACGGCAAAAAAGTTAATCTCAAAACCGACCAACGGGTTTCGTTTGAAATTACTGAGGGCAAACGTGGTCCTCAGGCTACAAATGTATCAGTGGTAATTTAATTTTATTTTGTTTTCATTTTGTAAACGTTAAAAGGTTAGACATGAAAGGCGAGATTTTATTCTCGCCTTTTTTAGTCTTTATGTTTTACAATATGATTATTTTTTTCCTGTGATAATGATGTCGCAGCTTGTGTTTCTACCTTTGTAAGATGTGGTAAAGTCGGTAATTTCTTTTGCCGAAATATTGATGTTGCGAGCGCGGATAAGTGTTAAACTTGTGTGCGCGTAAAGGTAGTCGAGACCAGCAGCTGTGATTCTTGAATCAGAGCAGTCGATTTCGCGGAGAGTTCTAACGTTTTGCAGTGGACGAATTGTTGCAACGTCGGTGTGCGAGATGTTGAGATAAGCAAGCATCTTAGAGTATTGCAACGGGAGAAGGTCGCTAACACGTGTTTCGCTACAGTTGAGCGATACGAGGCTGTTTTTCTGCAATCCGTCTAACGAAAAGAGCGGGTTTTTTGAAACGTCAAGCTCTTCTAATTTCGACAGGTTAGAGATAGCTGCCAAACGGTTGATGGTGCAGTAGTGCACATCAAGTTTTTTGAGTTTGGCAAGGCCGGCAATGGGGGTGAGGTCTTTTACCATTGTGTTGCCGCAGTTGAGCTCTTCCAGTTCGGTGAGTTCGGCTAATTCTGCCAACGAGGTAAGATTGTCGTTGTCAGAGCAGTTGAGGTATTTCAAACTTTTGAGTTTGTTTATTCCTTGGAGGCTTTTGATGCTTGTGCCGCTAACGTCTAAGTAGCGGAGCTCGGGCAAACCGGCTATTGCTCGGATGTCAGTGATTTCGGTGTGTCCTGCGCACGATAAATTCTGTATGTTTACCATCATTCTGAGTTGTTCGTCGGTGGGATCCACGTCCTTGCCTTTGAGCTCTTGTTCTTGGAATATTTTTTTCCATTCTGGCGATAAGCTATTCCACCAAGACCTATAGTTGGTGTTCTGTGCCATCAAGTTACCGGTGGTAAATACTATAGCCGATAACAATACGAGTGTCAATAATTTTTTCATAATTCAACCATTATTTATATTTAGTTATTTATTTTAATAAAATCTACTGTTATAACGTTTGGAAAGGCTAAAACCCTATTCCAAAAATTAATAAAAAATGTTAACTTCCTTACTATCTCGATGGTATATCAAATAGAGTGGGGTAGTCTTCATCAAATTTTTTTAGCACCGTGGTCATCACCGCCTCGCGGATAAATTTGGCTTTGTTGCTTACTTTATATTTGTTGCAGTAATTTACAAATGCCTGCATTTCAAAGTCGTTGAGTACGATTTCTATGCGGTGTTTGCGTTTATATTTTTGTATATCCTCTTTGCTTTTCTTGGGTTTTTTAACAGCCATAGTGTCGCTTTTGTTGGTTTCTATTCATATTTATCGTAAATATCGTAAAAATGTTGTTACAAATATAAAGCTTTTATTTTCTTAATACTACAAATTTGCAGTTTTTTTTAGCTGAGAATGATTTTTTACGTTTTTTTGCCATAACAGAATTAGCAGCC
>JAFPYT010000094.1 GCA_017394445.1 Bacteroidales bacterium | reverse complement strand
CTGAATATGAACGACAATCTCCAAAGTTATATTAAACGAACGGCTTATCTGTATATTACATCCATTGTCTAATAATTCAAGAAAAAAAAATCACCGACACTTCAATGAAAGCAAAGATTGAATTACTATTTATTCCGGTAGTATTTGCACTCACTATATTTGTGCAATGTGTGCTATTTCATTATCTAATTTATAAGGAGATACTATTATCATCGTTATGGCATTCGCCAATAGAATTTTTTAGATTTTACCTACCGGCAGCAACAATGGCTGTGTTCTTTTCGTCATTTGTATTTCTATTTAAAAACAAATGGTGGACTGTGGTAGTGTCGATTTTCTTTAATTTGTGGATTTGGGCCAACTTGTGGTACTATCGAGCGAATGGAATTCTTATTGACAAATATGCAGTAAGTATGATTTGTAATCTTAACGGCTTTTGGGATAGTATATTGGCTTTAATTAGACCAGCAGATTTTGCATTTTTGTGCCTCACTTTATTACTTGCAATTTTTATATACATATTTAAAAGTAGAGGTCAAAAATCTATCATAACATTTGCTATATCGATGATTCTATCAATAGTAATGGGGTTGGCAAACGGAATGCTGTTAGTAATAAAATACAAAGGAGATTGGAGTTACATGAATCCATTCAGAGAGATAGTACATCATTATGTAAAAGATTACTCTGTCATACATCTGCTATTATTGACAGGAAAAGAATGTGCTTTATTTCAAGAAGAAGACAAATACGAATTAACAACACAAGAAATAAATAGAACCAATCAATTTATTAGTATAGGATCATCTCCACATAATGATGATAAAGCACTAATAATATGTTTGATTGAAAGTTTAAATAGTTTTGTCATAACCGAAGAAATAATGCCAAATTTACGAAACTTTATTGATTCTTCTAATAACATACTATTATGCGAGTCAATTACAAGCCAAATTAAAGGAGGCGGCTCGGCAGACGGTCAAATGATAATTCAATCAGGCTTATTACCAGTGGAACATGGAGCAGCGTGTTATAGATTTGCATTTAACAAATACCCAGCACTACCACACATTCTTACCAATAGTGCAATAAAATATCCACATGAACCTCATGTATGGAATCAATCAAGAATGAGTTCAGCATACGGTATCACAAAAGACATATCCGATCAATCAGACAACGACAAGGATTTATTCAATATGGTAATCAAACAATCAAACTACTACCAATACGTAATGATGATGACAATGTCTACTCATATTCCTTGCACATTGATCGCTGATAGTTCATATTTATCAATTTTAGACTCGGTGCCAACATTGTTGCGAAATTACATCAAAAGTGTCAATGTATTAGACCGTGGTATAAAAGTTTTTATAGACTCCCTTTCACATAATAAACGACTCAAAAACACCACCATTGTAATAACCGGTGACCACTGTCTGCCAGTACCCTCCGATGAAGATTTCGGAGGTGCATATGGCTACTCACGCTTTATCCCCCTCATTATTTATTCTCCCGAAATAAAACAGAAAACCATTATAACCGACACCTGCTATCAAATGGACATATATCCGACCATTCTCCACCTCATCGGCTGCGAAGATTATTATTGGAAAGGATTCGGAGTAAATCTATTAGACAGTGCTGCACGACATAATCGACCTATTACACCAGAGGAGGCTTACGATTTGTCGGACAAGATTATAAGAGCAGATTATTTTAGAAAGTTTGAAGAACAATGATTCCCAAAATCATCCACTATTGTTGGTTTGGACCAAACAAGATGTCTAAAACTGACCGTCGATGCATTCAATCGTGGAAAAAGTACCTCAAAGATTACAAACTGATACTCTGGAATGAGGAAAACTCTCCTATCGACACTCCGTTTGTAAAATCGGCTCTCGAAGCAAAAAAATACGCATTTGCAGCCGACTATGTAAGAATCTGGGCATTAAACAAATACGGTGGGGTGTATATGGACACAGATATGCTGGTGCTGAAAAACTTGGATAGTTTTTTAAAGACCGAATTCATAGGCAGAGAAAACGAGAACACTATATCAGCAGGAATTATCGGTGCACAAGCGAATAGTACTTTTATCTCAAAATCAATGAGATTTTATGATTCATTGGTTTTTGAATCTAACAACTTACAAAAAATATCCATACCACAGAATCTTACTTCTATAATAAATACAATGGAAGCATCAGACCGTCCAACAATATATCCTCCAGATGTTTTTTATCCATTGCCAATGGCTGCAACTACCGAAGGTAATTTCGAGTATAAAAAATACTTAACAGCAAACAGTGTGGCGGTGCATCTGTGGAATGCTAGTTGGCTCGATGAACTTAATGAATATCGAAAACAGAGCCATGGATGGAGAAAATATTGGAATATATTTAAGGCTCATCTATGTCGAAAAACAGAAAAAACTATTGAAGATAAAAATTACTAATCACTATCCCAAAAAATGCTACAACAATTATACAACAAAATAAAAAACTGGTACGATAAGCAGCACATTTTCAGTTTCTTAGATTCAGAAACAGAGAAACTTTATTTTGCTAATATGCCAACAAGTCCGGTTTGTGACGACATTTCATCACTGTCCGAAAATGCCAAGACAATATTCAACCATTTAACAACGGACTTAAATCCAAAATACCTTTTCCATTACACCAAAAAAGCATTTTTCGAACCCGAATGGTTATGCGGGCTCACCGAAAATGGCGAAATAATACCAGCATCTGTTCCTAACAACAACTGGCAATGGAATGGCTATTGGCCGATGCACCCTCTTCCAAGCGCATTCAACATCAAATACAGATATAAAAAACACATATATCTCGACAAGATGATCGTGATTGACGATTTTTTTGGTTTTTCTAAAAACTACTACCACTTTCTTGTTCATTTAATAGGACAACTATTAATGCTCCAAGATTTTGAAATCGATATTTCGCTTCCCGTGCTTATACCCAAATCTATAAGAGAGAAAAGTTATTTTGTACAGTTCGCCGACAAATTTCCACTCTTAAAGCAATTGAACTACATCAACTACGACAGAAGTATTGTGCATTGCAACGAATTCTATATTTGCAACAGCACAATTATAACCGAAAACCAGATAAAATTATTCAAACAAATTTCAGCAAAATCTTTCAGCAACAAGGAAAAAGTATTCATAGGTCGCAAAAACGTTGCAAGAGTTGCCTCAAATGCCGATGAGATAGAAAAGATAATGAAAAGTTTCGGGTTTGAAACAATCTATTTCGAAAACTATACTTTAGATGAGCAAATTGCCATAATTCGAGGCGCTGATTACTTTGTATCATACCATGGGGCGGGACTCACTAATCTTTTGTTCACAAACAACCCAAAACTCAAAGTGCTTGAAATCCACAATTCTAACGCAAAGTTATACTGGCATTACGCACTATTCTGCGCTAAAATGAAAATCAATTACGACTGTTTTGTAGGAGGTGAGATGAAAAATGATTCATATTATGTAAATCCATTAGAATTTGAGAAAAAGATTTCAGAATGGATAGCCGATTAAACAAATGGACCAAACGATAACAATTCTATATGTAATACACAATAGCGACATGTACGGTGCTACATTGTCGTCACTCGACCTTATTGTTGGATTAAAACGCAAATATGGAATTAAGCCCATAGTCCTTATTCCAACCAAAGGGAAAATTGAAGATGTTTTACAAAAAGAAGGAATCACTTACGAAATCAAATACTTTCCTTGGTGGGTATCAAGTGTAAAATTAAAATTTACAGATTTAATAAAATTCTTTTTTTATAACCTTTACAACTATTACAAATTGATTTACAAGTCGATAAAAAAATACAAAATAAACTATGTATACTCAAATTCAGCAGCCATCAACGTAGGTTTGATTTTAGCCAAATTACTAAAAGTAAAACATATATGGCATCTCAGAGAATTTGTAGAAGAGGATTTTGGATTAAAATATTTATATCCTAAATGGTTCGTAAGATTCTTTTTTCATCATTCCGATATTTGTATCAGTGTTTCAAATGCAGTTAGAAATAACTATTTGACAAAATACCCAAAAATGAAAATTGTCACTGTATTTAATGGAATAAAAAATGATTATCCTAAAAGGGAAATCAATCTACCCAAAGGCAGTACAATAAATTTCTGCTGTGTAGGCGCCATATGTTATCACAAGAATCAGTTTGACATTCTCAAAGCATTCAATTTTGTAAAGAATAAAACAACGAATTTCAAATTATATTTAATAGGAGGAGGTGATGATGACTATATATCTATGCTCAAAGAATATGCTATCAAAAATGGTTTGTCAGATAATATTATTTTTTTAGGATACCAAGACAATGTCAACGATATTCTTCAAAATATGCATATAGGAATAATGGCTTCCAAATGTGAGGCATTCGGACGAGTAACTGTAGAATACATGAACGCTTCAATGCTAGTAATTGCAGCCAACACCGGAGGCTCTCCAGAAATTGTTCGCAACAATATAAGCGGATTCATTTACAAACAAGGAGACTATGAGGCTTTGGCAAAAATAATTGAACACATTATAGCATCGCCAAATATCATAACCACGCTCGGTTGCAACGGTTATGATATTGCCCACAAGGATTTTTCAATAGAAAATAATATAGACTGTATTTACACTGTGATCAAAAATATGCAAAACAATGAATAACGAAGTGTTTTTAATCTTTTGTATTAAAAAACTTATATTTAAAATAAATATATAAATACAATGCTTTTCAATTCAATTGACTTTGCCATTTTTCTGCCCATAGTATTTGCCATTTACTGGTTTGCTTTCGGCAAAAACAGAAAACTTCAAAATGGCTTTCTCGTAATAGCAAGTTACGTTTTCTACGGCTGGTGGGACCCGAGGTTTCTCACTCTGATTTTTCTCTCCACAATAGTGGACTTTTTCGTTGGAAGAGCCATAGGCAAATCTGACGACAACACTAAACGTCGCCGGCTATTATTTGTAAGTCTTGGCGTAAACCTCGGAATGCTTGGATTCTTCAAGTATTTCAATTTTTTTGCATCCAACTTTGCAAGGGCGTTCACACTCTTTGGAGCGGATTTTTCGGCACCAACGCTCGAAATTATATTGCCAGTGGGTATTTCGTTTTACACATTCCAGACCCTTAGTTATACTATCGACATATACCGCAAAAAACTTGAACCTTGCAACGACTTTGTGGCGTTTCTGGCATACGTTAGTTTCTTTCCGCAATTGGTAGCAGGACCTATCGAAAGGGCAACAAACCTTCTGCCTCAATTTTACAAAGAGCGAACTTTCGATTATGCCAAAGGCGTGGACGGTATGAAACAAATTCTATACGGATTGTTCAAAAAGGTAGTTATAGCCGACTCTTGTGCTAAATGTGTTAATCCGTTCTTCGGCGATTATGCCAATTATCCCGGCTGCGATTTGATTGTTTGCTCGGTATTATTCGCATTTCAAATCTATTGCGACTTCTCAGGATATTCCGACATTGCAATTGGTACGGCTAAGTTATTTGGTTTCAGTCTAATGCGCAACTTCAATTTTCCATATTTCAGCCGCGATGTGGCAGAGTTTTGGCGCAGATGGCACATTTCGCTTACCACATGGTTTCGCGATTACATCTATATTCCGCTCGGAGGCAGTCGCACCACACTTGCCAAAGTTATACGCAACACCTTTATAATATTTATAGTCAGTGGTTTTTGGCATGGTGCAAGATGGACATTTATCTTCTGGGGAGTGCTCAATGCTCTATATTTTCTTCCGCTATTATTACGCAAGAAAAACCGTACGCACTTAGACACCGTGGCACAAGATCGTTTCTTTCCATCTTTCAAGGAATTATTTCAGATGCTCGTTACCTTCGGTCTGATAACCTTCGCATGGATATTGTTCCGCGCCGAAAATATGGAAAAAACTGTTGGACTTATTACCAAATGCGTTTCAGATGTTATAGCGCATCCAGCCTCGTTAATGTTATGTTTTAGAGATACATATATCGACACTGTGGTAGTAACTGCCATTTTTGTAATAATAGAATGGCTCGGTCGCCACAACCAATATGCAATCGAAAGTTTCCTTGTAAACAAACCCACACCACTACGCTGGGCTATGTACTATGCGTTTATCATAGCCATTGTGCTCAGTTTCGGAGAAAAACAGGAATTTATTTATTTTCAGTTTTAATAAATGAAAAAATTTATTATTAGAATATTTATACTATTGGTATCATCATATCTCGTAAGCCTAATTATTGACATACCAGTTTCCAAAATTGCCCAACCAAGGGGAGAATATTCTAGTTGGAAAGACTTATATAGCAACAACATAAACGCTGACTTGCTCATTTTCGGCAGTTCGCGGGCAATGAATCAGTTCAATTCTCAAATTATTGAAGACTCTCTACACTTATCAGCATATAATATGGGTCTCAGCAGCGCAAGGATAGAAATCTCGTTGCTACGCTTATTAGAGCACCTAAGAATATGCACACAAAAACCAAAATATGTAACATTAGAAATTGACTGGCTGACTATCGACAATGCCAAATTTCTATACACTCCTTGGCAGATTTTTCCATATATGCTATACAACGAGAATATGTACAAGTACACACACCATTTTCAAGGATATTACTCCCATTTTTATATAATTCCTTTGGCAAGATATGGAAAATATGGTATGGATATTTTCAGAAACAGGTACAGAACATACGCTAGAAACAGCAATGTAGAAGGAAAAGGATTTGTAGCGTTTAAAGCACATTGGAATGGTAATACTAATACTAGTGAATTTAATGTTTCGATTCACCCAGAAGAAATAAAATACCTAAATGAATTTGTCGAGGTGTGCAAATCCAATCAAATAAAACTCAACTTTGTATACGCACCAGAATATATTGCAGCCACAAAAATAGTTAAACACCGAGACGTAGTAATAAACTACATACATAATTTTGCTGATGAACACTCAATACCATTCATCAACTTTTCAGAAGAAGATTTTTGTTCAGATACAACATTTTTCTATAATAACCGACATCTAAATCATCGTGGCGCCGATATGTTTACCTCCGAATACTATGTGCCGTGGATTAAAGACATTTATAAACTTTAAAATATGAAAACTCTATTAACAAAGATTCTGGTTAAGTTTAAAGTGTGCCTTATGCTTCTCATTTTGAGATTGTATAAGTTCAAACTGGGTTTATACAAAAAATGCAAAGGCATCCATAAACCCATCATCCACGTATACACCGTATGTTGGAACGAAGAAAAATTCCTACCATTTTTTCTTGAACACTACAGCGCTTTTTGTGACAAAATCTGCGTTTACGACAACGAATCATACTATTCCACTTTAAATATTCTTGCCCAAAATCCAAAAACTAAGGTCATTTCATACAACACAGGTAACACTTTCAATGATCTTAAAAAAAACGAAATCGCAAATACTTGCTGGAAACAATCTCGCGGGAAAGCCTATTATGTCATTGTATGCGACACCGATGAATTGTTATATGGCAAAAACAACGACATCAAAAAAACTTTGCAAATGTCGCGCAACACCATATTCCGTCCAGAAGGTTATGAAATGCTCTCCGAATGTTTTCCGTTGTACGAAAAGCCTCTCCGTCAGCAATGCAAAGGCTTACCAAGCAAATACTACTGTAAAAAAATCATATTCGACCCACACTGTATTGTAGACATCAACTACTATCCAGGCTGTCACGAAGCAGATCCAAGAGGGTACGTCAAAACCGGAACATCAGAATTTCTGCTGTTGCACTACAAACGCATCGGAGTAGAATACATAGTCAACCGCTATCGTACTTTTAAAGAACGGCTTTCAAAGCAAAACATCGAAAACAAAATGGGAATGCACTATTTTATGACCGAACAAGAAATAACCGACGAGTTTAACAGAATGTTCGCTGCAGCAAAGCCAGTTTAAAACAAACAAATACCAAAAATGAACAACACCCCTCCCCTATTCTCCATCCTTGTAGCCAACTACAACAATGCCAGGTTTTTCGGTAACTTTTTTCCGAACATCATAAACCAAACTTACCAAAACATTGAGGTAATCTTCATTGACGATGGCTCTACCGACAATTCGTTAGAAGAGGTAAAAAAATACGCCGACCAAGACAAGCGCATCAAGGTTTTCAAAAATGACAAAAATATGGGTAGCGAGTACACAAAGAAAAGGAACATCGAACTGTCTTCTGGTAAATATTTTGCCTTTGCCGACCCTGATGATTTCGTAGAAATATCCGCCGTGGAGAAAGTTATGGAGCAGTTTCTCAAAGACGACAGTCTGGCTATGGTTTACACAAACTTTTATCTCACAAATGAAGATTTGTCTTACGAGCAAAAATACATCTACCCAGACGATGTTCCCGACAACAAAATTCTTATGTTTGGCTTCACACCAAATCATTTTGCGGCATTCTCTCGCGAAAAATACGATTTAACCCCAGGGTTGGACATATCTCTGAAACGTGTCACCGACCGCGACTTAGTGCTACTTATGGAAGAAGTAGGCCGTGTTGTCCGCATTCCCGAATACCTTTACCACTACCGAATCAACTCCAACTCTATCTCGCACAATCTAAATGCTTACAAGGCTCAGTACTGGGCGTGGCAGGCGCGTTACCGTGCTTGCGAACGCCGAGGACTCAGCAAAGAGGATGTATATTCTGAAATAATGTCGTACATCGACGGTAAACGTTTCGACTTCAGCACCACCGCCGACTACAAACTCGGCAAAAAGTTGTTGGCATTACCAAGATGGATAAAATACAAACTACTAAAACGCAAATAGACAATGCCATTGGTATCTATCATAATCCCCGCCTACAATTATGCGCACTATCTACCGTTTACTCTCGATAGCGTTAAAAGGCAGTCATTGTCTGACTGGGAGTGCCTGATTGTAGATGACGGTTCTACCGACAACACAAGGGAAGTGGCTGAGAAATACACGGTTGAGGATAGCAGGTTCAAGTATCACTATAAAACCAACGGTGGTCTATCATCGGCAAGAAATTACGGTATAGAAAAGGCTTCGGGCAAATATGTGTTATTTCTTGACGCTGACGATATGTTGGAAATCAACAATTTAAAGCATCTGTCAGACTTTCTTGAAAATCAGTCGGGCAATAACGCAGTATTTGGCAAGTTTGTAAAGTTTTACGACGATGACACTCCAGAATACGCTTGGTATCAAGATTATAACTATACCGAAGGGTTTCAGACAGATTTTCATAGCCGCCTTGTAGAAAAAAACTCGTTACCACCTTGCGCCCCTCTATCTCCGCTATCTATCATCAAGAAGCATAACCTCATCTTTGACGAATCGCTCACATCATACGAAGACTGGGATTTTTGGTTGAGACTATCAAAATACTGCAACTTTTATTTTCATCCAACCGAAAATGCCGCCGCACGCATACGTTTTCACTCAGGTAGTATGAGCACCGATATTTGGCGAATGGAGACTAACCAACTTAAAGTAAGGCTAAAATTAAAAGCTACACTTACCAATCAATCAGAAATATCCATCAACAACACTGGAATAGAATCTTCAGTAAAGACACTTTTGTATTATATAGCCGATAAAATACAAAATGGTGAAATCAAAATCGCTAATACTCTTCTCACAGAACTCATTAAAATATATCCTAATCGCAAAATTAAGATACTCAACAATAGTTTACTCATCTCCCACCCCACAATTTTCCGTCGCTCAGCGTGGTTTTTGTGGGAAAAAATCATAAATATATTATATAATAACCATATCTTCCGATTTTTATCAAAGATATTATTATTTTTATTACCAATAATATTATTCGACATCATCACATACAAAAACGAAATAATAAAACTGTCAAATTCTGAAAGTTTCAACGTAAAATTATGCGAATTACATAATTTGCAAAACTGCCATTATGATATTATTGGCATAGGTAGCAGTATGACATTAAATAATCTCAATTCCAAAACTTTAGTTGCAGAATTAGATAATACAAGTTACCACAACCTATCTTCATGGGGTTTCAGAATAGATAATCAATTAGAATTTTTACCAACTCTTACTGAGCTATATGCTCCATCAACTATAATTACGGTATCAAATATAGTAGATTTCAGCATAGGAGATATTACTTTTAGCAACGAAATAATTAAGTATTATATAAAAGGATTACCGACATGGATGCTCCGCCCATTTTATTACGCATCGTTTGAATACAATCGGCATTGCGAAGAATTTAAACATTCCTATGGCAAGTATTGGAGTTTAGATTTCGATAAATACGGAGGTGTAAATGTAGATGTTACTGGAAATAATATTCAACCTGAACGTTGGAATGAGAAAAAACAATTCAACTACGATAGCACAAATATTCAATACAAAAAATTAGAAGAGATATGTCGATATCTCCAAAGTAATAATATTAATTACGTATTTGTACAAAGTCCAACAAGAGACCTATATATACAAGATTCTCAATCTGACTATATTCTACACATTCAAAAAACTAAAGATATTGTTACCCAATACAACCATATTTATGTAATGCCTCAAGAAATATATACAGACTCATGTTTCAATGATGGCATACATCTTAATATTCAGGGTAGTAAAAAACTCACAAAAGAAATAGCCCAAAAAATAAAAGAGTATTTATAGATAAATTACCAAAATTTTTCCTACATTTGACCCCGATTAAATTTACTTACATTATGAACATAGCAGTAATAGGATGTGGCAATCTTGGTTTCTCTATAGCCAAGGGTCTTGCCAACAAACAGAAAGAGTACAACTTAAACATAACAGCTACCGACCCGTTTGCCGACTTAGACAAAATTAGGGCTATCGGTATCAACGCTTCGCGCGAAAACCCCGACGTGGTAAAAAACTCCGAAATTATTTTTCTCTGCGTTAAGCCATGGATCGCAAAAGACGTTATCGAGGAGATTTCTCCTTATATGAAAAAGGGTCAAATATTGATTTCGCCTGTGGCAGGATTGAGCATCGATCAGATTCAGGGCTACTGCTCGCAAAAAATCAATGTGTTCCGCATTATGCCAAACATCGCGGCTTCTATCAATCAGTCAACCACTTGCGTTAGCCACGATGCCGATGACGAGGTTGTTGACAAAACTATGGAAATTCTCGGTATTCTCGGCAAAACTATCCTCATCGACGAGGACAAAATCAATGCAGCCACCATTCTCACCGGCAGTGGAATTGCTTTTGTGCTCCGTTTTATGCGAGCAATGGTAGAGGGCGGCATCGAAATCGGTTTCAAATCCGACACTGCTTCCGAAATTGTTAACCAAACAGTTAAAGGCACTGTAGAACTCCTTATGAACGATACTGCTCACGCCGAGGCACTTATCGACCGTGTTTGCACTCCTTCGGGAACCACTATCCGCGGACTCAACGAGATGGAGAAAAACGGTTTTTCTTCGTCGGTAATCGAAGGCATTCTCTCTGCATATCACAAAATTGCCAAGTAACACTTAAAGCAGCAGATTATGTTTTCAGGTATTGTAGAAGCCACGGGCAAAATCACTAATATAAAAAGGTATCAGCAGAATATCGACTTTACTGTGTCGTGTCCGTTTGGCAGCGAACTCACGATAGACCAAAGCGTTGCCCACAACGGTGTTTGTCTTACAGTTGTAAAGCAGACTCCCGAAGGCTACGTGGTAACGGCTATGCAGGAGACTCTCAACCGCTCTAACCTCGGGTTGCTAAATATCGGCGACGAGGTTAACCTTGAGCGCAGTATGAAACCCGACAGCCTTCTTGATGGACACATTGTACAGGGTCACGTAGACCAAACCGGCATTGTCACCAAGATAGAAGACGCCGACGGAAGCACTTACTACACAATAGAATACGACCCATCGCAGGGCAATATCACAGTGGAGAAAGGTTCTGTTGCAGTCAATGGAGTAAGCCTTACGGTCTGCAACAGCGAAAACGGCAAGTTCCGTGTGGCAATTATCCCCTACACCTACGAGCTCACCAATTTTCACGCGCTCAAAGTAGGCGACAAGGTTAATCTTGAATTTGACATTATAGGCAAATACATTCAAAAAATCGCGGCAGCTTATCTTAAACGATAGGCGCATTAAGTATTTTTTTCATTTTTTATAAACAAAAAAAAGCGAAGTTTCACAACTTCGCTTTTTTTACTTACTAATTTAACCTAAATCTTATTATGAAAAGAGTTCCGACACTATAAAAATATCTTTATTAAATCTGAGAATGTATTTTTTATGACGATGTGCTTTATTATCTTTTAATTACACTATCTTTTACGCATTGTAATAATAAAAGTTTCGTAATAAACAAATTATTTTTTATTTTTTTTATTGTTTTTTTTTCACTTTTTCGGAAACTTTAGTCTAAATGTCGTTCCTTTACCCACTTCGCTATTGCGTACATAGATTTCGCCTTTGTGATATGAGTTAACAATGCGCTGTGCAAGCGAGAGTCCCAAGCCCCATCCATGTTTTTTGGTGGTAAAGCCGGGACGGAAAATACGTTTAAAATATCGCTTCGACATACCCTTGCCAGTGTCGGAAATCTCTATCTTGGCGTGTTTTTCGGTGTCGAATAGTTTTATAGTAAGAGTTCCTTTTCCTTGCATAGCGTCGATGGCGTTTTTGCAAAGGTTTTCGATAACCCATTCAAATAGCGACAGATTAAGCGGCGCAGTAATAATTTTGCCGTCGGGTATATCTAACACATACTCCACATTTTTTGAACTACGTGAGCGGAGATAGTTTACGGCATTAGATAGCGCCTCGCCCACGTTTTCGGTTTTGAGTTCGGGCTTGTTGCCAATTTTAGAAAATCTGTCGGTAATTTTTACAAGGCGGTTAACGTCTTTTTCCACCTCCTCAATTATTTCTGGTTGGGTATCCTGCATTTTTAAAATCTCAATCCAAGCAAGAAGCGACGAAATCGGTGTGCCCAATTGGTGCGCGGTTTCTTTGCTCATGCCCACCATCATAAGGCTTTGGTCTGATTTGTTAGAAAGGCGGATAGCAATTATTGCCACAAATATAAATATCAGGGCAACAATAAGTTGAATAATCGGATAAGATTCCAACTGTTTTAAAATTGTGGAATCTTCGTAATAAAGAATATCGTGATTTCCTGGGCTTGATTCAATAATCAGCGGTGGATGGTTTTCGCGCATACGTTCCATTTCGCTCTGTAAAAAATCCTCATCGGGATTTTCTACTGCAAGATTTTGAGTGTGCATACGGTTGTCGGAGGTCATCATTATCACAGGTATGGTGGTGTTTTCCTGAATAATGCGGTATACAATCAGACTCACTGTGCCGTCAAAGTCAACGTTTTCAATTTCGTTGATAGCCTCAGCCCAAAGCGAAATATTATGCTGCTCGCGTTCTTTCAGCTTGTTTACCAAAGAGTTGGTGTAAAGCCACGACGCAATGCTCACCAAAATTGCAAGCACAAAAATCGAGGTCTTTATTATTTCCCGTGTATTCATAGTAGTTATATTATATAAATAAAGCGGACAAACTGCCCGCTTTATTGTAAATTGATTTGCGAGAAATCTAAATAATTAAATACCCTCTACTACACGAGTCCATCCAAATGGATCTTCACATTCGCCAAATTGGATAGCGGTGTATTTTTCGTAGAGTTTGCGGCTGATGGGGCCGGGTTGTCCGTCTTTAGAGATAACATACTCCTTGTTGTTTTCGAGGTCAACGATTTTGCGGATAGGGCTAATAACGGCGGCTGTTCCGCAAGCACCTGCCTCCTCAAAGGTAAGGAGTTCTTCCTCGGGGATAGGACGGCGTTCGGTTTTTAAGCCCATATATTCAGCAAGTTGCATAAGGCTCTTGTTGGTGATAGATGGCAAAATCGACGACGATTTAGGAGTGATGTATGTATTGTTTTTGATACCGAAGAAGTTGGCTGCTCCACATTCGTCGATATATTTTTTCTCTTTGGCGTCGAGATAAAATTCGCTCATAAAACCGTTGTCGTGAGCAATCTTGTTGGCTTTGAGGCTTGCAGCATAGTTGCCGCCCACTTTGTAGATACCTGTGCCGAGGGGAGCCGAACGGTCGTAAGAGCGTGTAATCATATAATCGCCAGTAGAGAATCCGCCTTTGAAGTAAGGACCAACAGGTGTTACAAAAATCAGAAAGCAGAACTCCGACGAAGGTTTAACGCCAACTGTAGGTCCAACGCCTATCATCAACGGACGGATATAAAGTGTAGCACCGTTGCCATAAGGGGGAATAAAACGTGCGTTAAGTTTTACAACCATCTCGGTCATCTTGATAAACAAATCGGTAGGCATCTCGGGCATAAGAATACCGTTTGAGGTGCTCTGCATACGTTTTGCGTTTTCATCAGGACGGAAAAGACGAACTTTGCCGTCTTTGCCGCGATAAGCTTTTAGTCCTTCAAAAGACTCCTGTCCGTAGTGGAGACAGGTGGCGGCAATGTTCATCGAGATGTTCTCGTCGCTTGATACTTCAATTTCGCCCCACTTTCCGTTCCTGTGGTAGCATCTTACGTTGTAGTCGGTGCGGATATAGCCGAAACCTATTTTGTTCCAATCTATATCGGGCGACTGTGTGTTAGTGTTTTCGCTCATGTTGTTTATTCTTTTAAAGTCGGAAATTTACACTTTATATATATATGTTGTTACTTTTATTGTGTTAAATCTCTGAAAATTTTTTCTAAACTATTTTTATTCTGACTAAGTGTCAATATTTTAAGGCTGTTTGATACTGCAAAGTCGAACACCTTTTCGCGAATATCGCTGCCATCGGGAGATGCTATCTGCCAAATATCTCCGCTTTGCAAAACGTTTTCGGTACCAAAAGCGGTCTGCAGCAATGTTTGGTCGGGATTGTTGTTAAATTCTACCGTAACAGTAGACGAATTGCCTGCCGTGCGAAGGTTGGCAAGTGTATCATCTGCCACAATTTTGCCTTTGCATATTATCACAGCCCGCGAACATACCGCCTCAGCCTCTTGCATAATGTGTGTGCTGAGGATAACGGTTTTTTCTTGACCAAGACGCTTAATAAGGTCGCGGATTTCGATAATTTGGTTAGGGTCGAGACCTGTGGTGGGTTCGTCTAATATTAAAATAGAGGGATTGTGCACCATAGCCCTTGCCAATCCTGTGCGCTGGCGGTATCCTTTGCTGAGTTCGCCACACTTTTTATATTGGTGTTCGCCAAGTCCCACGGCTTCAATTGCATAATCCACAGCCTTAGCCACCTGACTTTGAGGCATATAAATACGCGCCGAATATTCTAAATACTCTTTAACATACATATTAAGATAAAGAGGATTGTTTTCGGGAAGATAACCTATCTGATTTTTAAGGCGTTCCATATTATCGGCGCTATCTTCGCCATTGATAAACACCTTGCCCTCGTTGGCAGCGATACAGCCGGTGATAATTTTCATGGTGGTGCTTTTTCCAGCACCGTTTGGACCAAGAAAGCCGACAATTTCGCCCTGCTTTACCTCAAAAGAGATATTATCCACAGCAAGGTTTGAGCCATACGATTTTGATAAGTTTTGTACTTTTACTGACATTGGTGAATGTTAACAATTGAATCTTTGGCAAAGATAAAAAAAATTTTTTTTAAAAACATAATTATTATACCTTTGCCTAAAACTTTGAGGATAAAAACGCAAAATATGGCTAAGCAAACACTAATATGGATTTTGATAGTATCTTTATCAACCTTGTTTTCGATTAAAGGTTATGCACAAGATACCGAAGAGCATCACTTTGAAGAACCAGAGCAAGCCGCTATCGACAGTTTAAAACGGCTTTTATCCGAATATACCCCCGAAAGTGTAAAAGTAAAACTCTATTACGACATAGCCGCCAAATACACCAACTACGATTCGGTATTAAAATACAATCTGTTGTCGCTCCGCACCGAAGAAGAACTCAAACGGCAAAACGACAAGATGATTCACGAAGAAGAAAAAAGAGAACTCCTATTATACATTTCGGCACTTGCAGGCGCATTGATAGTGGTTTCGTTTTTGGTGTTCTTTATTACAAGAATCCTAAAAATCAAGAAGAAAGCCAACACGGCATTATCTGAGCAAAACGGCATTCTTATCAACCAAAAAGCCGAAATAGAAGCTCAGCGCGACAAGATAGAAGCTCAGCGCGACGAAATTGAAACTCAAAAAAACCTCATCACCGAACAGATGTACGAGGTGGAGCAGGTAAACAACCAATTGCTTGCAAGCATCACCTACGCACAACGTATTCAGCAGGCGGCACTGTCGTCGCGCGAGGAGATGAACCGAAACTTCAACGAATCGTTTATATTCTACCGTCCAAAAGACATTGTAAGTGGCGATTATTACATAACAGAAAAATATGGAAAATACGCTGTAATGATAACCGCCGACTGTACAGGTCACGGTATTCCGGGAGCGTTTCTTTCGATTCTCGGCATTGCAGCCATCAAACAGTATCTGCGTACCGAAGAAGACGCTGCAAATCCGGGTGTGGTTCTCGACCGTATTCGCGAATTTATCAAAAGCACTCTCAACTCGCACTCCGAAAGCCGGTTAAACGACGGTATGGATATGAGTATCTGCTCGTTCGACTTTGAAAACATGAACCTTATCTACGGCATTGCCAACCAAAAAGTACTATTGGTGCGCAACGGCGAAGTTAACACTCTAAAAGGCGACAAGATGCCTGTAGGACGTTGCAGTTACGAACACGGTGATTTTCAAACACTATCTATCAAATTAGAACTTGGCGACATGGTATACATGTTTTCGGACGGTATTCAAGACCAATTTGGCGAACCCGAAGGCAGCAAAGAACATCCAAAGAAATTTGGTTCGCGACGTCTTGCCGAAACCCTTGCCACTATTTCGTCGCTCCACACCGCCGAACAAGCTCACGTTATTGGCGAAACTATCGACAAATGGCGAGGTAATTACCCTCAAACCGACGACCAATCTTTGGTAGGTATCCGCATTTAGATAAATAATTAACAAATAAACTATTATAACCGAACAATGAAAGCATTACCTAAAATTGCATTAATGGCATTGGCGATGACTCTTACCACATCGGCATTTGCTCAAGAAGAACTTGAAGAACAACCTACAACCGCCGGACTTATTGGCGAAGAACCCGTGATTGTACACAGCGCCGACCGCGTGTTGATTTATCCGCAACGTATGGCTTTAGACGAAAACACTTCGGTAATGGACCTCTTGATGATGTTTCCCGAAGCTCTCAGCCGAAACTTCCAAAACTTAGACGATAGATATGTTGTCCGCGTAGAAAATTTCAACTACGAAGCCGACCAACGTCTGTTTCTCACCACTCTCAAAGCCAAATATGTTCAAAAAATCCAAATTTGCGACAACCCCGACGTTATGAAAGGTAGCAAAGGCATCAACGGAGGCGTTATCGACCTCAATATGGTGCGCGGCGCTATGGAAAACGATATATTTATTGGTGCAGAAATCGACACTAAAGGATTATCTAACACTCCGATTGCCAACGCAGTATATGGCAACGGTAAAACCGACGTACTTGTTACCGCATCGCTTGCCGACCCTTCGATGAAAGGCGAATACGGCTCTACTGCCCGTTGCGCCGCCAAAGTTAACACTGCTCTCAACGAAAACCACAACCTCATGTACGACTTTGCCGCACGCTACGGACATGGCGGTATTGGCAACGCAGATGTTTCTCGCTACTACGGCTCACAGATTCAATACGACGGAGTTTTCAACGAAGCCGGAACAGCTCTCTCAGTTTCAGGAGGTTGGGAATATTACGACGACGGATACGAAAACATGGCTTTGCCAACATTTCACAAAGGACGCACCCGCGAGGTTTGGCAGGTATACATTGTAGAACTCTGGACTCCACTTTTTGAAGGCCTTGAACTTACCGCAGGATGGGAATTAGATTATGCTAACACAAGAATGAAATATGGTCGTGCTCGTTATTATGGAAACAATAATATTACGGATGATATTTCAGTACTTTCTCTTGATGATTTAATCTCAGGTACAAACCAACGCTTTGTAACCTACAACAACGACTTCTACGCTCAATTAGATTACACAGTAGGTCCTCTTTCGTTAACCCTCGGCGACCGTGTAATGTGCTATCACTACGGCATGGGCGATGAAAAAATCGACAATCCTTACAACTTGATTGTTGCAAGCGCAATTCTTACTCCCAATTGGCATCACCAGATTCAAGGCTCGTATTACCGCCGCTTTGTTTCGCCCGATTATATTGGCATCCACACTTTCTTAAATATTTCCGACCACGGCGAGTCTTTTTATTTAGGCAACAAAGACCTTGATTATCAACCTGCCGACGTTTACCGTGTAATGTACACCTATTCGACAAAGAAATTCTGGGCTTCGGTAATTGGACGTTACATCGACACTCGCGACCGCGTGGTAGAAACCGAAGGCTACTATCTCAACCAGCCGATTACCACTTTTACCAACGACCCAACTTCGTATAGCATCACCAATATCGACGCTGCTTTTACATTTGCACTCAACAAAACTCTGTCGTTTAATATTGGCGGCAGCTACTTTAATCAAGACCTCACAAGCGAAGATGCCGAATACTACTACGCACGCATCTCTCCTATCGTAACGCTGCCGGGTAATTTTAAAATCAACGCTCAGGCTATTTGGTGCAGCGACAAGAGTCCCGAAAAACTCCTCACCGACACCGAAGTTTACGCAATGCTCGGCGTACAAAAAACTTTTGGCAAGCACTTGACAATTGCCGCTCAATGGCACGACATACTCTGCAAAGACCTCTCAACAGGTAACTTTAGAGTAACATACCGTTTTTAACAAAAGGAATTAACTAATCAATAAAAAATATTATTATACAAAAGAAAATGAAAAGGCTATTATCCATTACAACAGCATTAACAACAGCATCGCTGTTAATTATGGGCTGCGCAAGCAACCAAGACACCAAACTCCGTAGTTTCGACCAACTTGCGGGCAAAAAGATTGTGGTGCAAAAAGGAACTATGTTTGAAACCATTATGAAAGAGCAATATCCGACATACAGTGTTAAAACAGTTCCCACATTCTTTGGCATCTACAAAACTCTTGTTTCGGGCGAAGCTGAATACGGTTTGGACGAAGATGTGAGCGCATCGCTGATTCTTGCTGGCGGATTATCTATCGACACTTCGTTTACCAACCTGCCGCCTGTGCCTATGGGTGCTGTTTTTAATAAAAATAATACTGAACTAAAACAGCAGTTTGACGAGTTTCTCACCGAATTGGAGCAGAGCGGACAGCTTGCCGAAATCCGCACAAAATGGTTTAATTGTATAGCACCTTCGTCGCAACCTGTTCCCAAGGCTCTCAGCACCGAAGGAGAACCCATTAATGCTGTTATCGAAGCCGACTTTCCTCCCTTCAACCTCAAAAACGGCAAAGACGTTTCGGGTCTTGATGTAGAATTGCTTACTATGTTTGCCAACCGTATCGGACGCCCTGTAAAATTCACCATCATGCCTTTCGATGAACTTATCCCCGCTGTAGAGGCAGGAAAAGCTGATATGAGTATCTCAGGCATTTCAGAAACCGACGAACGCAAAGAGCACGTTTTGTTTTCGAAGCCCTACAACCAAACTCACATGCTTATTGTATCACTCAAAAGAGAACACTAACACATTATAAATAAATGCAACAGTACAATTTCCCCAAGATAATTTTAAAAACCGGCAAAGACCGCAGTATCAAGCGTCTGCACCCGTGGATTTTTTCAGGAGCGATAAAAAACACTATCGGAAACCCTATTGAGGGCGACGATGTGGCAGTGTACGACAACAACAACACTTTTCTCGGTCTCGGACATTACCAAAAAGGCGGCAGCATCACCGTGCGCGTTTACTCGTTTGACGAGGTTACTCCCGACCGCGAGTTTTGGAGAGGCAAGATAGCCACAGCCATTGAACTGCGCCGCCGCTGCGGATACTTAGACAACAAAGAAACCAACGTCTGCCGCATTATCCACGGCGAGGGCGACGGTTTCCCGGGTTTTATATGCGACTACTACAACGGCACAATCGTTTTTCAGTCGCACAGTTGGGGAATGTACAAGTTGGAGGAGATGTTTGCCGAAATCTTTAAAGAAACACTCGGCACAAAAGTAACCAACATTTATTCAAAAAGCGAGAAAACCCTGCCCAAGAGCAACGAGATAACTGCCGAAAACCATTTCTTGTTCGGTTCGCAGCCCGAAGGCGTGGTAATGGAATACGGCACAAAGTTTTACGTTAACGTGGTAGAAGGTCAAAAAACCGGCTACTTTATCGACCAACGCGAAAACCGCCACCTCTTGCAGCATTACAGCCAAGGCAAGAGCGTTCTCAATATGTTTTGCTACACAGGAGGATTCTCGGTGGCAGCATTGGCAGGCGGCGCAAAAGACGTTACAAGTGTAGACGCGTCGCAAATTGCCATCGACCTTACCAAACGAAACGTTGAGATGAATTTTCCTAACTGCACCAACCACAATGCTTTGGCTGTGGACGCATTTGACTATCTCGACCATTTGGAAAAAGACCGTTACGACCTCATTATCCTCGACCCGCCCGCATTTGCCAAACACGCAAGCGCAATGAATCAGGCAATTAAAGGTTACACAAGAATAAACCGCGCCGCACTTGAACGCATTGCGCCAAACTCTATTATGTTTACATTCTCGTGCTCGCAGGCTATCGACAAACTCACTTTCCGTATGGCAGTGATGGAGGCGTCGATTCAGGCAGGACGCAAGATAAAGATTCTACACCAGCTCACCCAACCCGACGACCATCCTATAAGCATTTATCATCCCGAAGGCGAATACCTTAAAGGATTGGTACTTTTTGTAGAATAATTAAAGCAAAGGTTAATATGTACACGCAATCTCTTACCAACTATCACCGCAACCAAACAGTAGAAGTTAAGATAGGCGGCGTAACCATCGGCGGCAACAACCCTATAAAGGTACAGACAATGTGCAACACCTCCACAGCCGACGTGGAAGGCACTGTGGCGCAAATTACCAAGGTGGCTAAAACCACATCGTGCGACATTATCCGCGTTACCGTACCATCTATCAAGGATGTTGACCACCTCCGCGAGATAAAGAACCGCCTTAATAACCAAGGCATTAATATTCCAGTGGTGGCAGACGTGCATTTCAACTCCGAAATTGCGTTCCGCTGCGCCGAGATAGTGGAGAAAGTGCGTATCAACCCCGGAAACTTTTGCAGCCACACCAACCCCTGCACCACCGAAAAAGAGTTCAACGACGAAGGTGCGGCTATCGAAAAACGCTTTACTGAGTTTCTCGAAGTTTGCAAAACACATAATTGCGCCGTCCGCATAGGCACCAACCACGGCTCGCTATCGGCAAGAGTATTAAACCGCTACGGCGACACTCCCGAAGGTATGGTGTTTTCGGTGATGGAGTTTTTGAGAATTGCAAAACGTCAGAACTTCAACAATATAGCCATTTCGCTAAAATCGAGCAACCCCTTTGTGGCAATACGCGCCGCAAGGCTTTTGGTAGAGGAGCAAAACAAGGAGCATCTCTCCTACCCTCTCCACCTTGGCGTAACCGAGGCGGGCGAAGGCTCCGACGGACGTTTGAAATCGGCGGCAGGCATTTCTCCACTGCTCTGCGACGGCATTGGCGGCACTATCCGCGTTTCGCTTACCGAAGACCCTGAATTTGAGATTCTTCCAGGCCGTCAGTTTGTGGATTACACCAACTGGCGCAGTGAGCATAAGCCATTGCCCGAGATTCCGCTATTTTACGACCCGTTTCATTACCAAAAACGCGAATCCGTTGCAGTGGGCAAAATTGGAGGAAACAACATAGCCACAGTAGCCCTCTATGCCGACAAACCCGAACAGGCAGAGGAATACAGCCGCTGCGTAAACCAATTAATCGAAGCCAAACGCCTTCCCGATATAATAATTACCCCCGAAACCGCTGGCGTTACCTTTATTGACGAAGACTCAGATTTTGCCCTCATCGCAAAAAACAATAATGCAGAAACCGTCTTTGTTGCCGCACCCAAAAACCGCAACAAGATAGGCGCGTTCCGCTACATTTTTTACCAATTGCAGCAACACGGCTTAAAGAACCCCGTGCTATTGTGTCCCGATATGGGCGAGGTGAATCCCGAATACGATTCGTTTGCACCCGTAGCCGAGGCAGCGGGCGTGTTTATCGACGGTTTTGGCGACGGAATATGCCTCAGCGCACGCCGTGGCGTAGAAAAAGCCGTGCGTATGGGATTTGATATCTTGCAAATTAGCCGCCTGAGAATATCGGGCAACGAATATGTATCGTGCCCCGGCTGCGGACGCACTCTCTACGACCTTCAAGCCACTGTAAAAAAGATAAAAGCCGCCACAGCCAAATACTCCAACCTCAAAATCGCCGTAATGGGCTGCATTGTAAACGGACCGGGCGAAATGGCAGACGCAGACTTCGGCTACGTGGGCGACGGCGTAGGAAAAATATCGCTCTACAAAAACCGCCAACTTGTGAAAAAATCTATCCCTCAGGAGCAAGCAGTGGACGAACTAATAAAATTAATCGAAAATTTAGATTAAAATTACATATTTCGGCACAGTTTTTTAATAATTTTAGGGAAAAATTATGGAAAACAAAAAACTTTGCGTATTTTTACAACCTAATTGATTATGTTATGAAACGTGTTGGACTATTGTTTTTAACCTTGTTGGTGTCGATGACGTTCACAGACCGCTCTGCGAAAGCCGACAACGAGATAAAGATCGAAGGAATTTTTCAAGGAGAAAACCTCTTTGTAATGAACCCGTTTGCTTCGAGCGGGGTGGGTTTCTGCATATTTGAGGTGCAGGTAAACGGCAAAGTGTCGTCCGACGAAATCAATTGTAGCGCGTTTGAAATCGACCTTTCGGCATACCATTTGAGCAAAGGCGACCCTGTTGCGATAATCATCAAGCACAAAGACGGTTGCACTCCAAAAGTGCTCAACGCCAACGTTCTAAAACCCAAAACCACATTCAACACCGTATCTATCAAAATCGACAAAACCGGCAACATTTCTTGGGTAACCAAAGACGAGACAGGCAGCCTGCCTTTTATTGTGGAGCAATTCAAATGGAAAAAATGGATAACAGTGGCGCAGGTTGACGGCAAGGGTCTGCCCGCACAAACCAACTACTCCGTTAAGGTAAACCTCCACAGCGGTATCAACAAGTTTCGTATCAAACAGATAGACTACACCAAAAAACCGCGTTACACTCCCGAAGTAACAGTCAACAATCTCCAACCCGACGTAACATTCCAACCCGGCAACAACGGCAAAACCACAGGCTCGGTAACATTCTCACGCTCTACCGATTACGAAATCTACGATTTTTATGGCAAGCGCCTCGCCAAAGGCACTGGCACAATGGTAAACGTATCCTCATTCCCCAAAGGGACGTACTTTATAAATTACGACAGCAAGAGCGAATCGTTTGAGAAGAAATAATTATTGCAAAACACCCACTCACAGCATTTTGGGTAAAAAAACTCCGAACATAACGTTCGTTCAGATTAATTTGGACATCCTGTAACTTTGCAAACTATCCATTTGAATTTAAATGAACGTTCTGCAACTTTGCAAACTATCCATTTGAATTTAAATGAACGTTCTGCAACTTTGCAAACTATCCATTTGAATTTAAATGAACGTTCTGCAACTTTGCGAACTATCCATTCACTTCTGCACGGACACCATGTTCAGTTACATAACACGCACAGAAGTGGATTTGGAAGTCAATTTCATTTGCGCGAAGTCCAAGTTGTTAATCAGCACCAATCCTCCACATTTCCCCGGAGCTATCACACCAAGTTCGTCCAAGCCCAACGCCTTTGCGCCGTTGATAGTGGCAAACTTTATAATATCCTCCAAACTGATTTCTGGGTAATAACTCTGCAAGGCATACATCTCGTCCACCATCGAAAGGCGGTCGTTAGACGATAGAGAATCGGTTCCAAGGCATACTGTAAGGCACTTCTCTATCATCATTGGCACGTTGCCAATCTTGTGTTCTAACATCAGGTTAGATTTTGGGCAGATTACAAAAAACGGATTCTTAAACCTCCGCTTGGCATAATCCATATCCTCAGCGGTAGAGTAAATATTATGAACAAGCAAAACCCTCTCGTAACTAAAATGCTCACCCACCGACATTAACGACGACTTACCTGTAACAGGAATTGAAGACAAATCCATCGGAAACCTATCCACAATCTTGCCCGAATGGTTAATATATAAAGAGTTTTCGGCTTGGGTCTCCTGATTGTGAATAGAGAACACACGGCGGTTATCGTTATTTAATTCATTTATAACGCCAAACAGTTCGGGACACACCGAATAAGGCGCGTGAGCCACGGCAGAGATATTTTTAGGATTGATTCCGCACTGCACATATTTATTAAATACATTGTTAAATTGCTCAATATCAGCCTTGCAGCGTTGTGGCGTAGTGCCGAGGAGTTCCACAAAATTGGTGTAATGGATTTTGCTCTTTTGTTTAACGTTGGCAGTATTGGCAGTATTGCAGATGTCGCCCACAGCCACCACGCCTTGACGGTACATATCTTGGTCGGCATCCTCAGCGGCAGATTCTTGATAAGGCACAGCACCGAGCCGGCTCATCTTGCACACAAAATCCACAAGGCTATCCGCATCAGTTACCCGATTCCTAAGATGCGACAACTCCAAATGGCAATGCGCATTAACCAACCCCGGCACAATAATGCCATTATAAAAAATAGTGTTAGGCGTTTCGGCATCAAGCGTACTCACACTCAGCACCTTGCCATCGGCATCATCAATCGTCACCGCGCCATTCTTAATCGGTGCGCCGGTATTTGTAAACACGTAGTGGGCGGATAGGGTGTGGGGCATGATTGAATTAGTACACAATCCGTTCTATCACACATTCGTGGTCGTGGGTGTCGGGGTGGTATTTGATGCCCACCAACACCATATTGCCGCTGTAATTGCGAAGAACCTGTTTGTAATTTTTCTTTTTGATTTGGTCGATTGCACCCTGAGCCGTCGAAGTGCTACTTTTGAGTTCGATGATTAACGCGGGGTCTTTTGGATTGACGGGAATAAACGCCAAATCTGCATAACCGTCGCCACTTG
>JAFPYT010000093.1 GCA_017394445.1 Bacteroidales bacterium | reverse complement strand
CAATAGAATCGTGCAAACGCAACTGGAGTATGTTGTAGATACGGTGCCCCGTTTCGCGCTCCACTTTTTCCAGAGCATCTATGTTCCACGGGTTAAGCACCATGGGTTTTTCGCAGATAACGTCGCAGCCCAGACGCAGGCCGTAACGGGTATGCGAGTCGTGCAGGTAGTTGGGGGTGCAGACAGTTACGTAGTCCAGCCGATTCTCGGTGCGCTGCAGCTTGGCATTGTGGCGGTCGAAGAGTTCCTGTTCGGTGAAGAACGAGGCATCGGGGAAATAGCTGTCCATAATGCCCACGCTGTCGAAACGGTCGTAGGCCGAGAGCAGGTTGTTGCCCGTATCTTTAATTGCTTTCAGGTGGCGCGGGGCTATGTATCCGCCAACACCTATTATTGCAAAATTTTTCATATTTATTAAGGTTCAAATAGTTAAAAGACTCTTTTAAATACTTTTGAACGCAATTATTTGCGAATTACCTATCGCAATGAGCTGAAAATGTATTATTTTATTATATTTCGAACTTTATGTAAATTCAAATCTCTGTTGTATAAAAATACCAACTCACGTTCATCTAAAGAATTAGTTTCTTTTTTGTTTTTTTTGTCGTATTAACATTCTTTTCCATTATTTTTGAGAGCTGACGTTCAGTAAAACAATGGATACGAACACTTCTCTCTGAACCAATTTCACTCCTTAAAGAAAGTGTCCTCACTACTATCACATTGTCGTCAGGTTTTCTTTCTCGTGATATAAATAATCTGATGTTTTTCATACAAAGTTGATTTTAACTGGGTTGTACTATTCTAAAAAGACTATCTGCTATTATTTTCATTAAACCAACCGAATACTTATCATCATGGAATTTGTTTTTAGATTCACAATCAACACAAAAGAAACCAGTTATATCACTTGGAATCACTTTTTGATTGGGTTGCTCATTACGAGGCAAAGCACGAATGGGGAAAACGAATTCCGAAGCATAAGGATATTTTTTATCTGGGTAAGCATCTTGGCTAGTATTTTCATAACTATCATCGTCATAAATATCATTGTTTAGATAGTAGGCTTTGGTAGGCCTTCGATTTAAACGTGTGATAATAGCCATGTAAGCTGTATTGCCAAACACAGAGTGGGTCTGCTGTTTATATAAATCCGTATCACGTGTCTTCGCACTATTTTCATCACGAGCCACATTCACAACCGTCATATCTTCAAGTTTGTCAACTGGATTTTTGGGGAGCTTTATGGAAACACCACACTTGGCTTCAAAACGTTTATCATAATATCGTTTTGTTTCATTGCAGATATTTTGTAAAGTATTATTAATCTGCTGTTGGCCGTTATTATATTGGTTGATTTCCTCGTTAACTGACTTTATTAACAATATACCATCGCCAAAAGCATTATTCAGATAATATGTTTGCACCCATATTTTAATATTCTTGATTATACTAATAACAAAAGCCAGCATAAACCAAGCTAACAATACACCTGCTGCAATTATAACAGAATATTTTATTTCAAGCCCAAAAAATTGTCTTGGTATTATAAAAAATGCCACAACTCCGCCAATACTACCAAAAACAAACTTTGAACAAAACACCATTATCAATGCTTCATTTAAGCATTTGGAAAGAAACTTCATAAGTCTATTAAATTTGAATTTAAAAATAATTCAAACTATGGTTATCCTTTTACATAACCCTAATTAACTTCACCTATAAAATCTTCGTAAGAACTATAGTTTCTTTTTGCATCTTCAAGAATTTGTGTCTTTACTGCATCGTGATTCACGTTTAACTCCCTATAATTAATCTCAACACCGCATTTTCCGCACCTATAATTCATATAACCAATAGTTAAGACACCTTCATTACAGAGAGGACAAACTAAGTTCAAGTCTGTTAAATCATAAATATTTAATGATTTATTCCATTTCCAACGCCACTTCCATTTCATGCGTTGATAATCACCCTCCGTAAATCCATTTACAAATGGAACTTGGGGAATTGAATTTTTCTTGTTTTTCTTCTGTTTTACAATACTAACAACTATCCAAACAATCAAAACAACAGCTAAAGCTAACCACAGGTTTATTTTTACCCCCAACACAGTGTTTAATACATCCATAAAAGATTCCGTTTCACTATAACTGCTTCTAATTACCGAGACTATTGCAGTAATAACCATAAGCAAAACGCCTGCAATAACTTTGCTCCAAACCGGATCTCTCCATATTTTTTTTATATTCATCTTCATGGGTTATTCTACAACAAAACACCGACCATACAACAATTTTATTTTGACTACTTATATTATTTAAAGGTTGTGTTACTCCAATGCTGTTTTGAGTGTGTTTATGTTATCCACACTACGTCCCTTGTGTGGGATTAGTTAGACTACTTGTCTCCAACACATTTTTGGCAAATAATAGTAATCACTTTTTATTATATATGTTCCTCGAATCCGCGAAAATGAACGTTAAGTTCGTGGAGGTGCTCCAACAAGGTTCCGAGAGAGGTTCCTTCGGTCATCTTGGCAAAAGCGTTGACATCCTTGGGGAAACACTTGCCGCCATAGCCGAACTTTCCGTCAGGACCTGGGACGTATGTGTGGGTGTCGTTGATATATCCTGAGAGAAGGACTCCGGTATGCACTTTGCGCCAGTCGGCTCCCATCTTCTCGCAATATTCGCGACAAGCGTTGAAATAGGTTACCTTGTAGGCACCGAAAACATTGTGCATATACTTGGTAAGCTCGGCTTCAAGCGGGGTCATAACGGTGAACTTTTTGCCCACAAATATTTTGGTGAGCAGCTCGTGTGCGCCGGTGAATACCATGGTCTGTTTTTTGAAGTCCTCGATATGTGTGCGCTCGGTAAGGAATTCGGGCATATAATGTACCTTATGGCCTGTTTCCTTCGAAAGACGGTCGCTTGTGCCGGGGAGGATGGTGGTGCGAACAAACACAGGCACATCGGGGAGCTTCGTGATAAGCTCCTTCATCAGTGTCAAATCCTGAGTGCCATCGTCCTCGGTGGGTACGTGTATCTGCAAAAAAGCGATGTCGATATTGCTAAGGTCGTCATTGTAACCTTTTGGAGGGTCGCTGATAAAAAGTTTGCATTCGGGATTGTTGTTTTCCAGCCAATCTTTCAAAGCTCCGCCTACGAAGCCGCAACCAATAATTCCAACGTTAATCATAATCTTTGTTTTAGAATATTTTCTTTGTAATTTGTCTTTTATTTCTTTTTAAATTGCAACCACTTACCTGTTGCCGTACATACTTTCGTAGTATTTCTCGTACTCGCCGGAGGTTATGTTGTCCATCCACTCCTGATTGTCGAGGTACCAGCGCACTGTTTTTTCGATACCTTCCTCAAACTGAAGACTTGGCTCCCAACCGAGTTCGTTTTTCAGCTTGGTGCTGTCGATGGCATAACGCAAATCGTGTCCGGCACGGTCGGTAACGTAGGTTATCAGCTTTTCGGAATAGCCTTCGGGGTTGCCCAAAATCTTGTCCACAGTCTTGATAATCACCTTGATAAGGTCGATATTCTTCCATTCGTTGAAACCGCCGATATTATATGTGTCGGCAATACGGCCTTTGTGGAAAATAAGGTCGATGGCACGAGCGTGGTCTTCGACAAACAGCCAGTCGCGCACGTTCTCGCCCTTGCCGTACACCGGAAGGGGTTTGCCGTGACGTATATTGTTGATAAACAGTGGTATCAGTTTTTCTGGGAACTGATACGGGCCGTAGTTGTTGGAGCAGTTGGTAACCACGGTGGGCATGCCGTAGGTGTCGTGATAGGCACGTACAAAATGGTCGCTGCTGGCCTTGGCAGCCGAGTATGGCGAATGTGGCTGATATTTAGTGTCTTCGGTGAAGAACTTGTCGCCGTAGGGCGGGTTGCCTTCGGGTTTGGTAAGCTCCAGAGCGCCGTAAACCTCGTCGGTGGATATGTGGTAGAAACGTTTGCCGTCCCAATTGCCGTCCCAAGTAACTTTGGCGGCTTGCAGCAGGCTAAGAGTGCCCATCACATTAGTTTTGGCAAAAGTGAAGGGGTCTTTTATGCTGCGGTCCACATGGCTCTCGGCGGCAAGGTGTATCACGCCGTCTATATCGTACTGCTTGAACACTTCCAACATTTTGTCGTAGTCGCAGATGTCGGCTTTTACAAAAGTGTAGTTGGGTTTGTTCTCCACATCTTTAAGGTTGGCCAGATTGCCGGCGTAGGTCAGTTTGTCGAGGTTAACTATCTTGTAATCAGGATATTTGTTCACAAACAAGCGAACCACATGCGAGCCGATGAAACCGGCACCGCCAGTTATGAGAATATTCTTCATTTACTTGATTTTAAAAGTCTTATACATTCTTTCAGGGAGTCTTTCCAATAAGGAACCGTTACTCCCGCCTCTTTTATCTTTTCTTTGGACAATACGCTGTAAGCGGGACGCTTTGTCGGCGAGGGGTATTTATCTGATTCTATGGGAGATACACTGATTTTATCACCACTTTCCTCGAAAATTGCCTTGGCAAAGTCGTACCACGAAATAGCTCCTTCGTTGGAGAAGTGGTAGATGCTGAGTCCTTGTACACCATTGTTGAGCACGGTCATCAGCGCGCGGGCAAGGTCGGTGGCGTAGGTGGGCGAGCCCACTTGGTCGTAAACCACGTTCAGTGCGTCGCGTTCGCCAGCCAGACGCAACATTGTTTTCACAAAATTGCCTCCAAACTCGGAATAGAGCCATGCCGTTCGTATTATCGCCGCATCGCAACCCGTTGATTCCAAAGCTTTTTCGCCTTCGAGTTTTGTTTTGCCGTAAACGCCGGTGGGAGCGGTGGCGTCGGTCTCTTTCAGCGGATGACAGCCTTCGCCACAGAAAACATAGTCGGTGGAGATATGAATAAGCGGTATGGAAAACATCTTTGCCACCTCGCCCAACACCTTAGTTCCAAGAACGTTAATCTTTTCGGCCTGTTTCGGTTCCGTCTCAGCGCGGTCCACGGCAGTGTAGGCGGCACAGTTGACAATTGCCTGCACACCGTTTTCCCGTACAAAAGCCTCTATCCCAGCCTTTTCGGTTATGTCCATCTCCGGCATGTCGGTAAACAGAAACTCGTGTTGCGGGTATTCGCCGCTTATTTTCCGCATCGACCTGCCAAGCTGTCCGTTGGCTCCTGTAACAAGGATTTTCATTGGTTATTAAAAGTTAAAATCCAAAGTATCAGCTATTTCCGACAAAAGCGGATGATGTTTGTCCTTTTCGGAGAGAATCACCTCGTTTGCAGGAATGTGCCAGTCGATAGCCAGAGCGGGGTCGTTCCAAGCTACGGCACCCTCGCTCTGAGGAGCGTAGAAATTGTCGCATTTATACTGGAACACAGCCTCTTGGCTAAGCACGGCAAAGCCGTGGGCGATGCCTTTGGGCATAAAAAACTGAAGGTGATTTTCGGCGGTAAGCTCCACAGCTACGTGTTTACCGAAAGTGGGTGAGCCTTTGCGTATATCTACAGCTATGTCGAGCACTTTGCCCACAATCACCCTTACGAGCTTGCTCTGTGCAAACGGCGGCTTTTGGAAATGCAGTCCGCGCACCACGCCGTAGCGCGATTTGGACTCGTTGTCCTGCACAAAATCAACATTACCGACCTTTTCGGCAAAATCTCTTTCGTTGAAAGACTCGAAGAAATAACCACGGTCGTCGCCAAAAATCCTTGGTTCTATGATAAATACGCCAGAAATGGCGGTTTTT
>JAFPYT010000092.1 GCA_017394445.1 Bacteroidales bacterium | reverse complement strand
TGAAAAAGGATATAGGTGAAACGATTTTTTTATTATCTTTGCCCAAAATTAAACAATAAAAAAAGAAGAATATGAATACACCATCGACTACTGCCACGCGCTGTTATTATCTTGACAATCTGAAAGTTGCATTAACAGTTTTGGTAATTGCACACCACGCTATGATACCCTTTGTAGGCGGAGAAGGCTGGTCGTTTCATCCCTCAAACCCCGACGAAAGTTTGCCCTATATGTGGCATTTTTTGAATACAAATGCGGCATTTTTTATGGGACTGTTTTTTATGATTTCGGGTTATTTTGTTCCAAAAAGTTTTGACCGTCAAGGGTTTTCAAAATTCATCGGCAAAAAAGTGCTTAGATTGTTAGTGCCATTTGCAGTTATTTCAGTAGTGCTGAGCGCGTCAAGCGGGACGCCCGAATCGGGACACACTTGGTTTCTGAGCAGCCTGTTTATGTTCTGTCTGGTTTATGCGCTCATTCGCATTGCCTGCAAAAAATCTTGCAATAATTCGATGACACTCTCATTGGGCTTTATAACTGTATTTGCGGTAGTTATGGGCGTGGAAAGTTATGCCATAAGGCAGTTTTACAATCAGGACGAATGGATTTTCCTGTGGGTTTACAAGTTTGAACCCGTTCATTATCTGCAATATATAATGATGTTTGCCTTTGGCGTAATGGCAGGACGTTGCGACTGGTTTAACAAAATGACCAACACCGTGGGACGCACTTCGCTCATTAGCGGACTCTTGCTCTGCATCGGCAACTATCTCAGAGCCGACGGAGCGTGGAACAACTTTGTGTATCAATGGTTTGGCGTTTACGAGTCGCTCCTGTGCGTTTTCCTCTGCGTAGGACTTGTATGGCTGTTTAGAACCATTGGCAATTGGAGCGGAAAATTTTGGCAATGGAGTGCAGCACAAGCATTTGGCGCTTACATTATCCATCTTTTCGTATTGCTGATAGTAGAACACCTTTTAGACCCCATCTGGCTCGGCGTCACAGGCAAATACCTGACTGTATTGATATTAGCAACAGCAGGCTCGTTTGTAATCACTTGGCTTTTGAGATTAATTCCGGGGGTGAAAAAAGTGTTGTAGGGGATTAAAATAATCCCCTCTCCCATTCTACAAATTCGCCAATTTCTCTGTGCCTATCAATGTTAATGTATCTCTTAACATACAGATTAACAGTATTATACCGTAGCAATATGCGGCGATTTTGATTACTTGATTTTTTGGAACATCGGGGATGTTTTTTACAAGAAAATATGCCAACACGCCAAAATAAAGTACTTCAAATACACTAACATATTTCAAAATGCCAATCATATAAGCCTCTAAGTTGCATACATTTAAGAAAGAAAGAATCGACAAGGGAGTTGTTTGCGACTGATTGTAACATTCCAAAATTCCCACATCAGTAGTAATCGTAGCCCAAACAGACTGAACCAAAACTACTATCTCCGCATAAATCAAGCACTTAAAGATTGTTTTAAAATTTTGACGTTTAGATGCAATATTAAATCCAAAAAAAATTACAACACTTATAACAAGCATTGCCACAAGACGTGTAACGCCTGTACCAATGCCAGTTATCACCGACAAAGTCTGTTTCATTTCAAAAGATTGTTTAATCATTTCGGGGGTATAACGGTCGCCACCCGGGGTAATGCTCATAAGATGAGTAAAATCTTCTATTGTCATTTGAGACAATGAATAATAGCCTAATATGCTATAAAGCACAAAAATGGCAAATAAAATTATCAACGGTGTTTTAAAACTTTCTTTTTGTGTTGGTTGAATCATGTTCTCTTCCATATTCTATGAATTTTTAGGGTTTATGAATTATTTGTTTTCTTCTGATTTAATGAGCGTTGTGGAATCTACGCCGGAAATAATTTCAACGTTGATGCCGTCGCTTACGCCAAGTTTTACAAATGTTTTTTGAATGCGTCCACGGTCGTCAACAGTGTTGAAATATGTGGAATCGCCACGATAAAAAACGTATTTTTCGTTGATTCCCCACACGCTATCGCGCTTGGCAATTGAGATTTTGCCCATTGCCGAACTACCCGAATAAATATGGTGCGAATCAAGGTCGTTTTTGTTGATGGCGGCTTTAATTTCAAAGGTTACAATGCCGTTGCTGCGGGT
>JAFPYT010000091.1 GCA_017394445.1 Bacteroidales bacterium | reverse complement strand
CGAAAATACAGATTTGGCTAAACGCATTGTATCAACTGGCGGCGCGTTGCTTACCGAATATGAATACGGGCACCAGATTTCACCCGACAATTTTCCGCAGCGAAACCGCATAGTTGCTGGATTGTGCGATGCTCTTTTGGTTGTTCAAAGCCCTATCCGTGGAGGCTCGCTGCATACCGCTGCCCTTGCCAATTCGTACAACCGCGATGTTTTTGCATTTCCAGGTCGACCTGATGATGAACTTTTTGCGGGGTGCAACCATTTGATAAGGTATAATATGGCAGCAATTATCACTTCGGCAGAGGATATGGCTTGGTATTTGGGATGGGAGAGGAAGGTCTTTTGAAATTTATTTTGCATTTCCACATTTTCGCTCTACCTTTGCCGAGCGATTTGTTTGCGGAGTTTTACCTAACTGCCGCAATTAAAAGGGAATCAGGTGCAAATCCTGGACAGTCCCGCTGCTGTGTGCTTTTAAAAAGATGCCACATTCTTTGTGCCACTGAAACTTGTTTCGGGAAGGCGTGACATTAAAGCAAGTCAGAAGACCTGCAAATCGTTGATAGTTGTACAAACTGCGCGGACGGCGACTACAACATATTGATTATTATCATTTTATAATAGAAATGAGAATATTATTACTGCATTTGCTTTTGGCGGTGTGGTTTATGGTGCTGTGTACCAATTCGTTGGCGCAAAACACCGATACCACAATTTACCGAGAGTTGGAGCAAGTGGACGTTGTGGGTAATGGCAAAAGGGCACGGTCGTCGGTTTCGCAGGCTTTTGGTCGCGAACAGATAAAAACTGTGCCTTCGGCTGATATTGCCGGTGTGCTTCGTCTTGGCAATGGATTGAATATCAAAGACTACGGTGGAGTAGGAGGGTTGAAGACTGTTTCGGTGAGGTCGCTTGGAGCATCGCATACCGCTGTGGAATACGACGGAGCACCGATTTCAAACACTCAGGCGGGACAAATTGATATTTCGCGTTTTGATGCTGCTACCGTTTCTGAAATAAAAGTCTCTGTGGGTCAAGATGATAACTTGTTTAAACCTGCCAAAATGTTTGCCTCGGGTGCGGTGCTTTCGCTTAAATCGCACAACGATAACGATTTAGATAATCTTAAAATCAATCTCAAAACAGGTTCGTTTGGATATTTTGCTACTGATTTGGCTTTGTCAAAACATTTATCTAAACGTTTGATTATTAAGGCTGACGGTGCGTTTCTCCGTTCGGATGGTATGTACAAGTATACGCTCAAAAACAATAAGAATATTTCGGAGCAAAAACGGCACAACACTGATATCATTAGCAAAAAAGGCGAGATAAATCTCTTTTATAATGATTCTAACTTGCAGAGTTTCAGTATAAAACTCTATGGATATGATTCTCGTCGCGGACTTCCGGGCAGCGTTATTTATTACAACGATGAAGCCAACGAACGACTCAACGACCGCAACTATTTTATCCAAGGCGATTACAAAAGACGTTTTTTTGATGCCTTAACTACCAAATTATTAGTTAAATACAACTATTCTTTTTCGCATTACACCGACCGCAATGTTATGTACACTGATGGCAAACTTACTCAAAATTCCACTCAAAGAGAGTTTTTTGCCTCGTGGCAGAATCTCTGGCAAATTGCCTCGCCGTTGACGTTTTCGTTTGCAGCCGATTATTGCTATAATATGCTTTTGAGCGATATAACCGACCGATTACCAAAGCGTTACACTGTTTATTCCGCGGCTAATTTGCGTTATTATCCTGCTAAATGGACTACGATTACCGTTGGCACTGTGCATACCCATTTGCGCGAAACTACTGATGTGAACACGCATTTAGATGACCTTGACCGTTTTTCACCTTATATAATACTCAAATTTTACCCGACAAATCGAATTGCCATTACCACATTGTACAAAAATACCTTTCGTGTGCCAACGTTCAACGAATTGTATTACACCACGTTAGGCTCTACCAATTTGAAACCCGAAGATGCACACGAATTTAATTTTGGAGTTTCGTACAATGCCAAATCTTGGAATGTTTCTACCGATTTTTATCGCAATAATGTTGATAATAAGATAGTTGCCATTCCTACAATGTATATTTGGAAAATGGCAAATTATGGACGTGTAGAAATTACAGGCGCAGATGTTTCGGCTGCAAAATATTTCACATTTGCCAACCTTTCAGTCAACCTTTCTGCCGGATACTCTTATCAAAAAGCCGAGGATGTAACCGACAAAAAGTCAAAACTTTACGGATTTCAAATTCCATACACGCCGCTTCATTCGGGCAATGGATGGGTTGAATTTGCCTACAAAAATTACACACTCTCTGCCACATCGGTGTGGTCAGGCAAGCGATATTTCTTGAAAAACAACATAAAAGACAATGAGATAGACCCTTACGCCGAAATTTCAGTTGCCTTGTCGCGACAATTTGAGTGTAAGGGCAGCGAATTTTTTATAAAAATATCTTGCATCAACATTACTAACAAACAATATGATATTATAAAATTTTATCCTATG
The DNA here is from genome assembly GCA_017394445.1 of Bacteroidales bacterium. Classification (GTDB taxonomy): domain Bacteria; phylum Bacteroidota; class Bacteroidia; order Bacteroidales; family UBA3824; genus UBA3824. The sequence goes on along the minus strand of JAFPYT010000091.1, from coordinate 14,566 downwards.
CCCGGACGACAATTTCAACTGCATATATCTTATAACTTAACAAATAAATTTTACCAAAATGAAAAAGATTAAATTTTTAGCATTAAGTGCTTTGCTGTTGAGCACATTTACATTTCAATCGTGTAAAGACGATGATGATGAATCGAAACCCGAAGAGGTGGTTAAGGTAAAACACATTTTTATCCTTAACGAAGGCTCGCAATCTGCCAACAACTCCACATTAGATTGCTATTATCCCAACGGTGAAAACTCTTATCAGTCAAAAGTTTACACTACCACCAACGGAGAAGGTCTCGGCGATACAGGTCAGGACATTATTTGCTACGGCAAACGCGTTTATGTAAGTGTTTGGGGGTCAAACTACATTGCCAAATTAGACCAATATGGCAAATTGTTGGAGAAATATTCGTTTAAATCCGACGAAGGTAAGCCCCGCTATCTTGCTGCCAAAGACGGATATGTGTATGTTTCTACCTACGCTGGCAAGGTTGCAAAGTTTGACACCACTACAATTGCCGCTCCCATTGCTTTTGCAGAGGTTGGCAACAATCCCGAGGGTATCGCTGTGGCAGGAAACTATTTGGTGGTTTGCAATTCGCAGCAAAATATGGTTTCTGACAACCGCCTCTCTATTGTCGACCTTTCTTCATTTTCGCTCAAAAAACATATTGAATCAGAATATGGCAACTTTCAGCAAGTTACAGTTGTAGGCAACAATGTTTACGTTACTTATTTTACTCCTGCTTATGCTACTGAAACTCTGAGTGTTGATATCGAAAATGGCACAATCAAACCCACTGTTGCCGCATCTAAGATTGCTACCGACGGAACAAGTCTGTATTGCATCAATACCACTTCTCCTGATTGGGTAAACTACACCACATCATTTTTTAAACTTGGGTCTACCGATTCGTTTTTGGATCTGACTTCTACTCCCGAACTATCTTCTGCTATTGTCTATATGTTTGAAATCGACCCTCAAAATGGTGATTTCTACATCGGCACCACCGATTATGCTACCAACGGCAATGTTTACCGTTTCGACAAGACTGGTAAATTTATAGAAAAATTTGAAACAAGTGGCATCAGCCCAAATCACGCCGCATTTGTGTATTAGTAATCAGTCATTTATGAAAAGAATTTGCTTCTTTTTATTTCTTTTAATTGTCGCCGGTTGCGCCCAAACACCTCAAAAAACTGCTGAGGATGGCGAGCCGGTGGCTTTTAATTATGCCACGCACATCAAGATTTCAAAGAGTAGCGATGGCTATTATGCCACTATCCGCAATCCGTGGGACACTACAAAAACCCTTCACAAATATTTCCTCACCGATAAGGATTCGGCAAGCGTGGATGGCTGTACGGTGATTCATACACCTGTGGATAATGCGTTGATTTTTACATCGTTGCACGCAGGGTTGGTAAAAACTCTCGGCTGCAAGAATGCAATTAAAAGTCTCTGCGATGTGGAATATGTTTTGGATAAGGAGATTTTAGACGATGTTAAATCTGGCAAAATCAAAGACTTAGGTTCGTCGATGAATCCCGATATTGAGAATATTCTGCTGCAAAATCCTGATATAATTATGCTTTCGCCATACGAAACTTCGGGCGGATTTGGACTTTTGGATAAAACCGACATTCCCCTTGTGGAGTGTGCCGACTATATGGAAAATTCGCCGCTTGGTCAGGCCGAATGGATTAAGTTTTATGGATTGATTTTTAATAAGTTGGAAACCGCCGATTCGATTTTTGCCGAGGTGGAGAAAAACTATCTGAGCCTAAAATCGCTTGTGAGTGATTTGCCTACAAAACCATCGCTCCTTGCCAACAGCCTAACGGGTGCGCAGTGGTATATGGCCACAGGCAACTCTACTGCCGGACGGTTTTATGCCGATGCCGGGTTTAATTTTTTGTTTAACTATTTGGATACTTACGGCACTGTGCCGCTGAATTTCGAGACCGTTTTTGCCAAGGCGTACAATGCTGATTATTGGATAGTTAAATACAACCGCGATAAGGATTACGATTTGCAGTCGTTTGCTGCCGAACATCCTAACTATAAGGATTTCAAGGCGTTTAAAGATAGGAATATCTATTTTTGCAATCTTTCGTACATTCCATATTACGACGAAACCCCATTCCGCCCCGACCTTCTGCTCAAAGACCTTATCAAAATTTCGCACCCTGAATTGCTGCAAGATTATAGTCTGAGGTATTTTACAAAAGTTCAGTAAATTTTACGCCACTTGTTAATTTGGCATAATTTTTATTGATATAAGTGTAAACCAAATGACAATATGGGCGAAAAAAAGAGAACATTTAAGAGTAGGATAATGAATATCCTGCTGTGGTCGATAATATCGGCGGCGTTTATTGGTCCGGGAACGGTTACCACAGCCACCAAAGCCGGTGCCGACTACCAGTTCCAACTGCTTTGGGCGTTGGGATTTGCTACCATTGCGTGCCTTGTGCTTCAAGAGGCAAGTGCGCGTGCTGCCATATACTCTAAAATGAACCTCGGACAGGCGATTAAATTTCATTTTCAGGGCAGCAAGGGGCAGATTCCCGTAATGGTGTTGGTGGTGGGCGCTATTATTCTCGGCTGCACCGCTTACGAGGCAGGCAATATTCTTGGTGCTGCCGAAGGATTGTCGTTGGTTTTCCCCGGTCTTGGCAAACGATTGATTATTACTACGATAGCCCTTGTTGTGGGCGTGGCTCTCAGTTTAAAAAGTTTGCGCTCTACGGCAAGTTTTATGGGTGTTTTTGTGTTTATAATGGGCATAACGTTCATTACCACAGCGTTTTTGGCGCATCCACCTGTGGGCGAATTGACTCAGGGATTGTTTGTGCCGAGTTTGCCCGATGTGCCTGAGGCTGGATTGCTTGTGCTTGGGTTAATTGGCACAACAGTAGTGCCTTACGACCTTTTTCTGGGTTCAAACGTGGTAACAAAAGATACCACAGTGCGCGATATGCGTGTAGGAATTGCCGTTTCGGTGATTCTCGGCGGCATTATTTCGATGGCAATTTTGGTGGTTGGCACACAGATGACCCGCGGATTAACGCCCGAAGTGGTTGAGAATATGGAATTTTCGTATCTCCGCCTTACCGAAACACTTGCTAATCAAATAGGAAGGTGGGCTGGATATATATTTGGTTTTGGTATGTTTGCAGCCGGTTTTACAAGTGCCATTACATCGTCGCTTGTGTCAACGCTTACGGCGCGGAGCATTTTTGCCAAAACCAAACCCGACGGCACACCCGAAAAACCACATTCGTTTCAATGGATAGCCTATATGGTTCTTGCAGTGGGCGTTATACTCGGTTTCTTGCAGGTTAAACCCGTACCCGCAATTGTTATGGCGCAGGCTTTCAACGGATTGATTCTTCCGTTTGTGTGCGTGTTTCTCTTTACTGTAATCAACAACGCCAAGGTGATGGGCAAGGAACACCTCAACGGACTATTTTCTAACATTATGATGGCGGCTGTTACTTGGGTAACGCTGATTCTTGGTATCAAAAACCTTTGCGATTCGGTAAAAACCGCTGCCGGTGTGGAAATCTTCAATCCCGACTCGCTGTTTATGTGGGCAAGTATTATAGCATTGGTAATCACTTTGTTAATTACATACGTGGTAATTAACAAACGCCGCAAGTCGATTATCGAGGCGGAAGCCGAGCAAGTTTCTAAGTAAAAAATTTTTTTCGGTGGATTATTTTTTGCAATATTGCATTATCAAAAATAATACACTATGAAATACATCGGAGCACACGTAAGCACGTCAGGAGGGGTGCAGAATGCGCCTGTTAACGCCAAGGCTATCGGGGCAACGGCTTTTGCACTTTTTACAAAAAATCAGCGTCAGTGGTTTTCAAAAGACCTTACCGACAACGAGATTGAAGAGTTTAAAACCAATTGTGCAAATCTTGGATATGCACCCGAGCAGATTTTGCCACACGATAGTTACTTGATTAATCTTGGAAGTCCCGAAGAAGAGGGACTCGACAAGTCGCGCAAATCGTTTGCCGATGAGATGAAACGCTGTCAGCAACTCGGGCTTAAACTCCTCAATTTTCATCCCGGCAGCCATCTGAAAAAAATTACCGAAGAAGAATGTCTCAACCGCATTGCCGAATCTATCAATATAGCCCTCAGCAAAACTCAGGGCGTTACCGCCGTTATCGAAAACACAGCAGGTCAAGGCACTAACCTCGGTTTTGCGTTTCGTCATTTAAAGCATATCATCGACCGCGTTGACGATAAAAGCCGCGTAGGGGTATGTATCGACACCTGTCACGCTTTTGCCGCCGGTTACAATCTTGCCGACAAATACGAGTTTGAACGCATTTGGACAGAGTTTGACCAAACTATCGGGTTTAAATTTTTGCGTGGAATGCACCTCAACGATGCCACCAAACCTGTGGGTTCGCGGGTCGACCGTCACGCTTCTATCGGTAGCGGCTGTATTGGCAAGGAGGCTTTCCGTTGGATTATGGAAGATTCTCATTTCGATAATATTCCGCTCATCCTTGAAACACCCGACGAACTTATTTGGGCTGAGGAAATTTCTATGCTTAAAGGGTTTTGTAATAATTGACAATTGACAATTCAAAATTCACAATTCGTAATTCATAATTCGTAATTAAATGAAACACAATATATTATTTTTTGCAGCCGCAGTTTTGATTTGCGGAGGGGCACAAGCACAAAAGCAATTTACATTAGAAAACTCTGTTCCCGGCGGAAAAGACTATTCTAAATACCGTGTGTCGTCGTTTTGCGGTTATTTCGACCATACCACGGGCGAGTTTATTAGCAAAGAAATTTCTGATTCTAAAACCGACGACATCAATGCTGTGCTTGCCAAATGCGGCAAACCCAAGATGGATTTTCTTTCGGCGTGGAGCGATAAAAACACAGCCTCGGTGTATTGCTATGGCAGTTCGTCGCTATATTTGGTAGATTTGACAAAAAATACTGTACGCGATTCTATCAAGCAGATTTACGCTGATTTTGAGTATGCTCCCGGCGACCACAATGTGGCATATACCGACGAAGGCGACTTGATTGTGTGCGGCAGCAATGGTCAAACCACTGTCAACGGTCGCAAGGGTAGGGGTGTGGTGTACGGCAAATCTGTTCACCGCGACGAGTTCGGTATCGAAAAGGGTATTTTTTGGTCGCCATCGGGCAAGAGTCTTGCCTTTTACCGTATGGACGAGAGTATGGTGGCAGAATACCCCAAAGTAGATGTTACTCAGCGCATTGCCAAAGAAGATCCGTTCCGCTATCCTATGGCTGGCGAAACAAGTCACGAGGTTAGCGTGGGTGTTTACAATCTTGACAAAAAAAGCACCGTCTACCTGCAAACAGCCTCGCCGGTCAATCGGTTTTTTACCAACATTGCTTGGAGCGCCGACGATAAGTATATCCTTGTGGCAGAAATCAACCGCGAGCAAAACCATCTGTGGATGAATGTTTACAACTCTGCCGACGGCTCTTTTGTAAAAACTCTTTTTGAAGAAACAAGCAACGAATGGGTAGAACCCTGCATTGCTCCGTATTTTGTTGATAACAAGCAGTTTGTGTGGGTTAGCGAGCGCGACGGCTTTAAGCATCTATACCTTTATAATATAGACAACGGCAAATGCACACAACTTACCAAGGGAAGTTTTTGTGTTACTGATGTTTACGGCGCAGCCAACGGCAATGTTTATTTTCAGAGCAACCATCGCGGATATCTTTACCGCGACATCTGCAAAGTAGACCTCAAAGGACGTTTTACCTGTTTGAGCAAGGGGCTCGGCTTGCACAATGCTAATTTTAACCGTCAGTTTACGCAGTATATCGACATCTATTCGTCGCCCTCCACGGCTATCAAATGCACCCTCTGCAAACCCGATGGCTCTGAAATCAAAGTTTTAAAGCAGACTGACAATCCGTATTCTGATTTCAAAATGCCCCAGATACGTTTGGTAAACTTAAAATCTGCCGATGGCAAGTTTCCGCTTTCAGGTAGGTTGATACTTCCGCCCGATTTCGATTCCACAAAGGTTTATCCTGTAATCGATTACGTTTATGGCGGTCCTCACAGTCAGTTGGTAGACGGCGGATGGCTTTATGGTGCTTCGTCGTGGATGCTCTATTTTGCGCAACAGGGCTACATTCTTTTTACTATGGACAACCGTGGCACCGAATTTCGTGGTGTTGAATACGAGCACTGCATTCACCGTCAACTTGGCGAATTAGAAACGCAAGACCAAATGGAAGGTGTAAAATATTTAAAATCGCTAAGTTACGTAGATAAAAACCGCATTGGCGTGCAAGGTTGGAGTTTTGGAGGATTTATGACCATCGACCTTATGACCACCTATCCAGGAGTGTTTAAAGCAGGCGTGGCAGGCGGACCTGTGTGCGATTGGCAGTATTACGAGGTGATGTATGGCGAGCGTTATATGGATACTCCTGACGAAAACCCCGAAGGTTATGAAAAAACCGCCGTTGTTAACAAAATTGGCAATCTTAAAGACCGTTTGCTTGTGATTCACGGCGACATCGACAATGTGGTGGTTTGGCAGCACAGCCTTATGCTTTTGAAAAAATCTGTTGAATCAGGTGTGATACTCGATTACTTTGTCTACCCCGGACACGAACACAATGTCATCGGCTCCGACCGCGTTCACCTCTACAAAAAAATCGAAAGATATTTTGATGACTTTTTGAGGTAATATCCTAATTATCATACATTATCTGATAATCTTTTTTTCTGCCGCGGATCCAAAAATCCTGTGGAATGGCCTTCCAGTTGCCTTTGGCTTTGGGCGAAACTATCCGCATTGCCTCTATGTGCTGCATAATAATGTAGCGGAGGTCTTTGTCGGTAGATGAAATTATGCGTTTCAAAAGGTCGTCGTGACTTATTCCAGAGCCGTCGGTAAGATGTCCGCCGCCGCCGTTGCCACGATACGAATTGATTGCCACTTTGTAAGTTTTGTCAAGTTCAAAAGCGCGACCGTCGGTAAAGCCGTTGATAGTGATTTTTTCTCCGGCGGGTTTGGTGAGGTCAACGGTGTAGTTGATGCCCGAAGCCGACGAGTAGTTGTAAAATTTTCCTGCCGTGCGCCCGTTGCCACGCTCGTCTACCTCAAAAAGCACAAGATGGTCTTTGCGGTCGCTCATAGTGTTGAACCACGACCCGTAAGAGTATTCTAAATAGTCAAGTATTTCTTTTCCTGTAAGTTGCACAGTGTAGAGCAGGTTTTCAAATTTATAAAGTTTAAACATATCGCGGATACAAACCGTGCCCTTGTCTACCTTGCTGTCGAAAGTGAGGGGAGCTGCAAACGACACATCTGCGCCCGTGGCCTCTAACTGTATGCTGTGAATCAAATCTACAAACGCCGAATTGCCAAACATAGCGTCGCGCGACGAAATTGTGCGGGTAAATTTGGCGATAGGTTTTGATACATAGCGTTTTATCATCTTTATATAATCGGCATAACGCTTCATCATTTCGCGGTCGGGCTCGCAAGAGTTCATCTCCATAATCAGGCCGGTGATTTTTTTGTCCACGAGTTTGCCGTTTTCTTTTTTAATCTGAACGGAAGCCACGGCGGCGAGTTTTGCGCAGTTTTTTGGGTCGAGAATTATCACACGACCGCCTTCGCAGTTGCGCACCACCATATTAAACTCCTGATGGTCGTGACCTGCAAAAATAATATCGAATCCCGGAACGCGCTGAGCCACAAGGTTCGACGCATTTTCGTTCATATAGTCTTCGTCGCTGTGGTTGTTGTAGGTGCTGTCAACGCCTGAGTGAAACAAACCCACAATCAAATCGGGGTTTTCTTTCTCTTTTACAATCTTAACCCATTTTTTTGCACATTCCACCATATCGTGAAACTCCATTCCTTCCCAAATTTTATCTGGAAGCCACACTGGTATTGTAGGCGTAATCATACCGATAACGGCAATTTTTACATTTTTGCGGTTGATAATGGCGTAGGGTGCAAAGTAAGGTTCGCCTGTTTTTTTGTTAACGGCGTTGGCTGCCAGCCAAGGAAAGTTAAACTCCTTTACAAGCTTGTCGTACACCTCGTGACCAGTTTCCAAATCGTGGTTGCCCACCGAGGCGGCATCGTAGCCCATAAAGTTCATTACGTCGGCGCAGATGTGCGGACCTTCGTGATGTTCGTAGTTAGAGTAGTATACAACAGGCTGACCTTGAAGAAAGTCGCCATTATCTAAAAGCACCACTTCTTGGCTTTTTACGCTGCGTTGCTCTTTTATATAGGTGTAGATTTGTGCTAATGATGTGTTCAGAGGTTCGTTTTCGATAAAGTCGTATGGAAAAATTGCTCCGTGGACATCGCCCGTGGCTATCAGTTTTATCTTGGTGGTTTCAACTGCCGTATTGTTTTCCATTATATGTTTTTAATGTAATATTCTTTGTAATAATAGTTTAACAGGTTTTTTTATGATAATGTTATAAAAAAATCAGTTTTCAAAGTTACGGATTTTTTTTATATAATTGCAAACTTATATTAACTTTGTAAAAAAAAATATGTTCGGCAGACTCCGTAAATATATTGAAGAGAAGATTGAGTTTTTTAAGAAAGTAAAATATTCTTTACTAATGGACTATAAAAAATATAAGCAGAAACTAAAACCTAAAACCAAAAAAGGACAAAAAGGAAAAACAAAGAAAACTGAACCTGAACACAAGAACACCTTTATTAAATTTGTAGTTGCTGCGTTGGCTGTGGTAGTTTTGTTTGCTGTTTTTAACGTTGGCAGCAAGCAACAAGACGATGCCGGCGGCGTGCAGGGGGCTTACAACAATTATGGTCGCGAGGTAAAACGCCTTGCCCGCGAGTTTGATATTTCGCCGTCGTACCTTATGTCGCTGATAATGTTGGAATGTTCAGGACGGAAAGATGTGCCGCCAAGATTTGAAAAACACGTTTTTAACAAACTAAAAGATGTGCGCGCTCAAAACAAATCAGACCTCGAAAGTATCTCGTACAAAGATATTTCAAACGCTTCGGACGATGCACTCAAAAACCTTGCCTCGTCGTGGGGTCCGTTTCAACTTATGGGCTACAAGTGCATACACCTCGGCATCAGCATCAAAGACCTTCGTGGCGACAATTCTTTATATTACGGTGTAAAATGGATAAACGATACCTACGGCGACTATATCCGCAAAGGACGTTATGCCGACGCTTTCCACATACACAACACCGGACGTCCTGTACCCAAAGACGGCAAATACCGCACCTACGACAAAAACTACGTGCCCAACGGTCTTGCTTATATGAAAGAATTTGATAAATTATTCGCACGCTGATTATCAGTGTTTTAAATCGTCAATACTTAATAATGAAAAAATACATTTTATTTTAACATTTTTTTGAAGTATTTTTGCAGCCGTAAAAAAAAGGGGCAATGACCTTGATAAATCGATTATTAACATTAATATTGACAGAAATATGAAAAATGTAAAAAACAAACTTCTTGCTGCAGTTTCTGCAGTGGCATTGTGCGCCTTGCTGCCTTCGCAGGCCGACGCACAAATCACAGTCGTTCCCGAAAACGACAACTTCTCCCTTAAACTAATCGGACGTACAAATTTTGACTTCGGTTCGTTTCTCGACAAGCAAGACGACGAGTCTAAACCCGACAACGGCGTAGCAGTAAACGATACCCGTCTCGGTGTTTCGGGCAAATTCCTCGACAAATGGGACTACAAAGTTGAAATCTGTTTTGATAAAAAAGCCATCTCATTTCGCGATGTGTTTGTAAAATACAACTTCAACAAAACCCACCACATTCAGTTTGGTAACGTGTTTATGGGCTACGGTATGAAACCGTTGGGTCTTGCTTACAAGTTTATCGACGATGCTACTGTCGACAATACTTTCTGCTCTTCACGTAAAATGGGTATTGTTTATCTTATGACAACCGACCCATTCAATTTCAACGGCGGCGTTTATTCTGATGGCAATATTGATAATGGCAACAGCAAATTCGACCAAGGAGTAAATCTCTCAGCAAAAGCCATTTACCGTCCTATTATCAACGAAACCACAGTATTGCATTTTGGTGCAGCAACTCTGTATACCAACAGCCCCAATACAGCATCGTATAGCGGCGTTGTACCTGAGACATTCACCACCGAAGGCAAAACCACATTCAAAGGCCCCACCTTTGGCAAAGCTGGCGTGGATGCCGACGGAAAAATTGTTTACACAGGCAAACACTACTCTCGCTACGAGGGTGAGATGATTTTTATCCACAAGAAATTTATGCTCGAAACACACTACCAAGGTGCAAGCTATGAGCCTACCGCTACCGACGACCGTTACCACGTAGGCGGCGCACTTGCTCAGTGCTCGTTCCTCCTTATCGGCGAACAGCAGAACTACAACAAAGCCACCGGTCTCTGCCAAAACGCTTCGCCCCGCAACCTTGAACTTCTTGCCCGCTACGACTATCTCGACCTCAACGACGGTGGTCGTCAGGAAGATGTTACCGTTGGTATCAACTATTTCTTTAGCAAACACTTCAATATGAAGCTCAACTACGTTTACACCGACACCAAAGGCAACGTAAGCGACTGCTACAATTCGGTACAAGTAAGAGCACAGTTCTCGTTCTAAGATTTTAAGAGCACCTTAATAATTAATAGTAACCCCGCTTTTTTTGTGCGGGGTTATTTTTTTTATATTGATTGTAGTTTTTTTATTCTGTATTTATTTGGTAATTAGTTATTTTAATTAAAATTCCTTAATTTTTTAAAAAAAACTTCAAAATTTTTTTTCACTTTGGCGTTATAACTGCAAATATATTCTTGGATTTTGATTAAAAACCAAGACCAAACACAATTAACTTATATTTTTTAAACTTTAATTTTTTATTCACAATGAAAAAACTTAGTTATTATGTTGCAGCATTCGTATTGTGCTGCGGAGTATCTCAGACATTAACCAGCTGTGTAGACGAAACAGAAGAACCCGATTACGTAAAACAGGTTCGCGAGGCAGAGATGAAAGCCGAAATTGCAAAGAAAAATAAGGATGCTAAACAAGATGGTAAAGAATCAGAGGCTGCTTTTACCACTTCAAGTTTGAACAACACTACTCCGGGTGATGGTTATAGTGATTATGTCACTGCCAAAACAGCATTAGAAAAAGCCGAGAAAAAGTTTAAGATTGCTGAAACCTCTATTTCTAATGACTTTGCCGCTTTACAAGACAAAGCTACAAAATTAGCAGGATTTGCTAGCGAAATAACCGTTAACACCCAAGCCTTAGAGGATTTGAATAAAGGTTTATCTGACTATAAATCAGCTTTCAATGATGCTGGAACATACATCATTGCTAATTATGATTTAAAATCTCTCACAACAACTGGCACATCTTATAAGAAAGGCGACGATGGAGCACAAGAACAATATGATAAAGTGATTATAGCTTATACTTATTTGATTGCTGTACAGCAAGCTAATAACGAAAAAACTGTAAACGAAAAAACACAGTACGAAAATGGTACATTTACTCCTAATGAGAAGGAATCTCAACCTACTGGCGATTGGAAGAGTGTATACGCTCACTATTTAGGTTGTAAAAATAGTCTTGAAGAAGCACAAGCTAAATTCAACGAAAAGAAAGCTATCTACGACGAGGCTATAGAAGCACAGAAACAAGCTAATAACTAATAATTAATTAAAAGGAGACATCAATTATGATTAAGAAATTAGTATTAGCTGCGGCTGTGATGTCGGTTTGCTGCGGAGCAATGGCGCAGGATGGCGGCTCGGGACTCAGCACCAACAATAAGTTTCAAGTGTCGCTGCTGATGGGAAACCAGGCCAACTTTGATGGTCACTTTGGTAAGTTGACACCATCGGGATATAGCTCTCTTTACTCCAGTCCACAAGCAGGGACTTTGGGCGGTACTGCTCCTGAGGCAATGCTTACCCTCAACGGACTTGGCACTACAGGATTGAATTTTGCAGGAATCCAGTTCGGTTACTATATCGCCGACAATATGGATATCAACTTGCAGTTTGGTATGGACATCCGCAAAACTCCACAAAAAGACTACGTAGGTCAGCTTCATCAAGCCACTAATGTAGTTCCTGCCCAATTGGCTATCGACGGCACCGTTACCAACCATTGGATGGCAAACCTTGGTTTCAACTATCACTTGGGAACATCAAGCGACAAGGTTGACCTCTATGTAGGTGCTCAAGGTGGATACCAGAATGCAAGAATCGACCTTAATTATGCTTGGGATGGCAATGTTTATTTGCTCCGTCCCGAACAAGAAAAAGGAATGTTTCATGTTATATCTGGAGCCGCAATCGCAGGCGTAAGCTATAGCTTTGTTCCTGGATTTAGCATGGGTTTTGAAGTTGCTCCTGTTGCTTACAACTATGCAATGGTAGAAATTGCAACTCCTGGTTTTGGTACTTATCAAGCCGATTCTCATGTATTCCGTTTCTTCGCATCTCCTATGTTAAAATTAGGAATCAGGTTTTAACATAATATCTATCTAAATAAAAAAAATCCGGCAGGTAGTTGTTTTTCCTCGCCGGATTTTTTTTGTTATAACAAATTGGTTTGTATATTTGCATAATCAGTAAATGTTTAATTAATAATTTTTAGTTATGGAAATTTTGCAACCAAACAAAACAAAATGTCAATTGGGAAGGGTAAAATATAAGATGATTTTTACATTTATCCTTGCCCAATTATTGTTGTTACCTTTTTTGGGTAATGCACAAGACCTCTCCGAAGAAAAAACTGTGGTTTCTATCAACGTAGACGGAGTGGCGGCTGAGATTCCACAGTATGGCAAGTTAAAAGGCGAAATCGTTGCTACTTACAATGATGGCTCTACCGAAACCGTAGATGCGTCGAAAGCTAACTATGTGGCGCCTATTTATTTAGGTAGTAAGGATATTGAAATTTCGTATAAAGAAGCTAAGGCAACCAAAAAGGTAAATGTGGTTGCCGATGCCAATTTAAAAGAAGTTAGTTTGGGTCGTCTGCCAAACAAACTTCCATTAAACGCTGATTTGAGCAAATACTCAGTAAACATTTTCGTTTATTATAAAGACGATCACCAAGGTTCGTTTTATCTTCCATTAAGCGAATTAAGATTTTAGGATTTGATACCAAAAAACTTGGTAAACAACAAGCTTTTGTAGATTTAGACGGACAAATTCGCCCTTTTGCCGTAGAGATTTTTAGTGTGCCAGAATCGCTCGACTTGGCAAATCTGCCCACTACCGTTGAACAGTTTACTCGCGACCTTCCGAACGATACCAAGGTTATTGCCAAATACAGCGATGGCAAAACTGAGGAGATAACACTTAAAGATTGTTCGGTATCTTTTGAGGCCAGTTCTGTGGGAGACGCAGTAGCTAAAGTAGTGTATAATAACACAGAGGCAACCAAAACAATAAAAGTTACCGAGTGTCCGGGTAAGCCAGTTCTTAAAAACGATTATTATCAGATTGCTAATGCCGACAACCTTTATTGGGTTGCCAAGTATAGTTATTTTGACTTCTGGCTAAAAGCCGAACTTACCGCTGACATTGTGGTTAACGAAAACGTGCTTACCGCTGACGGAAAACTTGACGAAAAACGTGCCGGTAGTTTTAAACCGTGGATTCCTATCAATATGAATGCTGGAGAGTTTAAGGGCAATGGTCATGTAATCAAAGGATTATATTGCAAGCGTGACGCTATGACTTCGTTTTTTAATACTGTGAATAAGGTATCTGGTCTTGGATTAGAGGACTTTTATTTTGAGGCTAATAATAATTCTTATGCCTTCTCTTTTGCTTTCAGTGTTGGTGAAATGACAAACTGCTATGCTATTGGTTATCTTAAAGGCGAACACGTTTATGGGTTGACTTATAATGCTTTTGGTACCAATCTAAAAGATTGTTACGCTTATTGTACTTTAGATGTTGCTCCAGGGTATGGTGTTGGTGCTATTGCAAATATATATACCAACGACCAATTTATCAATTGTTTGGCAAATTCTGATAAGATACTAGGAGGAGCGATATATCAGCCGTCTGAGTTTATTATGCCTATGGAGAAACTCTGCGATGGCACACTGCCCGAAGGCTTTTCTGATGAGGTTTGGACTCCGGGTTCTAAATCGGGCAACACTTACACATTTCCGCATCTCAAAGTATTTTCGGGTAATGCGTATAGCGTAACCCCTGGCGATTACGTTGTAACACTACCTTATCTTGATTACTTTGTTGACGAATCTATAAATTTAACAGGTGCTAAATACGGTAAGAAATTCCCTGGTGGAATATTGGCCGAAGAGGATATTACCGAGGCTGATGTAACAGGCTTTTCTACAGCAAAGGCAGGCACTTTTTCTGCTACTATTACACACAAGGGAGTTTCCACCGAGTTTACCTATACAGTTTCGGAGGCTGAAAAAATCTATAGCTTTGCTACAAGAGTTGTTCAAAACTAAAAGCTGGAAGATATAGTAATCATCTTGATCGATAAAAAACATGTT
>JAFPYT010000090.1 GCA_017394445.1 Bacteroidales bacterium | reverse complement strand
TTCGTCGAGGTCGTCGGGGGTGGGGGCACCGTAGCGCGTCGTGATGCGGTAGGCGGGGTTGGTAGCGGCCAGCAGTCCGAACTGCTTGTTGTTGATGAGTTCCCATTCCTGACGCTCCTTGATGCTTTCGATCGAAAGGCGGAGTTGCTCTTCTAACTGGTTGTAAGGCAGATTGTAGAGGTCGCTTACACGTGTGTGAACGCGAACCACGGTCTGCAAAGTGTTGAGCGAATATTCGGTTGGGTTCTCCTCGTAGTCGATGTAGGTTTCGGGAATAATGTTGTCCTCTTCGTGACCGCTAACGAGGTCGATATGTTTTTCGCCGTGGTCGTTGACGGTGGCTTTTAGGCGGAGATGGTCGTCAACGGCATTGTTAAACTGTTCGCGGAAATTTGGTTTCTCTTTGATGAGTTTTTCCAAAACGGGAGTTTCCAATTGAAGGAAAACCGAGTCGGTAACAGCCCTAACCGAAACTGTTGAATCAGCAGCACTTAGAAGGTCGGCTTCGCCAAAATACTCACCCGAACCGAGGAGTGCGATGCGGAGTTCCTCGCCGTGAGTACCAGTGGAAATAACTTCTGCCTGACCTTTTGCCACGATAAAGAATTTCTGCTTGTCTTTGCCCTGATTTATAAGGTTTTTGCCACGCTTAACATCAACGGGAACAAAGTTGCGGGCAAGGTCGGAAACAATTTCGGCGTCGATGTTGGCGAATAGCGGAATTGCACGGAGGTTTTTGGCTGTGAAACTTGGAACGCCGTCGAAGTATTGAATTTCAATACGTTCTGCCCTTTTAAGTTCTACTTTTGTGCGGTTAACTCGGTATGTACCGCTCTGCACCTGCACCCACGGAAGGAGTTTTAAAAGTATCCTCGGGGTAATCGACCCCATCTGCGGCGGGGTTTTGGTTGTGTCTGCAAGTTTTCTTGCGGTAGCAGTGGTGATACTGCGCTGAATGTTGCTGTCTGCCATTTTTTTATAAGATTTAATTAGTGATTTAATTCTGTTTTTTCTATTACTTTTCCGTCCGCAATTTTGAATGCGTTAAACACCGGTTTTTCGCCTGCCAACGAGAGTATAAAGTAGAGTATGTTTGGGTCGAAAGCAAGGCGGATGTCCTCTTCCGAGGGTCGCGACGGTGTGGCGGGATGACTGTGCCAATTGCCAACAACCACAAGACCTTTGCTGCGGGCGTATTTGATTGCCGCAAACTGCTCTTTTGGGTCGAAACTGAAATGTTCGGGCGAATGGTCGATGTTGGTCATCGGGTAGTTTTCGGTAACAGTTTCTTTATCAGTACCTAAAAGATAACCGCACGATTCGTTGGGAACATCGCCCTGTGCCTGAGCCAATACCGAATTATATGCCTCGGGGGTAATTGTTATCATTTTTTTATAGTTACTTTGTGAATATTGCCGTCCACGTGTTCAACGCTCAAAACATTGTAGCCCTGCTCTTTGGCAGATTTTGGCACGTTGTTGAGCGGTTCGCCTTCGGTAAGGAGCACTTCAAGAATGTCGCCCTCGGCTATCTGCGCAAGTTTCAGTTTGGTTTTTACAAACGTCATCGGGCAGTGTTCTTTGGTTATATCTAATGTGTGTGTTGCCATATTTTTTTATAATTAACAATTATGAATTGTGAATTGTGAATTAAATAAACATCGTTCTTCCGCCTTCGGAAATTTCGAGAAACGAAGCCACGCCGAGAGTGTCCTTAACCTCGTGAATAAAGTCCGACTGTTTGAGACCGAGCACGTGCATAGCCATTTCGCAGGCATAAAGGTTGACACCCAGCGCAGTAGCAGCCTCCACAAGTTCTTCAAGGGTTGCCACATTGTTTTTGCGCATAAGCGAGCGGAAAATTCTCGGACCTATTCCCCAAAAGTTGAAACGGCTTGTGGGAGTGGCTTTTAACCCGCCCATCATAAAACCGAAAATTTTGGTGAGGAAACTTCCGCCTACGAAACTTCTGCCACGTTTTTGCTTAATGGCATCCAATCCCCAAAAGGTGAAAAATATGTTTACCTCGTATCCCACGGCAGCCGCTCCTGTGGCAAGTGTGAATACAGCGGTAAGTTTGTCGAATTCGCCCGAAAATGCTATGAGCGAAAGTTTTTTCTTTGGTGTATCTTCCATTGTATTAACGATTTGTGAGGTCGCAAGCCGCTTGTTCGTAGTCGATAAGTTCGGTGATAGTGGGGTTTGAGCCGCAAATAGGGCAAGTGTCGCGACGATGGACGTTGATTTTTCTAAAATCCATAGTTTTAGCGTTGAAAGTCAGCAGTTTGTCGGTGAGCAGTTCGCCCGCGCCAGTAAAGTATTTAAGCACTTCGGCGGCTTGAATTGTGCCCAACATTCCGGCAATTGCGCCGAGCACTCCGGCTTGCGAACACGTTGGTACTAAGTCTTTTGGCGGTGGAGCATTAAAAATGCAGCGGTAGCAGGCGCATCCCGGCTTGTGGGTAAAAGTCTGCCCGTCGAACCTGAGGATTCCGCCGTGGCTGAATGGTTTTCCTGCCATTACACAGGCGTCGTTGATAAGAAATTTTACAGGAAAATTATCTGTGCCGTCTACCACAAAGTCATAATCTTTTATAATATCAAGTGCGTTTTCGGCACGTAAGAAATCCTTATAAATAACCACCTTTACGTGAGGATTAATTTTTTCGGCTTTCTCCTTCGCCGATTCGGCTTTGTAGCGGTTGATGTCGGCAGTGGTGTGTATTACCTGACGCTGCAAGTTGCTGATATCCACCACGTCGCCGTCGATAATGCCTATTGTGCCTATGCCAGCCGCAGCAAGGTAGAGAATCACCGGCGAACCCAATCCGCCTGCGCCTACAACCAAAACTTTGGCGTTTTTGATTTTTTCCTGACCTTCCACGCCCACATCTTTGAGCAGAATATGGCGCGAATAGCGGTTTAACTCTTCTTCGGTAAAATCGAACATAATTATCTTCCTCCTCCCATAAAATAAAGAAAATCAATTATATCGCCGTCGTAAATTTGGGTTGAGCCAAATTTTTCGCGTTCAATAAAGTTGTCGTTGATTTGCACGCTAACCATTTCGGGATTAGCCACTTGGTTGAGCGTAATAAGTTGGTCTAATGTCAGGGGAAGTGTTACCTCTTGATTGTTGCCGTTAACTGTAATTTGTGCCATATTTGTTATACTGTTTTAGGATCTTTTGCATATAATGTTGTAGATAAATATCTGTCGCCAGTGTCGGGCAGAATCACTACAATGTTTTTACCTTTGTTTTCGGGGCGTTTGGCTATTTCAACAGCGGCGTAAAGTGCTGCTCCTGAACTGATTCCAACCAAAATACCCTCTTGCTGAGCCATATTTCTTGCCCATTGGAATGCGTCTTTGTCTTTTACCCTGAATATCTCGTCGTACACCTTGGTATTGAGGATTTTAGGGATAAATCCCGCGCCAATTCCTTGCAGGCGGTGAGGACCGGGTTTTTGCCCCGAAAGCACTGCGCTTGAATACGGTTCTACTGCCACCACTTTGATTTCGGGGTTATATTTTTTTAACTCCTCGCCAGTGCCGGTGATAGTGCCGCCTGTGCCCACGCCTGCCACCAAAATGTCAACCTTGCCGTCGGTATCGTCGATAATTTCCTTGGCAGTGGTGCGGCGGTGCGCTTCGGGGTTGGCAGGATTTTCAAACTGCTGAGGGATAAAGGCTTTGCCGTATTGTTGAGCCAATTCGTTAGCCTTGCGTATCGATCCGGGCATACCCTCGTAGGCGGGAGTTAGCACAAGTTCGGCTCCGAGCCCACGGAGAATGTTTCTTCGCTCCACGGTCATTGAGTCGGGCATAGTAAGAATAAGTTTGTAACCTCTTACAGCACAAACCATTGCGAGACCAATTCCCGTGTTGCCGCTTGTGGGTTCAATAATAACGGTGTTTTTATCAACGAGTCCCCGTTTTTCCGCCTCTTGAATCAGAGATAGCGCCACGCGGTCTTTTACGCTACGTGCGGGATTAAAACTTTCGAGTTTGGCAAGCACCGAACCTTTAAGTTTTTCTGCCTTGGCAATTCTGTTGAGCCTGAGCAGCGGTGTACCTCCAATTAGTTCTGTTGCGTTTTCTACTGTTTTTTTATTCATTTCTTTTTCTTTTTATTTTTTTTCACAAGGCAAAGATATTGGTAATACAATATTCTTCCAAGTATTTATTAATATTTAGATGTTTTTTCTAAATATTAGAATATTTATAGAAAATATCATTAACAATCTAACCATCTATTCTACATCACCAATTAAAAATTCCCTTGTGCGCCGCAAAAGTAGCAATGCACAAGGGAATAGAATTATGACAAAAATGTATTTTTACATTTATTTAAATGCAAAAATGCAGTTTTTAGTCGGTTAGAGGGTGGTATTATTGTTTAAGTTAATAGATTCATTTTTTTTGACAAAGATACAATAAGTTAAAAAACTTTCATATATTTGCCGCGAAAAAACACATCAAATGATTTAATTTCAAAAACTTAATTACAATGATTAAAACCCTTATCTATGGCACAATGCTGAGCGCAGCAGTGCTTTTTGCCAGTTGCTCGGGCAATCAAAACAACAGCGGCAACAATGCAGACAACAAAACTACCGAAACCAACACTCCCGCACAAAAAGGCACTATCGAGGACGTTTGGCGCAGTTATCTCACTTCCGAATACCTTGACATTCCGGCAAAGAATGTAGAAAAGGCTATGAGCTCACTCGATAAAAAAGGCTCTAATGCCGCTCAGGTTATTTTCGATGACACAACTAATGAGGTTCTCAGCGCTGCCGAACCCGATCCTAACGCAACAGACGAAGAAGAAGAATGCAATGATTCTGCTCTCGGTTATTACTACGAAACATTGGCACTTTTCGACAACAAAGATGGCGGTCAAACAGTGTTGCTCTATTCTTCTCGTCCGGGCTGGGGTCGCAATTTGGTGTCGATTTTCTCTTATTCAAACGGCACTCTCAAACGTCTTCCGGTAAGCAAATTGCCTTTCTCCGACGATATGTTTAATAATGAACCCAACTATGATTTTGAACAAGGTAAGATTTCTAATGTTTTGGGCACAGAGGTTCAATATCTTGATCCTTCGTTAAATATCGACCCTGCTTCGTTTACCAAAGACGGCTTTGACACCGAATCTGCTGGCGAACACGACAGAACATTCAAATGGGATGGCGAAAAATTCACATCTATCGCAGGTTAGTTTTATCTAAATAATCACAAAAATGAATAAATCACTTGTATTTTCAATTATGTTTGGCGCGGCAATATTGACTGGCTGCGCTGGTGGTGGCAACAATGGCGAAACTAAAAGCGCCGACAAAGCCGAACCTCTTAAATTTCAACAGTTTACAGATAGCGTTAGTTTCCAAGAAAGCGGTTTCACTCACTATGCTACAATCAAAGCCGACTTTCCTGTGTCGGGTCCAGAAGCGTTGGTAAACGTATTGAAAGGAATCATTGCAGAGCGTTTTGATCTTTCAATCGACGATGCCAAGGATGGACAAACCTTTGCCAACAAGGTAGTTACATCCAAATTGGAGCGTGTTAAGAAGACCGTTACCGACGACGTTGCCGATGAAGTGCCTATCCAAATGGAATATTACATCGAGAGTAATATCACAAAAGTGTTTGAAAACGACAAAGTTATAACACTTGGCGCCAGTGGATACGATTTTTTGGGTGGTGTTCACGGTCAGGCATACGGATCTGGTGTAACTATCAGAAAATCAGATGGCAAGAATCTTTCGCAGAATATGCTCAAAGCCGGAGCTTGGGATCAACTACAAGACAAAGTTGCCGCTGAGCTTTGCAAGTTTTTAGAGGTTGCAAACAACAAAGAACTTTACGAAATTCTTTTTAAAGAGAATATCAAGTTTGATGAAGCCACCAACACTCTCACCATTCCAGCTCCTCAGAATCAGCCCTTTATCGTTGACAACAACGTAGTTTTTGATTATGCAGCATACGAAATCGCTCCCTACGCGGTAGGTATGCCAGAGGTAGTGCTGCCTATCAAAGATATTGAGGCTCAGTTGAATCCCGAAGTTGTGGAATTGTTTAAGTAGTACAATATTATTCTATTATAAACGCCGACCAGCGAGGTTGGCGTTTTTTTTATTGCATTTTTACAAACTTTTTTTGTGGGTTACGTTATAATGTATTAATCATCAAAATGTTTAACAATGAAAAAATCACTTTTAACTCTAACATTCGCGCTTGTGGCACTCTTTGCCGCTGCGCAACCTCCTCAGGGTCAGCTCTCACAACCCAATGCCAACCGCGACTCGCTTTCGCCCCGAACCATTTTCGGACCTCTTTTTAAACGCATTCAGGTGCACGGATATTTGCAGGCGGGATACGAGTTTAACAACAAACTTGGCGAAAATTCCAACGAATTTAACTTCAAACGCTCTAATATTGTGGCTTTTGCGCAAATTACCGACCGTTGGTCGTTCTTCTTTTTGCACGATTTCAACAGCGAGGTGCAGGAATTTTACACCGATTTTCGCATAACCAAAGGCAAAGGTCTGAATATCAGGTTTGGACAAATGAAAAACTCGTTCGGATTGGAGAATCCTTACAATCCCGAGCAACTGGAATTGGTAGACGTTACATCGCAGGCAACAACTTATTTAGGTGGAACTTACGACCCTCTTTTTAGTAACAAGGTAATGTTTGGACGCGATTTGGGCGTAATGCTCTTTGGCGAGATTTTTAATAGCAAACTCAAATACGAACTTGCCGTAATGAACGGTCAGGGTATCAACATCAAAGACAAGAACAACAAGAAAGACTACCTTGCAAAACTCGATTTTTACGCTATGCCAAACCTTAGGTTTCTGGTTTCGGGACAATTAGGAACGGGCTGTGCCGCCGACTTTCATCTGAGCGACAAATTTGTTTCACCATACTATCAATCAATACTTCCGGGCGAAAACTACCGCCGCGACCGTTGGAGCATTGGCTCTGAGTATAAGTCGTTTGTTAACAATCCACAAATAGAATGGAAACGCCGTCCGCTCTCGATTCGTGGCGAGGTGATGGGCGGAGTAGACGGCGAAGTAAACTCGCTCGGAGGATACGCCACCGCCACCATTCCGTTGTTTGCAACTGTCGATGCCATAGCAAGTTACGACTATATCAACTACAACACCGACGAGGATATGAAATCCACCAAATACATCATCGGACTTCAATATTGGTTTTACAGCAACTGCCGCATCCAACTGCAATACACCCGTGGCATATTAGAAAACCTTTCGGCTGGCGAACCCACCATAATCCCCAACCCACAAGGTCCTCCCACCATAATCCCCAACCTCCAACCCGACTACGATATGGTGCAGTTGCAGATACAAGTGGGGTTTTGAGTTTTCAAAAAAATGCCGTAACTTTGCAGCCATTATATAAGTAAAATTATGGACAACAATAAAATATATATACTCGACACCACCCTCCGCGATGGCGAACAAGTGCCGGGTTGCCAACTCAACACAGTAGAAAAAATCCAAGTGGCTCAGCAACTTGAACAGCTTGGCGTGGATATTATCGAAGCAGGCTTTCCTGTATCAAGCCCCGGTGATTTCAATTCGGTGGTAGAGATTTCAAAATCAGTTACTTGGCCTATAATTTGCGCACTTACACGTGCCGTCGAAAAAGATATTAACATAGCTGCCGAAGCTCTTAAATACGCCAAACACAAGCGAATACACACCGGCATTGGCACATCCGACAATCATATAAAGTATAAATTTAATTCTAATCGCGAGGAGATTCTCGAAACGGCTGTCCGTGCGGTAAAATATGCTAAAACCTTTGTAGAAGATGTGGAATTTTACGCCGAAGATGCCGGACGCACCGACAACGAAAATCTTGCCCGTGTACTAGAGGCTACTATCAAAGCGGGTGCCACAGTGGTAAACATTCCCGACACCAACGGCTACTGCCTGCCACAGCAATTTGGCGACAAAATAAAATATCTATTTGAAAACGTGAAAGGTATCGACAAAGTGGTGGTATCGTGCCACTGCCACGACGACCTTGGAATGGCAACAGCCAACACAATGGAGGCTATTCTCAACGGTGTTCGTCAGGTGGAGGTAACTATCAACGGCATTGGCGAAAGGGCGGGAAATACAGCCTTGGAAGAGATTGCAATGATACTCAAATGCCATCACTACCTCAACTTGCAAACCAACATCAACACGCAGAAAATTTACCCTACCAGCCGTATGGTTTCGAGCTTGATGAATATGCCTGTACAGCCCAACAAGGCTATCGTAGGGCGTAATGCGTTTGCACATTCGTCGGGCATACATCAAGACGGAATGCTCAAGAACAAGAGCACCTACGAAATTATCGACCCCAACGACGTAGGTATCGACGACAACTCAATTGTACTTACAGCACGTAGCGGAAGAGCTGCATTGAAGCACCGTTTTTCGTCGCTTGGTATCAAGTACGAAAACGAACAGTTAGACAACATCTATCAGAAGTTTTTGCAACTCGCCGACAAAAAGAAAGAGATCAACAACGACGACCTAATGATACTTGCTGGCATCGACCGCAAGCACAATCACCATATTAAATTAGAGTTTTTGCAGTTTACATCGGGTTTCGGGATAAAACCCGTGGCAAGTATAGGACTAAATATAGCAGGAGAAAAATTTGAAGCTTGCGCCACAGGCAACGGTCCTGTAGATGCTTCTATCAACGCAATAAAGAAAATACTATCAAACTGACAGATGCAGATGAAAGAACTTACCATACAAAGCATCAACAAAGGCAGCGACGACATCTGCAAAGTGCATATACAAGTGGAAAACGAAGGACGGCTATACTACGGTTTCAGTGCCAACACCGACGTAGTAGTAGCAACTGTAGAGGCTTACTTAGACTGTATCAACAAGTTTGTAAGCCACTAACAGCGCACCTTACTTAAAAAGTTTTCATATTAATTTTTAATCCGGTATCGGAGATATAGTCTTGAATAGCCTCTTCAAGGTCGAGGTCTTCGTTGTCGTAATACCAATTGACAGTTACCTTGCCACCTTCAGAGTCATATTTTTTGATAATCTTAAATATGTCTAAAAGGCTCTTGGTAGAACTTGTGTTAAAATACGTCAACTTGCAATTGAATGTCAGAGGAAGACCAGTCTGAGTGTATTCCCTAATCCAATTGATAAGCGGTGCATAAAAAACGTTCGTCTCTTCAAGAAACGATTCACCGGAAATTTCGCACACGCCATTCTGATAGTTAAAATCCACAGTGGGAACGAAATAGCCGTCGTGCGACCCTGATATATGAATGTTTTCCATATTTAAGTATATTTTTTTATCGCTAATAGCAACTATGTCCTTTTGTCGTTAATTATTTCTGCAAAAATAAGGCTTTCATACGAAACACACAAATTTTTACAATGCAAATATAATGGATGTATATTAAAAAGTCAATACCCAATCAAAAATTTTTTTGCTAAATTTCTAAACCGAGCACACAAACATCATCAATTTGCACATTATCTTGTTTCCAATCCAAAAAAGCGGTCTCTAATTTATCGTATTGCATCTGTATAGGAAGCCAACTTGTTTCGGCAAGAAGCTTTTTAAAGCGGGCAACCTTGAATTTTTCGAACCGAGGACCGCCAAACTGGTCGGAATATCCATCAGAAAACAAATATATACGGTCGCCTTTGGCAACATCTATAAACTGGTCGGTAAACGCCACTTCTTTTGTGTGGATACCCACGGGGCATTTTTCGGCATTATAAACGCTGAGTTCGCCTTTCCTAACCATAAACATCGGGTTGTACGCACCCGAAAAATTAACGGTGTTGTTTTTCATATCCCACACACACATAGCCATATCCATACCGTCTTTGGCTTCTTCTTCGTTGTCGCCGCTCTGACCAAGATTAAGTTTCACCGATTTGCGCATACGTTCAAGAATTGCCGAGGCTTTTAATACATGTTGCTGACCTACAATCTGATTCAACAGCGAAATACCAAGCATACTCATAAACGCACCTGGAACACTGTGCCCCGTACAGTCGCCTACGGTAAACACAAATTTGTCGTCAACCCTGTGTCCCCAATAAAAATCGCCACTTACAATATCTTTTGGGCGGTAAAGGATAAAATAGCCCGAAAGCAGGTCAGAATAGTTGGTAAAGTTTTTCAACAGCGATTTCTGAATTTTGCCGGCGTAATTTAGGCTATCGGTAATGTCGCGGTTTTTTTCGTTGATGGTTTTAAGGTTGGATGATATCTGCTGGTTCTGGTCTACGATAATCTTGTTGCGCTCTTCAAGCAGACGGTTAAGTTTCTTTTTTTCACGGTAACGGATATACATCACAATCAAACCGATAATAGTCAACAAAATAATAAAAGCAAAAATAAGCATCCATTTTTGCTGTTCTTTTTCCTGTTTTAGCATTTCGTTGCTACGCTGAGCTGCAGTAAACTGAGCATAAATTTGTTCTTTGGTAAGGTCTACAATCTGACGTCCCTTTTGCTGGTTCATGGTGTCGAGTTCAACGTTTTTTTGCGTTACCTCGGCAATTACCGAATCTTGACGCACAATGGTACAATCGCGCTCGATAATACTATCGCGGAGGTCGGTTATATCGTGGAGCAAAATGGCGTTTTCTTTTTTGAGGTTTTGTTGAATATATTCGGCGGCGTCTTTAAACTTACCATTATTGTAAGCAAGTTTATAAAGTTGAAGTGCTATTTCATCTACAAGTTTATACTTCCTTTGCTTTTTGGCAAGCGCCTGAGCCTCTTCGAGATATTTTTTAGCTTTTTTGTATCCTCCGATAGGCGCAGATATTTTGCCGCAAGCTATGCCTAAATTATAAGTTACTTCAAGGAGTTTTTCGTCGGCTAAATTACTGTTGTTCTCGTACTTAAATTTACCTTTGTTTTTGTGACGCAAATTGTATTCTGTTAAAAACGTGGTAGCTGATTTGGTAAATTTATTTTGCTTGAAATAACTATCACCCTGCAATGCAAGAATATCGGCTTTATGTCTATCGAGTTTGCTTTTTTCGGCAATTTTCAAGGCCTTTTTGCAAACTTCATCGCACTTAGATGTATTGCCCAACGTGAGATAACGCTTTGCCATACTGATATAGAGATCCACCTTCGCTGAATTGCTCTTAACAGTTGCCATTTGTTGTTCAAGTTTATCAATCTGGGGATCTATTTTGGCAAAAACACTGCCTGTCCAAAACAGACTCCAAACTATTATCACTATCCTTATCGCCGTTGACATTTAGTCGTAATTATAAAAAATCTATTATATTAATGTGTAACCGAAAAAGTATTCTATCAAAAATCAACCCAAACTTATTCAAAATGCAAAAATATTAATAATAATATCAATATCAAAAAAAATGGTTATATTTGTAACCACAATTTTAAACCAAATGGAAAAGATATTTACAAAAGAATATCGTGTAACTCACAGAGATACAGATTTAAACGGACGGTTGAGCCTTGCTTCGCTTGGCAGCTTTGTGTTAGACACAGCCGGATTGCATGCCATCGAAATCCACACAAGCATGGAGATTCTCAACAGCATGGATC
>JAFPYT010000089.1 GCA_017394445.1 Bacteroidales bacterium | reverse complement strand
TTGCTCAACCGTATAGAGCGAGAAACTGGCTGCAAGATTCTTCTTGCACAGAAATGTTTTTCCACTATTGCGCTCTATCCGCTTATAGGTAAGTACATTTCGGGAACCACTGCAAGCGGTATCTACGAGGCTCGTCTTGGACACGAGGAGATGGGCAAGGAAAACCACGTGTTTGCACCTGCCTTTAAACCGCAGGACATCAGCGAGTTAGACCAAATTTGCGACCATATTGTATTCAACTCTTGGAATCAATACCGTCTTCATTCGCCTAATATCCATAATGCAAGCATTGGCCTAAGGGTTAATCCTGAGTTTAGCACACAAGACCACGACATCTACGACCCTTGTGCCACAGGTTCGCGTCTTGGTGTTACTATCGACCAGATGCCTGATACTCTGCCTTCTAATATCGAGGGTCTGCATTTTCACACACTTTGCGAACAGGGGTTTGAAGATTTGGAGAGTACTTTTAATGCTTTTGAACAAAAATTCGGCAAGTATATTCCCCACCTTAAATGGCTCAACCTTGGCGGCGGACACCATATCACTCATCCCGAATACAATGTTGACGGTCTTATCAAGTTCCTTATCCGTATTCGCAATAAGTACGGCGTGCAAATCTATCTTGAACCTGGCGAAGGCGTGGTGCTCAACTGCGGCTATATGGTAACCGAGGTGATGGATAAGGTGCGCAACGGCTTGGAAATCTTGATTTTAGATTTCAGCGCGGCGTGCCATTGTGCCGACATTATTGAAATGCCGCTTATGCCACCGATTTATCAAGCCGAAGATAATGCCGACGGCGAGCACGTGTATAGGCTTTCGTCGATGACCTGTCTCGCCGGCGACGTAATTGGCGACTATTCGTTTGAAACGGAAATCAATATCGGCGACAAAATCATCATTGAGGATATGGCTCTGTACAGTATGGTCAAGACCAACACTTTCAACGGTATGCCTTTGCCCGACATTTTCCTGATGAAAAGCGATTGTTCAATAGAACTTATCAAACGTTTTGGTTATCAAGATTTTAAGCAACGATTAGGTTAGTTTATTTTGTGTTCCCTAATATTAGAAAACCCCGTATACCAAGTGGTATACGGGGTTTTTGATAGAATGAATATGAAAACTATTTTCTACGTTGTTGTTTTTTCAACTGTTCCATTTGACGGCGTTGTGCTTCTTCTAAACGTGCCATAAAACCGCTTTTCTTTTTCGGCTCTTTGGCGTTTTTGTCGGCTTTGGCTTTAAGTTTTTCAAATAATGCCTTCTCGTCGATGTGATTGCGGATAATGTATATCTGCAAGATACTGATAACGTTAGAGAGAAAATAGTAATAACTCAAACCTGATGAATAGTTGTTAAACCACAATACCATCATAACAGGCATTAGGTAAAGCATCAGTTTCATGCCGGGCATTGTTTGTCCAGTATCCATCTGACCTGAGTTCATCTTTTGCTGTACAACGATTGCCGCAGCCATCAACAGGGTAAAGAGGCTGATATGGTCGCCATAAAACGGAATCGAAAATGGAAAATCTAAAATTGAGTCGTACGACGAAAGGTCGGAAGCCCAAAGGAAACTTTCTTGACGAAGTTCGATACTTGCAGGGAAGAATCTGAACATCGCAATCAATATAGGCATCTGAAGCAACAATGGAAGACATCCGCCCAAAGGACTTGCGCCCGCACGTTTGTAGAGATCCATCGTGGCCTGCTGTTTTTGCATTGCCTGATCGGGCTTGGGATATTTCTTGCCGATTTCCTCAACCATAGGTTTCAGAGCACGCATCTTTGCCGACGATTTATACGATTTGTATGTTAGCGGCAAAATTACAAGTTTTATTATTACGGTCATTATCAATATGATAAGACCGTAGTTGGTTAAAAATGAACCAAGCAAATTAAACAACGGAATTATTGCCCAACGGTTTAC
>JAFPYT010000088.1 GCA_017394445.1 Bacteroidales bacterium | reverse complement strand
GCCTCTGAATAATCTTTGCGGATAGATTCCACAGTTTGCGAAAATGCCGACGCACAAAATATTACGGTCAGCAATGTTAAAAATATTTTTTTCATAATGATAAAATTTTATAAAAGTATTAAGTTTGATAATTGCAAATATAAGGAAAAATCTTGTTAAAATCTCAAAAATCTCTACTTTTTTTCAATAATAGCAGCACAGCAAGGCATTCTTCCTTCGGCGATGTAATATTTCTCTACATTGTAACCCATTGATTTGAAGAACTTTTGATAAGTTTCAAAATTAAATTCTTCCTTAAAGTTAGCCCCCAAGATATTAAAAAAACTTGCTGCCGTACTTGATATCTTTTTCGATTTCATTATGTAGGTGGGAATAATCACTTTACCAACTTTTTTGCAAACGCGCATAAGTTCGCCCATTGCTATTTTGGGAGAGTCTACCAAGTGTATAATATTGCCAGCCACCACTTTATCAAACGATTCATCAGCATATTCCAATTTAGTGATGTCGGCTTTTGCAAACGAAATATTGTTGCAGTCCTTGCATTTTTTCTGCGCCTGGTGGAGCATTTTTTCGGCAAAATCGGTGGCGGTGATACTTTTGCAGCGTTTGGCAATCTCGATGCTGAACATTCCCGTGCCACATCCACATTCTAACACGATATCGTTACTATCTATCAGATTAGCAACGTATTGTGTAATATCTCTATTTGCTTTACCATTGAATGTGTTTTCTACAAAATCGTAGATTCCTGAAATTCTGTTCCAAAACATACCGTATAAATTTTTATAAGTGTAATTCGATTAATTTTACGGTACAAAAATATGGCGGTAGTTTTGCAACTGAAAGGCAAAGTTTTGGTTGATAGTTTATTTGTAGCACTTGGGACAAATACCTTTTGCAACGCACTCTATATCAGTCATTAAAAATCCTTCGGGAAGTTTGAAATGAGGAATTTCAATATCCTCAATGCAGAATGTTTTTCCGCATTTTTGACAGCGGAAATGAAGATGGTGGTGGATATGCTCGTTATCTACGCAGTGACAGCAGCAATATTTGCAAAATCCTGAACCGTCGTTTACTTCGTGGATAACGTGATGGTTGGAGTCGGCAAAAAGTCTCAACGTGCGAAAAATACTCGAACGGTCCATCGTTACAAGTTTGTTTTCTAAATCGTCGAGTGTAAATGGCGCGTTAAATTCTTCTATGGTCTTGTAAACCAATATCCTAACCGCTGTGGGACGAATGCCGTGGTGTTTGAGCACCTCTTCTATTTCATTGTTGTTCATAAAAATTAGTTTTGTTTCACAAATATCGAAACATTTTTTCAAAAAATCAAGTAATAATCAACTAAATAACAAACCAAAAAACATTGCAATATGAAAAAAATATTACTCACGATTCTTATGTTATTTGCCTGCACGTGCATTTTTGCACAACAGGTAAAAATCAGTAAATCAGATTGTTCTGTAACAGTAAATGGCAAAACATTTCCGCTATCGGGCAAGGTTAAGATTGTAGAAAGTTTCCCCGACATCAAGGTTCAAGTGGTGGAAAGTTTTCCCGATGTGGAGATAAAACTCACCGAAAGTTCGTGGCCCGGATGCTGCGAATGGAAGGTTGTGGAGTCGTTTCCCGATGTTAAAATACAGTTTGTCAACTCGTTTCCCGATATCAAAGTTAAGTTCGTAACTTCGTTTCCAAAGGTGGTTAACGAGAAGAAATGACACCTTTTTTGGGGGGTGAAATAAACTGTCTCCAATTCCAAAACTTTCTGTTTTTCAGATAGTTCAAGTCACTTTCATATACGTACGATTCGCGTTCAAAGGGAATATTGCGGTAAGCATCGTAATGTTTCATTCCTTTGAAGCGGTTTATTGTGTAGAAAATCAGATACATAGGATAAAAAAACACCACTAAGGTCTCCAACTGTTGGCGCAGATGTATGCGCTCGTGATTGGCAACTACTTCGTATGGTTGCACTGATTTATCGTTTTTGTCATATTTAAGTATGATAAACGGAAAAAGCGTTATCCCCGTATAATTTTTTAGTATCTTGTTGAATATAAATTTTGAGATAATAATCATAGCGGCTGAGGTTTTAGGTTGTTAAATAATAAAATCGGGTTTTGATTCAAAGGTTACTTTTTTGAGGGTAACAGGGTGAGTAAAAGTGATTTTCATAGCGTGAAGATACATTCTATCGGATTTTTCGCCATAAAGTTCGTCGCCAATTATCGGAAGAGAAAGACCATCACGATAGGCGCAATGAACCCGCAATTGGTGGGTTCTGCCAGTTTTGGGATATAAATAGATATAAGTTTTTCCATTTTCCAATTTGTGGACCTTGAAATCGGTAATTGCAGTTTTTCCGTGGTTAAAATCTACTTTTTGACGCGGACGATCGGCGATGTCGGGCAGTAAAGGAAGCGAAATTGTACCTTCGCTCCTATTTACTTCGCCAGAGAGTACTGCGTAATATACTTTTTCAACTCTGTGATTTTCAAATTGTTGTTGCAATTTTATATAAACATCCAAATTTTTAGCAATCACCAACAGCCCCGAGGTTGCCATATCGAGCCGGTGAACTACCATCGACTCTTCACCAAAACGCTTTTTAGCAATTTCGGCAACAGAAACACGCTTAGATTTTCCGGGAACGCTCAACATTCCGGCTGGTTTGTTGACAACTACTATAAAATTATCTGCAAATATGGTCTCAAAATCCTGTGCTGTGCACTCTTCAAGCGGATTGGATGTTACATTTAATCCTTGTAACATAAAGTTCAAAATCGGCTTGCATTTTCCCTGACAAGCGGGGTAAAAATGCAAGTGTTCACGAATCTCGCCAATTGGACTTCTCCCCCACCAAAACTCTGCTATAAACAGAGGATTATATCCGTGTAAATAAGCATATTGCAAAAGTTTTGGCGCACAACATTCCCCGCTTCCCGACGGTGGAATTGTGTTGTTATATTCTTTAAAAATCTGCAACAAATCTCGCTTATCGCCTTTGGCGTTTAGCATTACAAAATTTTCGAAAAGGTATTTTTGCAAATCCTCTGATTTTTGTTTGCGGAGATTTTTAAGTTCTGAAATTGTATCAGAATGTTTGGATAGTTCTGAGATAAAATTATTATTTTCAACGTCGTAACGCTGTTTGAACCTGCGGAGTTCGGCATTTTGAAACTGACTTTCGGCTATGAGTTTTTGCTTTTCCTCGTCAGAAAAGTCGGGATGGTTTCTTTGTCGTTCGCGGTTATGTTTTGAAATTTTTATAAACTCCTTATAATCTGCAATTTCTTTGAGAATTTCCAGAGATTTTTTATACGCCTCAGATTGTTGGCAGATTAATTGGGTAGATTTTTCAAGGTCAGAAATCTCACGGTTAAGTTCCGAAATCTCACGCTCTTTGGTTTTAAAAACGCCGTTTTCTTGCAGATAATCGAAAACTGGCGGAACAAAAAAATCGTGATTCTCCTTGCCTTGAATTTGCCCCGAAAACGCTGCAAGATAGCCGGTTGCACCGTTGGTATTTTCAGCAATTAAAAAACCAAACATCTTTCCA
The DNA here is from genome assembly GCA_017394445.1 of Bacteroidales bacterium. GTDB lineage: Bacteria > Bacteroidota > Bacteroidia > Bacteroidales > UBA3824 > UBA3824. The sequence goes on along the minus strand of JAFPYT010000088.1, from coordinate 24,138 downwards.
GCAGAGATTTCTTCCTGCCATTCTTTTTTGGATTCTATGTAGTTGACTATTTCCTTTTGAACCTTTAAACATACTTCGTTGGGTTGGTAATAAAAAGGATTATTCAATACCAACGGATTGAAATTCTGTATGTTAAAAGGATGAAAAATCATTTGTCTTGTTCGCGGTGAATGAGTACAACGTTGACTTCGGGATAGTTTTTGCGGATAAATTCAGCCATTTGTTCGGCGCAATAAACACTGCGGTGTTGTCCGCCTGTGCAACCAAAATATACAGAGAGATTGGCAAACATTCGTTTTATGTATTTCTCTATCGAAATTTTTACGATACTCTGGGTAAGCGAAACAAATTCAGCCATTTCGGGCTCTTTTTTGAAGAAATCGATAACGGGCTGATCTTTGCCGGTAAAGCCTTTATACTCCTCGTAGCGACCCGGATTGTGAATGGCGCGACAGTCGAATATAAAACCTCCGCCATTGCCACTCGGGTCGTAAGGCAAGCCTTTGCGATACGAAAAACTGCCCACAGTAACCGTAAGAACAGTTTTTTTGCCCTCAAACTGTTTCAAAAACTTTGATTCAGTGAGGTCTTCAAGGCATTTTTCGAGATGCGGAATTTCTATTGGAAGTATGTGATATTCAAGTAGATATTTTAGGTTTTTCATTGCTGGCGCAATGCTCGCAAGAAAATGCGGTTTCTTTTCCAAAAAACCACGATAGCCGTAACTTCCGCACGCCTGCATTATGCGCACGTAGGCAAAAGCGGCAAACATATCGCGAAATGCTTTTTCATCAAATTTTATATATTTTTTCAACTCATTGATGTAATAATCAAGGAGTTCGATACGTACTTCGGGTGGAATGGCAGCCTTGCCATCATAGAGTAGCGAAGCAATATCGTATTGCAATGCACCTTTTCTACCGCCTTGATAATCAATAAATTTTACATCTCCTTCGGGAGTTACCATTATATTTCTGCTTTGAAAATCTCGGTAGAGAAAAAATTCACTATCGGCAGAGCAAAGATAATCGGTAAGTGTTTGAAAATCATTCTCTAACAACTGCTCGTCAAAAACGGTATGAGTTGTTTTTAGAAAATAATATTTGAAATAGTTTAAATCCCACATAATAGATTGAGAATCAAATCTTTTGCGGGGGAAACACTTATCAAAATCTATATATTTTACACCTTGTGTTTGAAATTTAGGCAAGACGCAGAGTGTCTTTTTATAAAGATCTATGGTGGTATTATCTGGCGAACCGTCGCTAAGTCGGTGTTTTTCAAGATAATCAAAGAGCGAAACGCCTTCGATATATGTTTGTAAATAATACAACTTATCGTCGGAAACAGCAAGTATTTCGGGTACGGGTAACTCAGCCTTTTTCAAAGAGTTAGAAAATGAAATAAATGCCTCGTTTTCTTTTGCTTGATTGCCGTACGTGCCAACGCAAACAGCGTTTGGCGATGAAATTTTATAATATTCACGGTTAGAACCCGACAGCGGAAGTCGCTCTATTTCAGATGGTTCTACACCAAATTTTGTCTTAAAAAGACTTATAAGTTGTATTTCTGTTGATGTCATAATTATATAATTTCGAGTGCCGAAAACTTAATCCAACCCACACGGCCATCGGCAAGGCGGATTTCAATCCAATCGCCCGAACGCTCTTTTACAGCCACTTTCAAACCTTCGTTGATGCGGAAAAGGTCGGTGCCGTTGTCGTCGGGACTGCTTTTTACCATCACAACTTTTTCCATTATCACAGCCTCGTTGTTTTGGTTGATAAGCGACTGATTATAAAAGCCTAAGAGCAAGTTAAATAGTGTTAGGAAAACCAAAATGCAGCCTATTGAAAAAGCCAATTTTCTATGGTTGCGACTTGTGCTGAAAACGTACCAAAGGAAAGATCCCAAGCACAATGCAAAGGATAGAATTGTGAACCACGCCCAACGGTTAAGTCCCACATTTTTAATAAATTGCTCAAAAATTGCACCCACAGCCGAATCTTGCGCTTGGTTGATTTTGTCGCGCTGACTTGCGTTGGCAAATTTCAAATTTACCTTGGCATCTTCAAAATCGGGATTGAGTTTCAAAGCCCTTTCGTAATTGAGTATAGCGCGGGTAAAATCGCCGAGTTTGTAATATGCGTTACCAAGATTATAGTTAAGTTCAGGAGCGGTAAAACCCTGAGCAGCAATCTGTTCGTAAAGTTCTGCGGCGAGTTTGTAATCCTTGTCAGAATATGATTGGTTGGCCTTTTGCAAAAGAGCCAAAGCATCATCGTTTTGTGCCAAAAGTGATGATATTGAGCAAATTGCAATTAAAATGTATGATATTATCCTTTTCATTGTCTTAGTTTTTAATGTTGTTTTCCATCTGTTCTATTGCCTCGGCAGCCCTTGTGTACATATCTTGAAGCGGACGAGCCAAGCCAGAAGGAGCATAACGTTCAAATTCACAATCGTTTAAGGTATTTACAAATGGTTCTACTGCATCCTTAGAAACACCTTTGTCGCCGAGTTTTTCCACCACATTGTCACGAGTAAGTTCCGATGCAGGCATCTCTAATTTATCGCCGAGATAGCCCCACAAAGCATTGAGAACCTCCTCGTAAAACTCGTCTTTCTTATTTTGTTTCATATATTCGGCAGCCTTTTTCAATCGTTTGCGCGAAGTGCGACCAGCCTTGCGGTTCTTAACTGCGGCAAGGTTTGCATTGTTCTTAATTTGCTGTAATCTAAGGAGTATCACGGCGGTAAAGGCAAGTGCAAGAACCAAAATAATAATCCAAAATTCAAATGAATTGAAAAACCCAAACTTCTTAGATTTCAACTCAAAACCTTGTTTGATAAAGCGGATATCGCTACCAAGATTTTCAACGTCTGATTTGATTACACCGCCAGTAAATGCTGTGGCAGTGGAATCTCTCTCACCTGTGATTTTGATAGTTAACTCGTTGGTTGATACTGTTTTGTAACTCTTAGAAGCAAGGTCGAAATAAGAGAATTTTACAGCCGGAATTGTTATCTCACCGGGCTGACGGGCAATTGCCACATAACTAAATGTGCGCGTCCCTGACATTCCGTTGTCATCGGTCTTGATGTTTTCTGCGCTCTTGGGCGGAAAAGCCTCAAACGCCGAAGGAATATCAACCTTAGGAGCCTCGCACAACTGGATGTTTCCGTTACCGGAGAGTGTTACCTTGATTGTGAGCGGGTCGTCGAGTTTTACCTCTTCTTTGTCGGCGGTCATTGAGATATTGAACGAACCAACCGCGCCTCCGAAATTATCAGGTTTAGGCGAAGGTAACTGCTTAACTTTTATAGTTTTAGCCGTACTTTTGCCTGTGCGTTTGTAACTATCCCAAAAACCTTCACGAGTTATAAAATCGATTGAATAAGGCTCAATTACAAGTTCGCCGGCACGCTGCGGAATCAGCACTTTTTTGTGCAAAAGTCCATACGAATAAGGCACGCCGTTGATTAGTTTCTGTTGCAATGTGATGCGCGACGGAGTGGATATCTCCTTGACCCAAAAGCCATTATAAGAAGGCAATTTGGTGTCGGCTATCTCTTGAATGTTGTATCGCGAATAAAAACCAGCGGAGAGAACAATGTGCTGACCCACGTAAACCTCTTTCTTATTGACATTTACATCGATAAAGAGATTTCCGCTGCCGCTAACTTGTTCTTCGGCTTGTGATTGCTGCTGATTTTGCGATCCACCTTGATTTTGTGCTTGGTTTTGTTGCGGATTGTCCTGAGCCGTAATCACAAGTTCCTTTGATTTGTAGGTTTTGCCGTTGTATTCGGCAGTTACAGGTGGAATTTTATAAGTGCCTGCATTGGGCGCAGCAACCGTGTAGTAAACCGAGTATTTCACTGTCATAGAGCCGTTTACAATGCTTACGCTTTGACTTGTGGACGCTCCGTAATAATCTAATCCCGAAAGGTCGGGCTGTCCCAACTGAGCGCCCTGCACGTTTATCGTATACTCAATACGGAACGCCTGCCCCGATTTTACCGTTGAGGGCGCATTGGCGGTAACTGCCACATCTTGTCCGTAAGCGGCTGATATTATGCCTGTTAGTAATGTGATTGCTACAATCAGTCTGTTCATAGGTATAGAATTAAAGGTTACCATTGTTTGTCGTGTTTAACTTTTGATTTAGAATCCTCCTCCTTCACCTTCTTCTGCGTTTCGGCATCCGCCTTGTTGATAGCTTCGAGAATACGCTCAGCGTCTTCTTGCGAAATAGCGCGAGCCTCCTCAGAGTCGGGAATTCCGTTGTTGTTGCTGTCGGTATCGCGGTAGTCGGGAGTGCCGTCGTTGTCGGTATCCTGTGGATTTTTGGGGTCGTTGCCAGCCTCTTTTGAATCTGGAATACCGTCGTTGTCAGAGTCGTTGTCCTTATAGTCGGGAGTGCCGTCGCCATCGGTGTCGCGAGGTTGCGATGGATTGTCGCCCTGCTCTACACGGTCGGGAATACCGTCACCATCGGCATCGGGTTCTTTATTCTGATTATCATTGTCTTGATTTTGATTCTGATCTTGGTTTTGGTCTTGGTTCTGATTTTGATCTTGATTTTGTTGCTGTTGTTGCTGCTGTTGTTTTAGAGCCTCAATTAACTTTTTGGTATATAGGTAATTATACTTAGTTTGCTGATTGCGTGGGTCGTTGATAATCGAGTTTTTGTACGAAACCAAAGCCGAATCTGCCATAGCGATTGCACCGTCTAACTTTTGCTGTTCTACCATCTGCATACAACTGCCTAACTGCGAGTTACCAAGATTATAGTAACATTCGGCGAGTTTCTTGGGGTCGGTTTGACTCTTAATCAAACTTTTGTAAGCCGAAGCCGCATCGCCATATTTTCCCTGACGGTAACGAGCATTGCCCACATTGAATGCAGCCTCATACGACGAAGAATTTTCGTTAGCCGCCTTTTGGTAAAGTTCCTCAGCCTTGTCGTATTGTTGGTTGTAATAATAGTCGTTGCCTTCGCGAACAAACTTACGCTCATCTTGGGCGTAACTATTTGCTGTTAAGGCTGTTATCATCAATATTAAGAATAATGTCCTTTTCACTTTTTGTCCAATTAAAATGTTAGTCGAATATACCTAATTTATTGATCCAACGATTTTTGCGCTGCAAAGTAAAGCAAGCGGCAATGAAGAAAACGAGCGCCAAAATTGTGGGCACTGCGTATTTTTCGTCATATTCTGAATAAGAAAGGATGTCGCCTTTCTTCATTTTTCCAATTTGTTCGTAAATGGCTTTTAGACCCGAATCGCCGTTTGTGGCCATTGCGTAAGATCCTCCGCCGGCATTTGCTATCTCAATAAGCGACTTTTCGTCAAGTTTGGTGATAACGATGTTTCCATCCTTATCGCGCATCATCTCGCTGCTGCCGTCTGATTTTGGAATAGTTGTGCCGCGCGGACTTCCCATTCCAATTGTAAATGTTACTATACCTTTGTCCAAAGCATTTTTGGCGGCGGCAATTGGGTCGGGATTAGCCTCGTGGTTTTCGCCATCGGTGATAAGTATCATTGCCTTAGAGGTTTCCGATTCGGTAGAAAACGACCTTGCGCCAAGGTTGATAGCCTCGCCGAGAGCCGTACCCTGCTCAGAAATCATATCGCACGAAACCGACTGCACAAAAATATCGGTAGCTTGGAGGTCGCTCGTAAGAGGAACTTGCACAAATGCCGTGCCTGCAAAAATCACAAGTCCGATTTTGTCGCCCGAAAGTTTTTTCACAAGGTTTGAAATCGCATTCTTGGTGTTTTCCAAACGGTTAGGGTACATATCGGTGGCACGCATAGAGTTGCTGATGTCTAAAAGTATCATAATTTCAGAGCCTTGCGTCTTCACCTCCGAAAGTTTGCTGCCCATACGCGGACGGGCGGCGGCAATAATCACAAACGCAAGCGCAACAATCAACAACGCAAACCTAATAATAGGACGCGCCTTTGAATATTCGGGCATCAACGGACGAAGTATCGCGCTGTTGCCAATCTTCTGCATATCGCGCTTACGCTTAGCAAGATAGAGCAAAAACAACGCTGCCAAAACCGGCACCGCAATCAGTCCGTAGAGATATTCTTTGTTTGCAAATTGTATATCAAACATAATAAAATTTTATTATGGAAGAAATCTTCCCAAAGTCATTTTTATTAACATATTAACTACAATCAAAACCGCAGCAGCCAACAACCACGGCATAAATCTGTCGTGAGTTTTGTTCATTGTAAGGGTCTGCATCTTGGTTTTTTCAAGTTTATCAATCTCGGTATAAATCTCTTTGAGCGAGAAATTGTCGGTGGCACGGAAATATTGTCCATCGGTAAGAGATGATATTTTTTTAAGAGTAGGTTCATCAATACGAACCTCCATATTTTCGTAATAAACACGTCCAAACGGGTCTTGAACGGGGAACGGAGCAAGACCGTTTTTGCCCACGCCAATAGTGTAAACCCTTATGCCATAACGTGCTGCAATTTCAGCGGCAAACACAGGGTCAATCTCGCCCATATTGTTAACGCCGTCGGTAAGCAGGATTACAATCTTGCTCTTGGCATCGGAATTTTTGAGGCGGGCAACAGCGTTGGCAAGTCCGAGACCGATGGCAGTACCGTCTTCAATCATTCCCTCGCGGATGGCTGACATTAAGTTAACGAGCGTTGCCTTGTCGGCAGTGAGGGGACATTGGGTGAAACTTTCGCCGCTAAACAGCACTATGCCGATACGGTCGTTTTCGCGACCTTGAATAAAGTCGGCGGCAACGTTTTTGGCAGCCTCCAAACGGTTTGGCTTAAAGTCACGGGCAAGCATCGAGCCCGAAACGTCCATTGCCATCACTATGTCGATGCCCTCTTTGGTAACGGTTTCGTTGCTCGACGTGCTTTGTGGACGCGCCAACGCAACAATCAAGAAGGCAATTATTACAAAATTGAAAACGTAAGGTGCAAAAGCCGCTATCTTTTTAAACGAGAACGAGTTATTGCCAAAGTCGCCCGTATTGCTGAATGTGAGCGCAGGATGCGAATTTTTCAGTTTGAAAAAATACCACACCGCCAACGGCACTAGCAACAGCAAGAGCCACAAGACCTTAGGATATGCAAATTGTGTAAACTCAAACATTTTTGTTAATTTTAATTGTCGGTGTTATTATTAGTTGATATTCCAGCATCAAACAATGTGTTATTATTAACTGATTGATTAATCATATCAACATTATTATTTACGGCAGTATTCTGTACATCAGGAATCAACTTAGTGCTGTCAACAAACTGATATGCAACAGAAAGAGCGAAATCGTTCTCATCGGGACGAGGCTCAAACTTGGCAAACTTAACAAAGTCGGCGGTATCGAGCAACGACTTGAAATTCTTATAGTTCTCGTCTTTGGGCGAGATAAACTGTTTCAACTCGTCAAGCGTCTCCTCTGACGTATTTTCGATTACGGAACAATTGTAACGGTCTGTGATATAATTCTTTAATATCTCAGTCAAAACAGAATAAAAATCCTTCACCCGACCCTGCTGCCACAGTTTCGAGTCTTTTAACTTGTCTAACAAGCGGTAAGCTGTTATGTGAGCCGGCTCTTTGGGTTTGGCAATGGGAATAATCGGCTTGTTTTTAATCTTGCGGATAATGAAATAAGTGATAGCCGCAGCCACAAGCATCGAAATCAACACTATTATAATAATGTGTCCGAACCTATGCCAAAACTCCTCAAAGGTAAACGGTGTGTTTTTAACCTCCGCTATGTCGAAGATTTTCAACGCTTTGGTAGTGTCAATCGAAGCGTAAAAAGTGCTATCGATGTGCTGCAAAAGCGTAAAAGTGATGCTAACAGAATCGGTGCGATGCATCTGTCCGTCAACCAAAACCGGCATTTGTGGAATGGTAAATGTGGAATCTTTAAACGAAGTGATTGAGTAATTGCAGTTTACATCCATCGTTAGGTTAGGATGAAAAACGGTATCAATCAAAGGTCCGCCAATAACTTCAAGGCCGGGAACAATTTCGCCCTTCAAAATCGGGAACTCTACCTTTTGACCACCTTTTACAGAGGCTGAAACAGAGTACTTTACAGGATTTCCAAACTCCACAAAATTAGAATCGGCAAAGGCACGAACCGAAACTGATTGAGCATTAAGGTTATGCGCAATAGTCGTTAACAACGTTGCCAATGCCAAAATCAAAAATCCTTTTATTCTAAAATGTAACATCTCTGTATGCTAAATTCTTGATTTAAAAAGTTTTACCAAAGGTTTTACATAATCGTCGTTGTCGGCGATAAACGCGCAATCTACGCCGGCGTGACGGAAAATTTCCTCGTTTCGCATCCTGCGTTGCTCAGCGTTACGGCGGAAAGTTTTCCTAACCGCACGCGACGAAGTATCAACTATCTGAACCTTACCAGTTTCGGCGTCTTTTATGGTAACAAGTCCCACATTTGGAATCTCCTGTTCCCTAACGTCGAAAATATCAAGAGCAAGAAGGTCGTGCTTGTGACGTGCAATACGCAGCGCATCAGAAAAGTCGGGACATATAAAGTCGCTGATAATAAACGCAGTAGTACGTTTTTTGATAGCACTTGTCAAGTACCGCAAAGCACCGGCAGCATCAGTTCCCTTGCCTTCGGGTTTAAAAGTTAGCAACTCTCTGATAATACGTAAGATATGCTGACGACCCTTTTTAGGAGGAATAAATTTTTCGATACGGTCGGAAAAAAGGATTACACCAATCTTATCGTTATTAGAAATTGCTGAAAATGAGAGACAAGCAGCAATTTCGGTGATAATGTCGCGTTTAGAAGCAGTTTGAGTACCAAAATCGGTACTTCCGCTCACGTCGGCAAGAATCACCACAGTAAGTTCGCGTTCCTCTTCAAAAACCTTAACGTAGGGCTTGTCGAAACGCGCAGTTACGTTCCAATCGATGTTGCGAATGTCGTCGCCGTATTGGTACTCGCGCACCTCGCTAAACGCCATACCGCGTCCCTTGAAAGCACTGTGATACTCACCTGCGAACAGATGGTTCGACAATCCCTTGGTTTTTATCTCTATCTTCCTGACTTTCTGTAATATATCTGAGGTTTCCATTTTGTTTCGATGTCAAATTTTAAGTGAGACGAAGAAATCATCGTCTCTACAATAAATGTAATTAAAATCTACTACGGAACGGGTATGGTGTTGAGAATTTCAGAAATAATTTCTTCGGTTGTAATATTCTGAGCCTCAGCCTCGTAAGTAAGTCCAATACGGTGACGGAGCACAGCGTGACAAATAGATTTCACATCTTCGGGGAAAGCATAGCCACGGCGTTTGATAAATGCGTAAGCCTTGGTAGCCTTAGCGAGACTAATGCCTGCACGTGGAGAACCACCGTAACTAATTAACTCTTTGAATTTTTCCAAACCGTAAAGTTCAGGATTACGGGTGGCTGAAACTATGTCAACTATATAGTTTTCAATACGTTCATCTATATAAACCTCCTTAACCAATTCACGTGCTTTGATAATGTCGTCGGAAGTGAGGATTTGGTCGGGTTTTGGAAATTCGCCAGTAATATTCTGACGGATAATAAGTTTCTCTTCCTCTTTCTTGGGGTAGTTAACTATGATTTTAAGCATAAAACGGTCTACCTGCGCTTCAGGCAAAGGATATGTTCCTTCCTGTTCGATAGGGTTTTGAGTTGCAAGCACAAGGAAAGGATCGTCTAACTTGTAGGTCTCCTCTCCTATTGTTACCTGATGCTCCTGCATAGCCTCCAACAATGCAGATTGCACTTTTGCGGGACTACGGTTGATCTCGTCGGCGAGTATAAAGTTGGCAAACACAGGACCCTTCTTAACCACAAACTCTTCGCTCTTTTGAGAGTAAATCATAGTACCGAGCAAGTCGGCAGGCAGAAGGTCGGGCGTAAACTGTATACGGTTGAACTTGGATTTGATGATTTGCGACAAGGTTTTGATTGCCAAAGTTTTAGCCAAACCGGGAACGCCCTCTAACAGAACGTGTCCGTTACTTAGCAATCCTATGAGAAGCCCCTCGGTAAGTTGTTTTTGACCAACTATCACCTTGCTCATCTCGTTGTTAACCAAGTCGATAAACGCGCTTTCGCGATTGATTCTTTCGTTTAATTCTTTGATATTTTCTGCTGTTTGATTCATAACATTGTTAATTAAAACTCAAATGCAAATGTATAAATCAAATCTTAAATACGAACGCAGTACATCAATAATTAACTTTTTTTAAAAGAAATTAATAATTGGAAAGCAATCGCAGGGATTATTCCTGCGATTGTTTTGGCAAAAAAACGGGTCAATTACCTTTAACATTGTGAATAAGCGTCTCCACAGCTTCGTCGATAGATTTGCAACTACCTAAGAGTTTGATAAATGCGCTACCGATGATGCAACCACGCGAATGGTCGGCAGCAGCACGGAAGGTGGCTTGATTGCTTACGCCAAATCCTACAAGGGTGGGATTCTTTAAATTCATACTTTCTATATGGCTGAAATACTGTTGTTTAGCTTCGTTAAACGACTGCTGTGCTCCAGTGGTAGAAGCCGATGAAACCATATAAATAAAACCCTTGCTCATATCGTCGATGGCGCGAATGCGTTCATCCGAAGTTTCGGGGGTTATAAGTTGAATAAAATCCAAACTGTTATCATCAACAAATTGCTTATATTCAGAGATATAAATCTCTGACGGAAGGTCAGGAATTATAAGACCGTCAACACCCACTTCGGCGCATTTGCGGCAATATTGCTCAAAGCCAAACTGCATTGCGGTGTTGATGTAACTCATCATAATTAGTGGAATATCAGTTACTTTGCGAATGTCGGCAAGTTGCTTAAAAAGAATTTCCTGAGTGATGCCGTTGTTCAAAGCTTGTTGTCCGCTTGCCTGAATTACAGGGCCGTCTGCCATAGGATCGGAAAACGGAACACCAATTTCAATCATGTCCACACCGTGGTCTGAAAGTGATTTGATTATTTTTACAGTGTCGTCTAATTTGGGATAACCTGCTGTAAAATAGACTGATAAAATATCTTTTTTCCCAGATTGGAAAAGTTTGTCGATTCTGTTCATTTTCTTATAATGTTTAAAGCTAGTTTTAACTTTTCAATGTTTTTGAGTGTGGGCGCGTCTTCAAATTTGCTGTTTAAATCAACACCCACTAAATGATTGATTTTTAAATCTTTAATAATGTTTAAACTCTCTAACGAAATGCCGCCGCTGAGCAAAAACTTTTGAGGAATGTCAACCTCTTGAAGCATATTCCAATCAAATTGTTGACCTGAACCTCCGTAACTTGCTGTTTTTGTGTCGAATAATAGATAATCAACATTTTGAGCATAGTTGCCTATTTTGTCGAAATCTGCCTTTGTAGAAATGCCAAACGCCTTAATAACAGGCACTTTTGCACGAATTTGTTTACAAAAGTCTACACTTTCGTTGCCGTGAAGTTGCACATAATCAAGATTATAGATGTCAACCATTTGGATAATTCGGTTGTAATCTTCGTTGACAAACACACCTACTTTTTTGGTGTCGGAGAGTTTTTGTTTTAAGTCAACAGATTGATTATTACCTACATATCTCGGCGATTTGGGATAAAAAATCAATCCTGCAAAATCGGGGTTCAGAGCCAAAACCTCATTGATGTTGTCGCGTAATCCACAAACCTTTACAAGCATTTTTTAACCTCCTCAACAAAGTTTTTAAGTGCGATTCCGGGATTTGCTCCTTCATAAAGTTTTCGCCCATAAGAAAGCCGTTGAAACCGAGTTTTGTGAGTTCAGCAACTGTTTCGGGTTTTGAAATACCTGATTCAGAGATTTTTACGGCTTCATGAGGAAGATTCTTAACTATCTCTTTCGATATAGCGATGTCGGTTTTAAACACCTTTAAATTGCGGTTGTTAACCCCAAGCACATCAATAAAATCTTCTCCGTAGTGCGAAAGCTCGTCTTCGGAATGAATCTCCAATAGAGTTTCCAAACCGAGTTCCCTTGCCTCGCAAGCAAGTTCCTGACATTGAGAGCGTTCTAAGCAAGCCGCAATCAGCAATATCACATCAGCACCTGAATATTTTGCCAAATAGAGTTGGTACGGATCGGTGATAAACTCTTTAAATAGTAGCGGAGTATGTTTCAGATTTTCACGCGCTTGCATTACATCTTGATAACTACCGCCAAAATATTTATTATCAGCAAGGCACGAAACTGCTGTGCAACCGTATTCTTCGTAAAGAGGTACAACATACTTTGGATCAATACCTTGATGAATATCACCCTTCGACGGAGAATGACGTTTAAATTCCGAGATTATACCCGTAGAACTATCGATCAAAGCCTTTTTAAATGAGAAAGTTTCGCGACAGAAAAATCCGCCTTCACGAAGCATTGAAATGGGCAAACTACGCTTAAATTGCTCAACCTCAATTTTTTTGTTCGCTACTATTTCGTCTAAAATTGTTGCCATAGCACGTTAAAGATTAAAGTATGATGCGTAAGTGTTCATATCCTTATCGCCTCTGCCCGAAACAGTTACAACAACATTTTCGCCTTTGTTGAATTGCATTTTGGGCAGCATTGCGAGTGCGTGAGCGCTTTCGATGGCAGGAATTATGCCTTCGAGTTTTGTTAGTTCCAAAGCCGCCTGCATAGCCTCGCTGTCGGTAACAGCAAGTACCTTGGTGCGACCCACTTTGGCAAAAAACGCGTGCATAGGACCAACGCCCGGATAATCCAAACCTGCTGAAATTGAGTATGGTTCAACAATTTGTCCATCTTCGGTCATCATTACCATCGAAAGACTTCCGTGTAAAACTCCTTTTTTGCCAAGGTGAATGGTGGCAGCTGATTTTTCAGGGTCGTCGAGACCAAGTCCTGCAGCTTCAGCAGCAAAGAATTTTACCCTTTCGTCGTCGATATAGTGATAAAAAGTGCCTGCTGCATTACTACCGCCACCGATGCAAGCCAAAAGTTTATCGGGATAATTGCGACCTGTTTGAGATTCAAGTTGACTCTTAATCTCCTCACTTATAACAGATTGGAAACGTGCAACCATATCTGGATACGGGTCGGGACCAACAACCGAACCTATAATATAATGTGTATTTTTTGGATTGCAGCACCAATCGCGGATAGCCTCGTTTGTGCCATCTTTAAGAGTGCGGTTGCCCGACATAACAGGAACAACTTTAGCTCCTAACATCTTCATTCTCTGTACATTCAAAAACTGACGTTTAACATCCGTTTCGCCCATATAAACCACACATTCCATATTCATAAGGGCACAAACGGTTGCCGTTGCCACTCCGTGCTGACCGGCGCCTGTTTCGGCTACAATTCGTGTTTTACCGAGTTTTTGCGCCAAAAGAATCTGACCGAGGGCGTTGTTTAGTTTGTGAGCCCCAGTATGGCAGAGGTCTTCACGTTTTAGATAGATATTTGCACCATATTTTTCGCTCAAACGCTTAGCATAATAAAGCGGTGTTGGGCGACCTACATAATCGTGAAGAAGTTTTTGGAAATCTTTCTGAAATTGTTCGTTTTCAATTATTTGTAAATAATTATTCTTTAATTCAGTAACGTTTTTGCGGAGAATTTCGGGAACAAATGCACCTCCGAATTCGCCATAATAGCCATTTTGGTCTATCGAATATTTGCTCATTTTAGTGATGTATTATATTGATTATGAGTTCATTTCTACATATTTATTAAGCACTTCCTTAGCCTTGCCGCTTTCGAGCGATTCTTTTGCCTCCAAAAAGCATTCGCGGATGTTTTTCTCTGGACAGATGCAATTGATTGAAAATGCGGAGTTTGCAAGCACAACATTTTTCTGAGCCGCAGTAGAAGTATTGCTCAAAACATCGTCGAAAATCTTTTTGGCCTCTTGCTTTGTGCTGCCGCCATAAATTTCGGTGGGATTGATTCGCTCAAAACCAATGTCGGAACAACTGAAAACCTGCTCCATACTCGACGAAATCACTTTGAAATCTTTGGTAAGCGAAATTTCGTCGTAAACATCAAGTGAAGTTACAATCGAGTATCCCTCGCTAATTTGCTGTAAAACACTATGATAAAGGCGCATTTGGTCTAACGTTGCTGTTCCAAGCACCTGATACTGCGGACGGCAGGGATTAACGATGGGTCCCAAAAGATTAAAACAGGTAGGCACTTGCAGAGCCTTGCGCACAGGTGCAACAAATTTCATAGCGTATGCAAACAGAGGTGCGTGCATATAGGTAAAGTTACATTTTTCAATGTTTTCTTTAAGTTTGTCGTTGTCGGCGGTAAATTTTACACCGTGTTCTTCCAAAACATTGCCTGCACCCGAAACCGATGTGGCAGAGTAGTTTCCGTGTTTTGCCACCTTGTAGCCAGCACCTGCAACCACAAAACACGAGCAGGTAGAAATGTTGAAAGTATTTTTGCCGTCGCCGCCTGTGCCCACAATGTCAACAACCTTGTAGGGCGATAAATCCACGGGTTTGCCGGTAGCCAAAATGCCGTCGCGAAGTCCAAGAAGTTCATCGGTGGTAATAGAGCGCATCTGAATACCAGTTAAGAGTCCGGCAATCTGCTCGTTAGAAAATTTTTGCTCAGTGATAGCAATCAATATATCTTTCATTTGGGCGCGGGTAAATGTTTCGCCCGAAATCAATTTTTCTAATATCTCTTTCATTTTTAGTTTATTAAAAAGTTTCTGATAATAATTTCACCATTGGGAGTAAGCACACTTTCGGGATGAAACTGAATACCGTGAACATCCAACTTTCTGTGTTTCAAAGCCATAATTGAACCTTCGTTGCTAATGGCGGTTATTTCAAGATCTTCGGGAAGATTTTTGCGTTCCACAATCCACGAGTGGTAGCGTCCAACCTCAATTTCGCTATTGAGACCTTTGAAAATATAGTCGTCGCCAATGATTTTGCAGTTGGTGGCAACGCCGTGATATACCTCGTTGAGATTGAGAAGGTTAGCACCAAACACCTCTCCTATTGCCTGATGACCGAGGCAAACGCCAAGAATTGGTTTTGATTCGGCATAATGTCTGATAACATCCATCAAAAGTCCTGATTCTGAGGGTATTCCCGGACCGGGTGAAAGTATTATTTTATCATATTCGGCAATATCTTCGATTTTAAATTGATCGTTACGCACTACCTCGCAATTAAAGCCGAGTTTTGTAACATATCCGTAAAGATTGTAAGTAAAAGAATCGTAATTGTCTATTATTATCGTTTTCATTTTCAAATAATTAAATGTTTTGAGCAGATACTACTGCCTTACGTAATGCACCGAGTTTGTTGTTAACCTCTTGAAGTTCGTATTCAGGGTCGGATTTGGCAACGATTCCGCCGCCAGCCTGAAACCAAAGTTCGTTGTTTCGAGCCACAAAAGTGCGGATTGTAATAGCCTGATTTAGTTCGCCATTAAGACCCAAAAATCCGATGCAACCACCGTAAATACCACGGCTATGAGGCTCAATTTCAGAAATTAACTGCATAGCGCGAACCTTGGGCGCACCGCTAAGAGTGCCTGCGGGGAATGTGTCGATAAAGGTTTTGATAGTGTCGGCATTAGGACGCAAGTCTCCGCTAACACGGCTTACCAAGTGGATTACGTGCGAATAAAATTGCATATCCTTGTAAAAATCTACCTTCACATTATCGCAGTTGCGGTTTAGGTCGTTGCGGGCAAGGTCAACAAGCATTACGTGCTCTGCATTTTCTTTGGGGTCGCGACGGAGATACTCAGCATTTTTGAGGTCTTCTTCCTGATTGCCAGTGCGTTTGGTAGTTCCGGCAATGGGGTCGATGTAAGCCTTTCCGTTTTCGATGCGGCAGTGAGTTTCGGGCGACGAACCAAAAATTCTAAACCCTCCAAAATCAAAGTAAAACAGATAAGGCGAAGGATTAATCGACCTAAGAGCGCGATAGAGTTTAAAGTCGTCGCCGGTGTAATGCTGTATAAATCTGCGCGATATAACAATTTGAAAAACATCTCCACGTTTGCAGTGTGCGATACCCTTGCGGATATTGTCCTTGTGCTGTTCGTCGGTAATGGGCGATGTGGTTTCACCAACTGCATTAAAACCATCGTTTCGTACACCTGCCTTCGAAAGAAGTTTTTCTACCTCATGAACCTTGTTTTCTCCATCTTCTGACATATCCACAATGGTGAGTTCCGATTGATAATGATTGAAAACCAACACAGTACGAAACAGCACATAGAGCATATCGGGTGCATCGTTTTCTTTCATTATGGTATCCTCTACGGGGATATTTTCAAAATATCTTACAGCATTAAAAGCCGTATATCCATAAAGACCGCAATATTTTGAGTTTTCGCCCTCCACTTTAAAGTTGCTTAAAAACTCTTTCAAGGCGTGTTCTACTCTATAATTTTTTGTAATATCCTTAGTAACAACGCTTTCGTCGGGATATTTAAAGATTGCCTTTCCGTGATTGATAGCCACGCTTGCCAAGGGATAAATGCCTATAAATGAGCGTGAATTTTCTTTTGAATGATAGTCGTTTGACTCCATAAGTGCGCTTTGCACACCCGAATCTCTGAGTCGAAGATATGCGCTCACGGGCGTATATATGTCGCTCAAAATAGTTTTTGAATTAGTTTTGTAACTGAACATTTTTAATTAGTTTTAATTAGTGATTCAAAAAAAAAGGTCTGACGTGAGTTTCCGTCAGACCTTTCAAATTTCTTATATATATAAAGGTGTAACCACTCACGAATTCTTGTTCCGTAAGCGCCACCACCAATTGTTATATGCGTTAAAATTTCTCATTTGTGTTTTTGTTTTATTAACGCCGCAAAGTAAAAAAGGATTTTTGAGAAAAAAAAATTTTTTTTGAAAAAAATTAAACCAAAATCACAAAATATAGTCAAACGATTACGAAACATAATTAGAATTAAATAAATGTATCTTTTTTAAATGCTCACCCGTATAATTAATAATTATACAATTAAAAATATGAAGGAAATGAGACCATTAATACTTTTACTTTTAGCGTTTAGTTTCTTCACTGCCAACGCACAAGAAACAAAAATAATCACAGGAACAGTTACCGTGCTCAACGACCTACCAATATCAGGGATAACAGTTAGAGCAAAAAAATCATTGACCGCCACTAATACAGATTCGCTCGGTAGGTATACAATTGCCTGTAAACCAAAAGATTGTCTTGTATTTCAGTCACAAGCTTTCCGCACTTCACAACGTACTATCCGCAAATCAACACCTAACAATATAGATGTTAAGTTGACTTTTGAACCTACTCCCGAAAATGTTGAAATGGCTATTGGATACGGCTATCTTCCTTCTCAATATAGGACACAGGCCATTGAATATATCGAACGAGGCAAGAATTATTGCAATTACACTGATATATATGAGTTGATTCGTGCAAACTTCAACGGCATCAACATCCGTCCTGATGGTTGCATTATTGTTCGTGGACCCAATTCGGTGTATGGTTCTAATTGCGCTGTGTATGTGGTTGACGGACGTACAGTTGAAGAGATTGACTATATCTCTACGTGTGATGTTAAAGAAATTTCACTATTAAAAGACGGTTCAGCTGCTATCTACGGATGCCAAGGGGCAAATGGAGTTTTCCTTATCAATCTCAAAGATGGAAAAAACTAAAGCCTATTTTAATGTTTTATGAAAAAGTTAGTGGTCTATTGTACGTTGCTTGTTCTATTAAGTGCAAGTAGCTTTGCGCAAAACTCGCAAAATAAATTTGCCATTGGTTTTTACAACCAAGAAAACCTTTTTGACACAATACACGATGTGGGTAAAAACGACAACCAGTTTCTCCCCGAAGGCACATATAAATGGAATAGCGAAAAATACATTGCCAAATTACACAATATGTCGCAGGCACTTGCAGATATGGGAACAAATCAAGTGACAAAAGGATGTGCTTTTATAGGATTGAGCGAAGTAGAAAACAAAAACGTTCTCAACGATTTAATTTCGCAAAAGCCTCTTGCCGAACGTGGTTTCAAATATATTCACGAAGAAGGTCCAGACCAACGAGGCATCGACTGCGCTTTGTTGTACAATCCAGACTTATTTGAACCAATAGATTACAAGCTTGTACCATACGTTTACGAAAACGATTCTGACAGAAACAAAGCAACAAGAGGTTTTTTAACCGTTAGTGGAAAATTAGGCAACGAAAATATCGCAGTGATAGTATGCCATCTTCCAAGCCGTTATAGTTCAGCGTATTATAGACAACTTGGCGCAAAACAAATTGTGGCAATAAAAGATTCATTACAAAAATTAAATCCGATGATAAAATTGTTTATTATGGGAGATATGAACGACGACCCCCACGACAAAAGTATGTGCGATGTGCTTGGAGGTAGACGAGATATATCATCGGTAGAACCCTTAGGATTATTCAATCCTTGGTGGGAAATACTTTTTTCAGGAACAGGAACGCTCCATTACAGAGGTTCGTGGAATTTGTTTGACCAAATATTGATTTCCGAAAACATATTAGATAAGCCACACATTCAAACATTCACCAAACGCAACAAATCGATGGATAAAGAAGTGGAGCACGATAAGAAAACCCTCACCTACTGCGGATCAGAGATTGTTAGACTTAAATACCTTATAAATCAGGAGGGTAGATACAAAGGTATACCCAAACGCACTTCTGCAAGTGGGAAATGGCTCAACGGATACAGCGACCATCTTCCTGTTGTGATGTATTTATGCAAAGAAGATTAAATTTGTAAACAAAAAAATAAGCGCTTGTAAACGAATTGTTGAAACCAACAAATTAGTTTACAAGCGTTTATACTTTAAAATATAAATGAACTCAATAAAGTAAAAACCTATGCGGGTGTGCTTACCTCCACCATTTTAAATGGGAGTTTGAGTATTGACTGATAATCTTCACCAGCCTCGAGCATATCTTCGTCGTCCTCTTCGTAATACCAATTGATAACCACTTCGGCAACGCTCTTGTTGTGAAGATTTTCTAACTTCTTAAATACGTCGAGTATACATTTCGACGAGCTTGTATTAAAATATTCAAGCTGCATGTTAACTTCCACAACTCCTTTTGCCTCAGAAGTATATTTATCAATCCAATCTACGAGAGGTTTATAAAACTCTATCGAATTTTCGGGGATTGATCTGCCTTTAATGACTAATTTACCCGTAGCCGCTTCAAACGATACCGACGGTGTTTTTGGTGTTCCCTCTATATTTATTGAATCCATTTTATTTAATTAATTTAGTTTTTGTATACATTATGAAATAAGAACCTCTAAAATAAAGAACGAATAATCGTTGTTCTGTCGCAATAATTCAAATCCAAATTTGTTGCCTGATTTACGAGCCATCTCGATAAAACCTAAGCCTCCGCCGCCTTTGGCAGAAAATTCATCGTTGTTAAGGACTATTTTATAAAGGTCTTTTAATTCGTCTTGTGATAAATAATTAAGTTGCTCAATACGGTCGCGCAAAAAATAACCGGTTTGATTTTTAACAAAGTTGCCAGTAGTAATACGATACACACCAGCACCTTCGCGAGTCATACAGAAAAATGCATAATGGCTGTCTTTCTTAAACTCCGAATTTTCAAAAAATTCTTTTGGTGGAATTTCAAGGTGATGAAACAAATTTTGAAGTGCCTCCACAAGTATGTTGTATACTTTTTTGATAATGCGTGGAGATTCGTTGAGAGCTTTAAGTTGGTCTTCAGCCTTGGAAAATACATCGTCTAATAGCTCGGACGTAATGATGCCTTCGAACGACAATATTACATCGCCCTTCACTACTTTTTCAAATAGACTATGTATTATTTCTCTCATTAGGCTGTCAAATTATTTCATCTTTTAACTTTACAAATATATGCAATTTTTCTGATATATGAATAAAAAAATCACTTTTTTTTCAATTCAATTAAAATAACTGCAAATGTTGTTCCTTTCCGTTGAGGACAATAATGTGTTCTTTTTGCGGATTAACGCCGATTGCTTTATTAATATCCTGATAATCAGTATGTAACCAAATTTTAGAATTTTTGATATTATGTTTAATAAATTGCGAAATATTTGCAAAAAGATTTTTGGTCTCTTCTTTTTTGTAAACATCGATTGCCGGAGGATCTATAATTACGGTGTTTTCGCCATCTGGCAGCTGAAGATCTTTGCAAGATGCTGTAAAAATGTTGATATATTTATCAAGAATTGCCTTTTTTACATTTTGCATAGCAGCTTTGGTAGCAGGCTCCGAGATGTCGTAGCCTAGAATTTTGTGAGCAAATTCGCCATTGTGCTTGATACGGATTTTGCCGTCGCTCTTGATATCTTTCCACATGTCGGCATCAAAATCGCGCCAAGTAAAGAAACCAAAGTTTTCGCGACAAACCTGAGCAGGAATATTATAAGCAAACATAGCAGCCTCAATCAGCAATGTTCCAGAGCCACACATTGGGTCGATAAAATTTGTGTTAGCTTTCCATCCCGAAAGTTGAACAAGACCTGCGGCGTATACTTCGTCGAGAGCGTCATAACCCGAAGATGCACGGTAACCACGTTTAGAAAGGGGTTCGCCGGTACTGTCGAGCAATAGAGCGCAAGTTTTGTCGGTGATTTCTACTTCGATAACTACAGCGGGATTTGGAACGTTGTGAGGAGGGGTTTTGTGCGACTTTAAATTAAAGTATTCGCATATAATATCGATAATTTGTTGATCCAAGTTGTTAGAATCAAACACATCAGTTTTAGCAGAAACTTTGAGGTTAAAACTTTTGTAAATATTGAGAATCTTGCTCCAACGGAAGTTTTTAATTTGTTCCAAAAACTCCTCTTTGGATTCAAACGAAAAGTTGAGAATCTCTTTATAAATTTTCAAAGCAGTACGTAACTCATAATTGGCTTCGTAAAGCAAGTATTTGTCGCCGGTAAAAGTAACTTTACACGGTTCGGTGTTAACATCGTCGGCGCCCATGCGCATAAGTTCGCGTCCCAACACATCTTCCAGACCCTCGTAGGTCGTGGCGGTCATTTTAAAAGTTTCAACTTCCACTTTGTCTGTATTATAAATTGTTTATACTCAAGTTATTTATTCTTTTTCAATATTTGCTTCTTTTGATTTGGCTTTGCGAGCCGAAAATTCTTCGATAACACACAGAATCACCATTCCGGCAATCATAAATGCTATAGCCCAAAAGGTTTGCGGCGAAAAGTCGGGAAAAAACTTTTCGTAACCTTGTATCACAGCCTCACCGTGCGAATTAAACACCTCGTGACCATTTTGCATAAGGTAGAGCGGTTTTTTCCATGGCCATACAAACACCAACGAACCGAAAATAAAGCCGGTTAAAACCGAAATAGTTTGGTCGGCGTAAGTTTTCATTAGCCAAGAGAGAAATCTCGAAAATGCTACAAAACCAATTATACAACCGATTGCCACAGGTAATATCACAGCAAAATTGAGGTGAGATATCGAATCAATTACTATCAATTTGTAATTACCTAATAATATAAGTGTAAACGAACCCGAAATTCCGGGTAACATCATATCGCAAATTGCTATTGCTCCACAAAAAATGAGGTAAAAAATATTGTCGTTTTCGTTGGCTGGCGAAATAATAGAAAATCCGAAAGCCACGCAAGCACCTAATAAAGCGAGTATTACAGAAAACAAATTGATTTTTTTCACCATTTTGGCTACATAATAAACCGAAACGAGAATCAAACCAAAAAAGAAAGCCCAAACGTAAGTTTCGTAATTTTTAAACAGCCATTCCAATAATTTAGCTCCTGTAAGAATGCTTAATCCCTCGCCAAGAAACAATATTATAAGGAATAATAAATCAGTATGTTGAGCAAATTCTTTGAATTTAAACTTAGATAAAAGCTTTAATGCTTCTAAATCGAATGATTTTAGAGCATTGATAAACCTCTGATAAATACCTGCAAGAAGTGCAATTGTACCTCCGGAAACTCCGGGAATTACATTTGCCAAACCCATTGCAAAGCCTTTTAAAAAAACTAAAACGTTTTTAATCATATATTTATGTTTTCTGACAAACGCTTTAAATAACGCCTTTTTGTCAAAATTGTAGCCACAAAATTACAACATTTTTTTGATTGTTCAAGTTTTTGTGCAAAATTTTTTGCTGATGATTCGTTTTTTCATTTTATCTTTGCCGAAGAAATAAGATAAGATGATTACATATTTGCAAGTGGAGAACCTCTCCAAGTCGTTTGGCGACATAGTTTTATTCAAAGACATAACTTTTTCGGTAGGTAAAGATAGCAAAACTGCGCTCATAGCCAAAAACGGAGCGGGTAAAAGTACTATGCTTGATATCATTGCACGACGACAAAGTGCTGATTCAGGAAGCGTTGTATTCAAAAACGATTTAAAAATCGGCTATTTGCGTCAAGATCCCGAACTCAACGACAATCTTACCGTAAGAGAACAGATATTCTCGTCGGATAATGCATTATCTAAAGTGTTGCAAAAATACGAATCAGCCATTGCTTCTGGAGACCATACTTTAATCGAACAGGCTCAAGCCGAGATGGATTCTGCCGACGCGTGGAAATACGAATCGGATATGAAACAGATTCTGGGTAAATTGAGAATCAACGATTTAGATATACAAATTGCTAAACTCTCAGGAGGTCAAAAAAAGCGTATTGCGCTTGCTGATACGCTAATTGAGCGTCCCGACTTTTTGATACTCGACGAACCTACCAACCATTTGGATACCGATATGATTGAGTGGCTCGAAAACTACCTTCAAAACACCCGCACCACATTGCTGATGGTAACTCACGACCGATATTTTCTCGACAACGTCTGCGATAATATAATAGAAATCGACAACAATCAAATATATTCATATACAGGCAATTACAGTTATTACCTAAAAAAGCGCGAAGAACGATTGGCTAATATGGCAGTAGCTATCGACAAGGCTAATAACCTTCTTAGACGCGAGCAAGAATGGATTTCGCGTATGCCAAAGGCACGTGGAGGGAAAGCAAAATACCGTATAGATAGTTTTTACAAACTCAAGGAGGCTGCTTCGCAACGTATCGACACACGAAAGGCAGATTTTACCGTAGGTACTGCCAATCGCTTAGGTAACAAAGTGTTAGAAATAAAAAACTTATCAAAGAGTTTTGGCGGCAAACAGCTTATCAAAGATTTCTCCTACTCGTTTAAACGTAACGAAAAGATAGGAATTTGCGGACACAACGGATGCGGCAAGACCACACTTTTAGATATTATAATGGGCAAAACTCAACCAGATTCGGGTTCGGTAGAACTTGGCGAAACCGTTGTACCCGGTTATTATCGCCAAAAAGGAATCGAATACAAAGATGGTCAGCGTGTTATCGACATTATTAAAGATATTGCCGAAGTGGTAATACTTGGTGATGGTAGAAAACTTTCGGCATCACAGTTTTTAGAATATTTTCTGTTTCCGCCCAAAATGCACTACACTCTTGTTGAAAAACTTAGTGGCGGAGAGAAGCGGAGGCTCTACCTTATGACAGTGCTCATCAAAAATCCAAATTTTTTGATACTCGACGAACCTACCAACGATTTGGATATTATAACTCTCAATGTGTTAGAAGATTATCTTTCGTGTTTTGCGGGCTGCCTGCTTGTGGTATCGCACGATAGATATTTTTTAGACAAAGTGGTGGATACAGTTTTTGTATTTGAGGCAGGTGGAACAATTCGCAATTTTCCCGGAAACTACACTGTTTATATTACACAAAAAGAAGACGAAGCAAATAACGCTCAACAAAATACCGAAAATCAAACCAAAGCCCCAGCATATCAACGCGAACGCCGCAAAAAAAACTTTACATACAAATTAGCTCAAGAATATGAATCGGTATCTGCCGAAATAGAAAAACTCAACGCCGAAAAACAAGAAATAGAGCAAAAACTTTCAGGCGAAATCACTGATATAGAAGAAATTAATAAGCTTTCATCAAGAATGCAAGCCATCGCAACCCTTTTGGACGAAAAAGAGACACGATGGCTCGAATTAGAAGATATTAAAGAGAGCGATACTAT
>JAFPYT010000087.1 GCA_017394445.1 Bacteroidales bacterium | reverse complement strand
ATTGCGCAAGACAGCAAAGGTAATATCTATTTTGCTACTCTCAAAGGTGTAACATGCTTGAATCCAGAGGGTAAGTTTACTCAGATACTCTCTGATATGGCGTTTAAGCATATCTATATCGATAAAAAAGATACAAAATATTTCTTTGGCGACAAACGACTTTGCACCCTCGATCCCGACAACAAAACTCAGCAACTGAATAAACGATTCCCCACTTTGCCCGATTGTATTCATGCTGTGGCGCAATATAAATCAGGTCGCAATATTTTCCTTGCTTCGCCCGAGGGTCTATACATGATTAATGACGATAATTTAGAGCAAATTACTGATAAAAAATGCTATTATGTATTTGTAGATGAGGATGGTACAATTTGGCTTTCTACTACAGATGGCATTTATACCGGTAAATTGTCGCAGTTTTTAAGTGCCGATATCAATATCGAATCGCTTAAAATAAACCAAAAAGTAGGAATCCCCGAAAGTTGTAGAGTTCACACCATTAAGCAAAACAGCGATGGTTCGGTATTTCTTGTATCTAATTTTGAGGCATTTCAGATATTTTCATTGATGCAGAGTGCCATTAGATTCGACCAAAGTATCGGACTTAAAGACCTTAAACTGCTATCGTATTTTGAGGATAAGGAAGACAACTATTGGTTCGGCTTTTCGGGTGGTATTCAAAAACTTACCAATCGTTCGCTGCGAAATCTTTATCCCGAAAACCTTGATTGTTATCTAAATAACTTTGAGGAAGATAATCTCGGTCGCATTTGGATGGCTTTTAATAATAAGATTTATTATTTCCAACATCAGTTAGTAGATTTTTCGGATAACGTTGATGGCCATATAGTTCCATACGTTGTGAAAGTGCTCAACGGTGACGAAATTTTTATTGCCGACAGTTACGGTTGCTACTTGTTTGATAGCAATACTCTGAAACTTAAAAAGAAACTCTCGTTTAAAAACCGAATTCACAACCTTACCAATGTGTTTGTGTCGCAAACGGGTGAAATATTTTTGCTAACAGGAATAGATGGCGTTGTTTATCGCATTACTGATTTTGATAATAATCCTGTTCCCATTCGTAGCGTATCTACATCGCTGATTTCGCAGATGATACAGTATAAAACGCTTGTTCTTGGCGGCAACAATACTGGCATTGTTAAGTTTGATGGCAACGGTTTTGAATTACTTAAAGCCACTCCTTCGTCGGTGCTCTCGTTGGCTATTTTGGGCGACAATTTGCTTGTGGGCATGGAAGAGGGGCTTGGTATTTATACGCCTGACGGTGAACTAAAGATTTTTGATATTCCATCGTTACCGTCAAGTGCCATTACTTCGATACTCCCTGCACGCGATAAGGGGTATCTGTGGCTCGGCACCAATAAGGGTTTCTGTTATTACAATATGCCCGAAAATCGTGTAGAGTTCTCCGTTTATGCCAACGACGGTCTTCCAGGTAGCGAGATTGTTACCAACGGACTTTTGCTTAATAAAAAAGGTGTGCTCTATGTGGCCACATTCCACGGCGTTTCGTCGTTCGACCTCAAAAAGGGAAGCAACGAGAAGTACGTTCCCCAGTGCCGTTTAGAGAATATCTTGCTCAACGGTGTGCCTTTCGACCGCAGTCGTAATGTTTTTAGCCACAACGAAAACAACCTTCAATTTGAGCTTGCAGGCCTTTCGTTTAAAGACGAGGCGTCGTTGGTATACGAGTTTTATATGAAGGGTCTCGACAACGACTATGTGGCATCTCTCGGCAAAGAACACCGCGCAAATTATCAAAACCTTCCTCCCGGTAAATACGATTTTGTGTACCGCGCCAAAGGCAAAGATGGTATTTGGTGTTATTCTAACTCTTATAGCTTTGAAATCAAGCGTCCGTTCTACCGCAAATGGTGGTTTATGCTGCTTTTGGTGTTAACTGTTTCGGCGGTGGTATATTTTATCATCAAACTCCGTGAGGCTCAGCTCCGTATGCGCAACCAACATTTGGAACGTATGGTAACAGAGCGTACCTCCGAAATTCGCAAGCAGAAAGACGCTATCGAGCAGAAAAACGCCGAACTTGAAACTCAGCGTGAGGAAATCCTCCAGCAGCGCGATGCCATCGAGGAGAAAAATCTTGCTCTCGAACAGCAGAAAAACGAGATTCTGTCGCAGCGCGACGAGCTTGAAGTGCAGAAGAATATCGCCACTCAGCAACGCGACGAAATTGCCCACCACCAAAAGGAGATTATGGACAGTATCTATTACGCAAAACGTATTCAAACTGCCCTTCTGCCTATTTCTGCCAACATTGCCAAGGTGCTGCCCGAACACTTTATTTTGTTCAAACCGCGCGATATTGTCAGCGGCGATTTCTATTACTTTAAGCACCTCAACCATTACGCTGTAATAGTGGCAGCTGACTGTACGGGACACGGCGTTCCGGGTGCGTTTATGAGTATGCTTGGCTCGGCATACCTCAACGAGATTATTGTAAAATATCAAGACGAACTAAATTCAGGTCATATTCTCGACCTACTTCGTACTTATATTATCGAATCATTGCACCAAACAGGTCGTTTCGACGAGGCAAAAGACGGTATGGATATTGCCCTCTGCGTGCTCGATTTGGATACGCTCAAACTGCAATTCTCGGGCGCATTTAACCCGATGTTCCTTGTGCGCGACGGCGAAATCGAAGAGTACCGCGCCGACCGTATGCCAATTGGTATTCACGATTATGTTGACATTGGATTCACCACCTACGATATTGATATGCAGCGTGATGACATTGTTTACATATTCTCCGATGGTTACGCATCGCAGTTTGGCGGCAAAACGGGCAAGAAATTTATGTCGAGTCGATTCAAGAAACTCCTTCAAGAAATTTCGCCCAATCCGATGGCCGAGCAGCGCGAAATCCTCGACGAAAAAATCGAAACTTGGATGGGTGGCGTTTACAGCCAGGTGGACGATATTTTGGTTATTGGATTTAAGATTTCGTAGTCTTATGCTATTTGGGGCTCGTTGGTTTTGAAGCCTCACATCTCCTTCCCTACAAACTCCATCACCCTTTTGGTGTAATGCTTTATTTCGGTTGAATCCATTGTTTTAAAGCCGTGTTTTAGTCCGGGGTAGATGAATAAATCTGAAGTTTGGGGAAGTGAATCGTGGAGATGAATGGATTGGCGGGGGTTTACTATCGGGTCTTTGTCGCCGTGCGAAATTAGGATTGGCACGTGGGCAAGGCGTTTGGTGTAGTAGAGCGGCGAAAATGCTTTGGTGAGAATGTCGAAGCGCTTTAAGTCGCGGTATCGTATACGAAAAAATACCGACGAAACCAGCCTACGCAAACAATCAGGCACCACCGACCACATTTCTGAAATGTCGGTGGGACCAAAATCGTCGATTATAAACTTGATATTTTCAGGATTTGGCAATTGAATGTAACTCATCATCGCCAAATGCGCTCCTGCCGACGACCCCCACAAGCCCACGTGTGCGGTGTCGATGCCAAGGTAAGCGGCATTGTCGAAACAATATTTAATGGCATCGCGAACGTCGTAGATGCAGTTTTCGAGCGTGTTGGCGTGGCGGGCTATCAGACTGTAATCAATTGAAACTATCTCTATGTTATTGTTTAATAGTGTTTTAATGGTGTTGTAACGATAAAAATCCTGTATCTTGCGTTTTGTGCCGCTGATCCACGAGCCGCCGTGAATGTAGATAATGGTTTTGTGGGCTGCGAGCGTATCGTGGGGGCGGTAAACGTCCAAGCGGATGTTTCGGCCGTCGATGATTTTGTAAACAAGTTCGGTAGGGTAGAGGGGGGTGTCGGGAGAGCGGTAGGTGTTTTGCCAAGTGGTGTAAAGTTTTGCTATCGCAACTACCCACAACACACCCCAAAATGCCGCCGTAGCAATCAATAACGCCCGTTTTGCTTTTTTCATTACAAATATTCTTTTAATATCTTTCGGCAAAAATATGTAATTAAATTTGTAACAAAAATTGTTTTTTATTTCTTTTCGTTTATTCTGAAAATTAATTTTTTATCTGATAGCCCCTTTTGGATAATTGAGTCAATAAGTCCTTTTCTTGTTACAATCGGCACATTATCCTTTACCTCTACCATTGTTTCATTATCGGCGGCGAATGGTGGAATGTTATAATTATTTATAGTAGAATCATTATTTATAATTGTTATTT
>JAFPYT010000086.1 GCA_017394445.1 Bacteroidales bacterium | reverse complement strand
TGTCGCTCACTTCTACGCGTAAATAAAATCCGTTGTCAAAATAATCAACCATAGCATCCGATTTGTCGTAATTGAATCCGTTTGCAATAAGTTCAATTTCGTAAAGCAAATCATCTAAGTTATATTCTGCACACGGAGAACTTATCACGGTGATTGTCATTGTTCTATGGTTGATTTTTATCGAGAATCGTATTTCGGGATAAAAATATTTAAGCAACTTGGTGATAATCTCCTTTGCCGATTTTACGTAACGGTATCCAAAAATGCCTTCCCAACCGTCCTGATAGCAACCGCCTTGATGTATGGTTTTAACGAAATCTTCTCTTTTCAACGAGCCGTAAACGTGGAGATTTTGGTTATTATCATTTCCCGACAACGGCGAACCACCGTTTTTGAGTGATGCCAACTTGATTGCGTTTGACAATAGCGGGGATATGGTTTTATTTTTGGGTATTGCTTCGGTATGTGTTTCAAGCGGTTTCCAATTGCCGTTCTTTAAAACATCTTCGCTTTTTTTGCCAAAAATGCGCTGAGCCTCTGATGGATAGAGTTCCACCTTGAATTTATATTTATCCAAAAGTGAAATTAATTCTTCAAGTTTTTGGACGTATTTAAATTGCATTACATAGTGTTTTTTGCCGTCTTTGGTGTAATCTTCAAATCCACGTCCATTGTCGGCAATATCCTGCCATTCTTTAATTGTTTTCAGTCTCTTGAATGTTCCCGAATCTTCACAATACAAAATAAAAGGATACGATGTGTAACTTTGAGAATATTCGTTGGTAGCATTGGTACAAAGTTTCATACCACGCTCCAAATAATATGTTTTGTTTTCTCCATTAGAAACAGAATCTTTGATAAATGCCGCAAAATCATTAATATCGTATTTCGACATAATGAGTTTTGCCCCATTGTCGGTGTTGTTTTTTGGCGTTAATATACCTTTCAAAACTTTGCCGTCGTGTGTGG
The DNA here is from genome assembly GCA_017394445.1 of Bacteroidales bacterium. Taxonomy (GTDB): domain Bacteria; phylum Bacteroidota; class Bacteroidia; order Bacteroidales; family UBA3824; genus UBA3824. Next base: position 3,401 of record JAFPYT010000086.1, on the reverse strand, counting down.
TAAACGAGATAAGTTTTGATTTTTCGGGTGCATTTTGATAACCTCTAAGCAAGTTGCCAACAATAATTACACGTTGTTCGTGTTCGGAAGACGATTCTTTTACGTAATCATTCCAATTAAGAAGGAACTGTTTATCTATGTCAGTACCGAAACCACCATCAGAAATCGACAGACCTTTAATTGCGTCCAACTGTGTAATATCACGGTCAACGAGCGTATAATCCAATTCCTTTACGTTGCTTGCCACTGCAAAACTAACCTTGATATTGCTTGGTGCAAATTTATTTTTTGTCTTGTTGCCAATCTCAACACCCAAACAAATTGCCTTAGTGTTGTTGTCGGAATCCACAATACAAGCACGTCCGGCATAAAAATATTCGATGTAACGCGCACGGTTTCTAACAAGTGTTATTCTATTTGTGCGGCTTTTTATCATATCTTCTGTTTCGGAAACAATCTCTTGCACCTTTTGGTCTACGTCTTGAAGATTGCCGCCTTTTTTTATAATAATGTCTTTTGCCGTTTTTTTGCGCTCTTCGCAACGTTTTAATAAATCTTCGGTGGTTTCCTTGATTTCGTTGTCGTAATAGGCTTTGTATTCGTCAGCAGTTTGTTTGGCTATATATTTAGCATCTTCACCCTTGGTGTAGTTTAGTATTTCCATTGAAATATATTGCTGTGTAAAAGGCTTTTGCAACACTTTACACGAATATACACCTTGATAAACCGCATCAGAGAAACACGAATCTCCCTTTAATGCAGGTTGCAATAGTTTTAGGTCGCCGACAAGACGCGCGTCTAAATCCAATGCTTCTACCTCCAAATCGTATTCGCCTTTCTTTTTTAGTTCAGCAACCAAATCGGTGTAACGAGATAGAATAGTGTCGTAAAAATCCTTTTGCTCCTCGCAGGTAAGAAGCGGCACCCATCCCGAAACTTTTTTTAAGAAATCTTGTTTTATGCCGTCATCATCATTATCTTTCTTTTTGTTGTTGCTGTTACCGTTACTATTGTCGTTGTCGCTGTCTTTAACATTCAAAACATCGTTGAGTTTTAAGTTAATATCAGGATTTTCAACAAGATAATCGTATGCAAGCATATCGCCGTACTTATTGAAAAAGTCGGGTACGTCGATTACTGATTTTGATTGCTTTTGGTTTGAAGTTGTGTTTGCGTCAAGACTTTTTAGTTTCTTTTGCAACATCATCATCAAACGTTTTTCTGCCGGAATTGCCGACGAAATATAATCGTAACGCGGAGGAAGGCTCGCAATTTGCCCGGTACGGTTGATACGCCCACGCTTTTGCACCTCGGTAGAAATATCAAGTTCGGCTTGTGCAATAATCATTACACGTGGCTTTACTTGTTCGGGTTTTAGGTTGGTGTTTTTGGTAGTGGCGTGTGCTGATGCTCCCGTAGAACCACTTTTGTTGATAATCAACACATCTGATTGATTGTTTTGAAATTGCGAAAAAGCGATGTTTCTTTTTACTTTATCCTTCTTAACAATGCGTCCTTTGGTGCATTGTGCGTTGGTAAATTCAATTTTCTTGCTTCTGCCTGTTACCTCTGTTACGATAAAGTTTTCGCCAGTATCGGGGTTGATTGCTTTTTCAATCTTTTGTGTTATAAGGTCTAACGGCGAAATACAGATATTAGAAACTGCATTAACAATAGATTCTCTTAGTTCAAAATACAAATCTTGACCCTCAGGCGGTAAACTATCAAGCGGAATTTTAGTTTTTTCGTGATAATCGCCTTCACCGTCTTTTACGATAGTCAATGTATTTTGCAGAGCCTTATCGAGAACAAGCGCAAAGTCGCAAGGTATTACTTCACCTTTAACACCATCATCTTCCAATTTGTCGATAAAAGCCTCCATTGTTGAAGATACCGCTATAACAACCTTTTTGCCTTGTTTTAGTAGGTTGATAGCGTGGTCGGCTACTGCTTCTGCTTTGATTGCAAACAAAAGTTGATTTACAATATTAAACAATTTAGAAAATAGCGGAGTGTGCATAGCACCTATTTTTTCGTTTGTTTTTTGGGTTTGCACATTATTATCGCTATTGTTTAATTCCTCAACAATAGGCATAACATATTGTTGCTCAAATAGATTAATCTCGTTGAGTATATTTGTAATGTAATCACATTGATTGCAATGCTCTTTTTTCAAATCAGGCAGACCGTTGTCGATGTCGGAACCGTCAAGAGTGAAATAATTAACACAAACGTTTGAAAAATCACCTTCACGGTGTATCATCTGACCTTCCGACACAATATTTGCCGAAATAATCTCTTGCAGTGCTTCGTTGCCTTTGCTGATAGCGTCGATTAACTCGGTATCTTTCAAACCCGATTCTTGAATACAAGTGCGATTGGCATACACAATCATATTTTGTGGCTGTTTGGCAAATGTAGCCGACAAAAACAATGTATTGACAGCCTTCTTGCTGAGTTCGTTGAAACATTTGAATTGATTAGAACCTGTGAGTTCTACCCTCGAATCAGGGTCCCACCAATTAGATTTTTTTGCCTTAGAACCTGCAATATTATGACTTTCGTCAAAAATGAAAACTGCATTGTCGGCAATGGCGGTTAAAAACTCGTATTTTTCGTAATCGTCGCCGGGAAATTCTGTCCCTTTTTTGTCTTTTTTATAAGCGTTTTTCAGTTGTGAATACGTGGCAAGAATATAATCGTATCCATACGGCATTTGTTGAGATTTAAAAATCTTGTTTTTGATTTTTCTATCTTGTATAGGGCGGTATACAACCACATTTTTGTCGTTTTCGTCCAAAACGGTGATATTGGCTTTTGCGTCGCTATTCATAATAAACGGTACAAGGTCGCCACAACCGATGTCGCTTAAATCGCGATAAATGTCAGTAAACAAATTAGCACTTTCGGTACAGAATACGGGAATAAGTCCCTGACACATTGCATACCGGATAATTGACGCTGCCACACGTCCTTTGCCAATACCTGTTTGGTCGCCAATGATTACAGCCTGATGACGTGCTTCAAAATTGTAGAGTATCAACGCAACTGCATCAATTTGCTCCGCAAAAAGGTTGTCCTTAATTATGTCTCTTGACCATTGCAGACGCTCACACACAAAATTGGTAGTATCACCACCTACGGCTTTTTTTAGTTTTTTCATAGCCTCGTGTGTTTCGTATCCCATACTGTCGGGAGTATTCAAATGCTGTATATTTGCGTGTTCGGAAACGGGACGGTAAGCCATACCCAAACCCTCGTGCAAAGGATTGATTTTAATAAGGTCGTCGCCTCTTAGAATTTGTGTTGGCAATTGTTGCCAATTTTGGGGTAAAGCATTGTCGGGCGCATCTATAAAATGCACAGCCTTAACGTTAAGACTTGCATAGGTATCTGCCTGT
>JAFPYT010000085.1 GCA_017394445.1 Bacteroidales bacterium | reverse complement strand
CTTCGCCGATGCTGAGCAAAAACGAAACCGAACCCGCAGTTTTGATGTCGCCGCTGAAATAGGAGAATCCCAAGGCTGTTGCATCAAGCACATCGGCACAGAAAACTTTGCCGCTAATAATGCTCTTTGCGCCGTTGTAAAGCCTTGGTGCAATGTTGATTAACTGCAACGCCTTGCGAATCGGAAGCGGCAGCAACTTTTTTATATAATGCCGCACCACCATTTCCGAAAGTATCGAAAACAACGACGGCTGCGGAATGTCGAGCGGATTAACGCTGTCTAAAAGTTCCTGATTTTCAAGGTATCGGTGGTCTAACAGTCGGAAATACGCCAAAACTGTTTCTTCGCTAACACCTACGTAATGTATTAATACACTGCCCGTTGTGGGATTGATTTCAACAGATGTTATACCCATCTGTTCTTCCACGAGCGACTTTACCAACCCTGCTTGAACAGGCGTAAGCGAGTGTCTGTCGTAACGGATTCTTACCCGTCCGGGCAGCGAATGTGCTATTTTAAAGTCCATTACGCTTTTTTAGATTCTTGTTTTGCCTCTTCCACCAAATCTTCGGCGTCTTCTTTTACGGTTTCTACAAAAGCCTGAGCCTCGTCTTTGAGTTGTTGACCAGCGGCAATAATCTTAGCGCAACCTTTCTGCACTGTTTTGGTTTTCAAAAGGACAATAACGGCTATACCTGCCAACGCCCCAAGGAAAAATACACCTGTTTTTGAGATATTGTTGAACATTGTTATTATGTTTTAAAAATTTTACACAAAGTTACGGTGCGGCAATGAAAAACGGAATACCTAAAAGTAATGATTTAACTTCGTTTTCGGCTTTAAGGCTAATTATTAATGGGGATAGTGTATCAAAAACACTCAATCGCAAACTTTTGGTATTACATATTATTTAAATACCGCTTTTTCGGTATTGTGCGATAATTGTGTTGAATCTAATTTTGCGCCAAAATTTAAAACACAACAACAATGAAAAAAACTGTAATAATTTACGGCTCTACAACGGGCAATGCAGCCAAGGCTGCTGAAACCATCGCAGCAAAACTCGGCGGTGGTGATGTTAAAGAGGTTTCCTCTGCAAAAAAGTCGGATCTTGCTGATTACGACAACATTATCCTCGGTTCGTCTACTTGGGGCGACGGTGAATTGCAAGACGATTGGTTCGGTTTTATTTCCGAAGTTAAATCTGCCAACCTTAGCGGCAAAACTGTGGCTGTATTTGGCGTTGGCGACCAATTTTCTTACTCAGACACATACGTGAACGCTATGGGCGAACTCTACGAAGCCGCAAAATCTGCCGGTGCAAAAATCGTAGGCGAAACTTCAACCGACGGTTACTCTTTTAATGAATCTTCTGCTGTAAAAGACGGAAAATTTGTTGGTTTGGCACTTGATTACGACAATCAGGACCAACTTTCAGAAGACCGTATAGCAGCGTGGACAGCACAGATTATGCCTGAACTATAATTATTTAACGGTTGCACAAATGAAAGTACTATCGCATCATATTTACGAATACAAAAAAGGTCTAAGAAAACTTATCCTGCATACATTACCATCCAAATTTAGGTTTGAAGCCGAGGCTCGATTGCGATTTGCCGGTATTGATTTTCTCACACGTCAGGTAACGAGCGAAAAAATCAATATATTTTTTGGCGCAAAAGAGTGCATCGAGGTTATCAAACACATTGGCGATAAGCCCTTTAACGAGTACACACCCGAAGAAGATTTTATACTCGGCGTACTGCTCGGCTACGACAAAATTCAGGAGTGCAACCGTTATCTTCATCTTTGCGAAAAACAAAGGATTATGAAAAAATCGGCGTGAAAAAATAACTTTTGCGCCAAAATTTAGAGAGAGATGAAACACAGAATTGCACCTTTTTTATTAACTTTTTTGTGCGCAAATGCTTTGGCACAAGAACAAGATTCAACAACATTTATTCCCGACAAAGAGTTGTCGACTGTTACCATTACTGCTCGCACCGAAATTCGCAAGATGCGCGAGGCTACAATGCCCCTTTCTGTATTGGATACAAGGCAGTTAGAGGGTACAACGTCGAGCATCAACGATGCTCTCGCTCGCACTTCGGGTATCACTATTAGAAACACCGGCGGCGTGGGCAGTGCGTCGAGAATTTCGGTGCGCGGATTGGAAGGCAAGCGTATGGGCGTTTATATCGACGAGGCGGCTATTGGACAAATGTCTGATTATATGTCGCTT
>JAFPYT010000084.1 GCA_017394445.1 Bacteroidales bacterium | reverse complement strand
CCTTTTTTATTGTTGGTATAATATATAAAGTGAACGAAAAATGGGAAATAAAATTTACATAACAGGAAAAGACTTAAAGATTGAGTCTGATACTTCCAATGCAATACATCATGACCACAAAGATAATACAGGAGACCTTTATAAAAGGTATCAAGAATGTCGTGATCAAGAGTTGAAAAGATTTTGGGAAAATTCTAAATATGTTTGGACTTTTCTTGGAATATGTTTCGCTGGTTATGGTGTATTGTTAACTAGTAACAGTTTTTTTATAAAAACATACTTTTCTGTTTTAAGTTTATTTGTCAGTTGTGTAGGTATTATATTGTCGTTTTTGTGGTTGAAAATGACCCAAGCCTCAAAACAATGGTATGAGGTTTACGAGAATGCTATTTGGACAATTGAAAGTTATGAGAATAAACTGCATTTTGATCCGAATTTATTGATACATAATTTTTGGGCGAGTAAAAATGGAGATAATGCTTTTTCTCCATCAAAAATAATGTTCATTATTGGTAAAATATTAATTGGTGTATGGCTGGCTGCATTTTTATTTAGTTTATATATGTTCATCAACTATGGTTATCCTTTATATATAAAGTGTCCTTGTACTTTTGGATTGCTACTTATTGGTATTTATGTTTTGGTTTCAGAACGAATAACAAAACATATAATTAGTTCTCCAATAAGGACAAAGAATGAAGATAAAGTGTTTCAAAATATCAAAAACGATATTAATACAATATTCTCAAATGATGATGAGTATTTATATTTTGAAATCATAAAAGAAGGAAATATAAAAAAGGTTGTGTTCAAATTTACTGATAATAATGCTGATAAGTTGTCGAAAATAATCAATATGTTTCCAAGAAAAGATGATACATTACAGATGACTGATAACAACTCAAATAAAATATCTAATAATGATGCTTTTGAAATAGATAGGTTTGATTTGAAATATCAATTTCATGTCATAGAAAAATATTACAAAGAAGTCGAAGATATAATTGAAAAAATTCGCAGTCAACTAAAAGAGAGAATAATAATTAAAAGTGGTAATGCAATTGTTGTTTTTTCAGATGATATAGAAAACGATCTGAAACTTATCAAAAAATCAATACAGTCTCCAATATTATCTTCCGATGAGGGAAGGAAAAAAATTATTATACCATTAGATTGTATTAAAGATGTGAGTTCAATTGAACTTGTTGAAGATAAAGACAAAAACAATGATAAAGATGCAATTGAAGATAAAGAAATAAAAGAACAAAATAATAATTAAATACATAATATTATGAAAAAGTTAATAAAATTCAAATCGTTAATGCAAATGACAGTATTTGTTTCTGTCATTTCAATTACAATCGGTTGTTTTGGTGGGTCAGGAAATTATTCAAGTAATAATTCTACCTATCGTTCTCAAAGTAGTAGCACGGACGAATACATTACAGAGTGTTTCCTTGGTTTTAAATTTGGAATGTCTCAATATGAAGTACAACGACACCTTGAAAGTCTGATGAATGACGATAGATATGAAGGGGAATGTGTACATAACGGTTCTGCCTGTTTTAAATTCAAACTCGGTGATAAATTTATATATCTTTATAAGATTGGTTTGTGTGATTTTTATGAAGGTCAAGCATATCGGTTTATTTTTGAAATTGATAATGAAGATTTTTACACATTTTTGGATGCTTACAAAAATAGTAAAAATCATTTTGATTTTCACCCGAGCAGTACAAATAAAGAAGATTCGGAAGCGTATAATTTTAAGAAAAATAATCTTTCTATATGGTGTCATCGTATTAAGACGGTTAGTTTTATATCATACACAAATGATCCTATTGAAGATAAAGTTTTAGCCGAAAAAGATAGATATAAAAGTGATTACTAAATTATACTCAAATGAAAAAAATACTATATATATTATTCTTGTTTGCTCTGTTATCCTCTTGTTCCTCAGGTGATAATAATAAAAATACCACTTCGTCTATTTACGACAATGGCATTCCTACTATTACCCCCGGTGGTCAAATCACCGTTGATACTCTTGTTTCGTTTTTGCGACATTTTGGTAAATTAAATGTATGCGAGCGGACATTAAGAGGTGATATTATTATTAACGACACACTCAAAATCAAAAAATTGCTAGGTAAGTCTTATCCTCGTTTTTTGGATAAATACACAAATCGTATTCTAAAAGTACCATACGATGTAAATGTTAAGATTGGTTTTGATATCAATGAAATCGCTTCTTCTATAAAAGTGGATGGAGAAAACTGTTTTATTGCATCTAAACCGACACCTAAAATTGATATCACGGGTATTGATGTCCGTTTTGATCAAGAATATAGAGAAATCGGCATAACTCGTTGGGATATTGACAATATGGAATTTTCATCTAATTGGCAGAGTGCCAATGTGAACGAAAGAATTCAGAAGATAATACTTAACGATAGAAGAGATGAATTTATAGATGCTGTTTTAACAGAGGCTGTTACCACCATACTCAATGGTGTGCGAAACCGTTATCAAAACATCAATTTCCGTTTTGATTCTTCTGATCCTACTCCAATATTTAACGAAATACCTAACCCCGTAATTGAATAAATATGAAGAACGATAATTTGATCAAAATGCTTATTAATCACCCAGTAGTCAAAATTCTTCTATGTTTTTTTGCAATAGTGGTGATTGTTGTTGTTTCTTTTTTCCTCTATAAAGGGTATAAAACAGAACAAAAATTGGAAGATTTAATGGATGCGGGAATTGACAAGGTGATACAAGTTTCAGATTCTCGTGAACTATCGCAAACCCAAATTCTCGAACTTCGCGAAGATATAGTCAACGAATATGTTACATTCTCCGATAGGGAAACTCGTGTTATTGATTCGTTGTCGCAGGATGGTATGCTGTGGGGTAAGAACTATCTTATTCAATCTGCAATCAGTTGCGTAGAGATTGGATTCAATTTAGACGAGATGCAAATAGAACCAAGCGATGGCAAACTCATTGTTAATCTTGGCAAACCAAAGATTTTAAACACCATTCCCAATGGTAGTTCCAAGCCTTTGATTGTACGTTTTGAAGGTTATTTAAAATCCGAAGGCGATTGGAGTGCCGCCGATAAAATGAAACTTCAAGAAAAGGTTAACGACAAGATGATTCGCAATTGCTCAGATTGGAACTACTATCAAAAAGCCTCCGACAAGGCATTAAGCCAAATCAAAATGCTTATTCAGCACAAATTAGATGCGTGGAATCTAAAAGACGTTAATATTGAGATAGTTATAGAACAATAATGATAATCGGTCGCTAAGTATCAAAAATAGAGGCTTAGCGACCGATTTCGTGTTAAAATATGTCGTAAAATTTTATCGAATTAACTTATTGTGTTATAAACGATTCTGATTTGGAATTGCCGTTTTCCCAAAATCTTTTTTGCCAAAAAGTGCAGTTTTCCCAAAATCTTCCACCTCAAATCTCCACTTCTCTCCAAAATGGCACACCCGAAAAATGATTAAATGTTTAGATTTTTTGAAAAAAAAATCGTCTACATTGCGTAGACGATTTTCAATAAGTTCATTGTGTGAGGTTTAAAAAATTACCTCTCCTTTGCATACTCAATTATCTCCCAATGATCGAATGCCAAATCCTCTTTCTTTAATGTGCTGAGTTCTACAAAATTGGCATAGATGGCGTCGCTGTTGGCGAGGGGTTTTACGGAGGTTTCGTCAACGGTTACTTTGTATGCCACGCTGATAACCCATCCACGGGGGTCGCGACCTTTGGTGGAGGTTACTTTGATGAGGTTGCGCGGGGTGATGTCGATCGATACCGAGGTCTCTTCCAAGAGTTCGCGACTGGCGGCATACTCCAAAGAGAGGTCGTCGGGCTTGTAGAATCCGCCGGGAAGCGCAAGTTTGTTAACGTAAGGATGTTCGGCGCGGTTGATGAGGAGAATTTTTGTGTGGTCTTGGTTAAATACCAATAGGTCAACGGCTACCGAAGGAGCGTCGAACTTTTTGCGGTCGTATTTTTCGAGGTAGATGGTTTCGCCCTTAGCGTCGTTGAGCCAGCGGTCCGACATTGCAAACATCTCCTTGATGCTTCGTTCGCTGTAAAATAGCGGAATAATGCCGTAGAGGTGGGCTGCTCCGTAGTCGGTGAGCATAAAAGTGTCGTCGTCGATAAAATCCATCAAGTAATTGTCTTGCAAGAATTTAATCTGCGCCTTGTAAACCTCGCGGAAATCCTCGTTGAAACGTTTTTGGTAAGCCTTCATCGAAATAAAACCGAAGTAAAACATCACCGAAATAGCCTTTGCACGCACTTCGGCAAGTGGCATATCGGCTATGTCGTTGATTGGCAATGCTCCGCGGTCGATGTAGGCGAAATATGTGTCTAACTTGTGATTGTCGCAGCCGAGGTTGTAAGCCAGATAGTTGCCCACAAACGACTGAGCGCCAAGTCCAAAGCCGATGTACGATGTGGCGTCGATAACCCTCTTGGTAAGGTACGATGATGTGCCCATATCGCCCGGAATCTTGCTGAAAGTGTTTTTGCCGTTGTTGGCAATGTAACCCGCCTCTTTGAGCAAGCGGTATGCTATATCGTATTGACGGTTAACCTTATAGAGCGTTACGCCTTGCGATTCGGCTTCGAGTTTTGTGCCTTTGTAGCGGTTGCGGTAGAGGGTGATAAATTCGGGTCCCTGCGCAATGGTATATTTAATGGTGTTGGCAAAATCCTCGTCAGATTGGTTGAGAAAACCGTACATAAGGTCGATATTCAGGCGGTCGAACCCTGCTTTGCGTATGTTTTCAACGGCTTTTTCGTAGATAGATTTTGAACCCTCACGACCGAGCGATTCCAATAGGGCAGGGGATACGGTTTGAAATCCCATTGATATGCGGTTGTAGCCCATCTCTCTGATAGCCTTTATTTTATCGGGGTCTTTGGCGGCAATAACGGGAGTGGTTTCAACGCTCAGATACATTCCGGGCATAAGATTGAACCGCTTGATTGAGTCGGTGATTTGTTGAAGGTTTTCGATCGAAAGGTACGACGGAGTGCCGCCACCGAGGTCGTAACCCACTATGGGCTTGTCTTTTATAATTTGTCGGTAAAGTTCAATTTCTTTTAAAAGGTGAGCCACATATTTGTCGGTGTCGCCCTCCTCGGGATGGTTGAGCACCACATATTCGCAAAACTTGCATCTTGCCTGACAGAAAGGCACGTGTACATAAAGGCAAATTTCGTCGAGCGATTCGATGTTTTGCTTTACACAGTTGTAAATATCCTGTTCGTTGTGCAATTCGTATTGAGCCAATGAGTTAGCCCGCAATGGATACGCGGTGTTGCAGTAATGGTGAAACTTGATTCCGCGTTCAAAAATGTCTCTGCAATTCATATTATATAAGGTGTTAATGGTTGTTTTTGCAAATATAATGATTTTTCCGAATTATGTGCACAAAAAAAACACGATTCATTGCTAAATGACGTGTTTAAGTATGTTTTTTTGGGGTGATTTTTTTGCGGATTACAAATTTTTTTTGTTAATTTGCGTATTAATAAATATAACACTGGTTATGGACGAAGAGAAGCGAAAAGAGATAAAATACATATCACCAACTACGGATTTTGGCTTTAAAAAAGTATTCGGCGACGAACGTATGATGAAGAGTTTTCTTAACGCTCTCTTTGATTCCCAGAATTTGGGCATAAAGATAGAGAGCCTCGAATACATCGACAAAGAGGCGTTAGGCTCTGACAAGCAAAATCGTGGTGTAATCTACGACCTCAAATGCCACACCTCAAACGGCGAAGAAATATTGGTGGAGATGCAAAACGAGGGGCAGGACTTTTTTGAAAACCGCATCATATATTATATGGCTCGTGCCGTATCTATTCAGGGTTTTAAGAAGGTTAGAAACAAAATAGGCGAAGAAAAACTTGAAGAGGATGAAACTTGGGACTTTGACATTCACCGCGTGATAGGAGTATTCTTAATGAACTATTACGATAAAAACGATTTAGAACCTGTATCGCGCAACTGTTGGACTAATGTAAACTCTGGCAAAATCTCTTCCGACCGTCAGGAGTATTGGAAAGTGCAACTGCCTTACTACCGCAGGCACAACAAAAAACCTGAGGAATGTGCAAACAAATTGGATTATTGGCTGTATAACATATCAAATATGGACACTATGAGCGAACTTGCATTTAAAGAAAAAGAACCTGATTTTGTTTACCTTAGCAATTTGGCTAACTTCAACGCTATGTCTGTGCAGGAACAAAACCGCTATATTTACAATATAGACCAAGAGGTTGTGTATAATAACGTTATGGAACGCCGTTACCGCGATGGCAAAACTGAGGGAGAAAGACTTCAAACTCTCTCTATTGCTCGCAATGCTAAGAATTTGGGCTATTCTGTTGATCAAATTGTTGCCCTCACCGGTCTCACCCCTTCCGAGATAGATAATTTATAATTAATTGTGCGATATTTAATAATAATGTTTGTGTAATAAACTATTACCTCAATATATCCACAATTACTTAACCCATAATAACGCCGTGCTGTGATAGGCTGGCGTTTTTTTTGTGCCTTCTTTGTGATTTTTCCGAATTATGTAAAAACTTTTTAAACTATTCCGCATTTTGCAATTGGGTTGCATATAGGGCGATATATCTTTGCGGCGTAAAAATTAAATAATAGATATTGAGATGAAGATGAAGCAAATCTTACTATTACTCGTTTTGCTGATGCCGCTGATGGCAGCGGCACAGTCAGCAAAAATCCAAGGTGTGATTACCGACGAACAGGGCAACAGGCTTCCGTTTGTTTCGGTTGCTGAAAAAGGTACTACTAACGGAACGATTTCTGATTCCGAGGGCAATTTTATCTTAAAGGTAAAGCAAGTGCCCGCCACTCTGCAATTCAACTGCGTAGGTTTCGCAGCGTTTGAGCAAACTTTCAACTCATCTGCCGACAAGGTTTCTGTTAAAATGGAAGAAGAAACCACCGAACTTGCCGAAGTGCAGGTAACGGCTAAGCACGGTCGCAGCCGCACCGACAATGTGATTATCGGCGTAGAAAATATCCAAATGTCCGAGATGGCAAAAGTGCCTGCTCTTATGGGCGAGCGCGACGTTATCAAATCTATACAACTGCTCCCTGGCGTTAAGAGCGAGGGCGACGGTTCGTGCGGTTTTCAAGTGCGCGGAGGCAATGCCACTCAAAACCTTATACTCTTAGACAATGCCGCTATCTACAACGCAGGACACCTGATGGGCGTTTTCTCTACATTCAACGACGAGGCGCTCACCAACGCTTCATTATATAAAGGTGCTATTCCGGCTCAGTTTGGCGGCGCGTCGGCTTCGATTTTCGACATCAGCACCCGCAGCGGCGATATGGAAAACTACGGTTTGAATGCATCAATCGGACTTTTGTCGTCGAAATTCTCGTTCGACGGTCCTATTGTTAAAGATAAGGCTTCGTTTTTCCTTGCCGCACGTCGCACATATTTTGAGATTTTTCTCAAACCCACAAAAAAATGGAAAGACTATACCATTAATTTCTACGACGTTAACGCCAAAGTTACCGCAAAACCTTACAAAAACGGAGTTATCAACGTAATGTTTTTCCGTGGACGCGACAATATGGTAATGAAAGACGACGTGGCTGCAATGCATTGGGGCAACACCGCCGCTGCATTCGACTTTAAGCATAATTTTTCGCAGCACGTAAGCGCAAAAACATCGCTCATTTACAGCGACTACGGATACAAAGAGTATATCGACGTGCTTGGTATGAACAATGCGGCTAACTCTTACAACCGTCACCACGCTATCCGCGAAAACATTCTTATCAACCCTACCGAAAAACAGAAAATTAATGTGGGTTTCCAGTTTGACCATATCAACCTAAAATCGCTTGAATGGACTTTCCAAAATGTTACTGAGCGCGAACTCCGCGATGCCAACGAATATTCTGCTTGGATTTCGGGCGATTGGCAGACTGATTTCGGTCTTGAATTTTCGGTTGGCGTAAGGGGCGTTATTTTCGATGCTTTGGGCGGTGCTCCGTTCTACAATATCGACGATCTTGGCGAAATCATCGACACTCTCCACTTCAAAAAAGGCGAGGTGGTAAAACAGAATCTCTCTATTGAGCCGCGTTTTAGCATCAAACAGCAACTCACCGACCATCAGAGCATTAAGGCTGGTTACTGTCGCACCACTCAGAATCTGCAATTTGTGCTCGACAACGGACTTTCGTCGCCCATTAGCCGTGCAATGATGGTTAGCAATATTATTAAACCGCAGATTGCCGACCAGATAAGCGCAGGCTATATGGCTGAAACTAAGGACAAAATGTACGAATTTTCGCTCGAAGGCTACTACAAGCAAATCGACAACGTTTACGACTACAAAGATGGCAAAGACCTTGCCTCGGCTGTGGAGATGGAGCGCATTGTGCTGCGTGGCGAAGGAAGGGCTTACGGAGCAGAGTTTTACGTTAAGAAAAACCTTGGCGACTTTACTGGATGGTTTTCGTACACGCTCTCTTGGGTAGAAAACAAAATCGACGGTATCAACAACAACGATTGGTACACAGCATCCAACGACCGCCGTCACGATATTTCAATTGTTGGTATGTATCGCTTGAATCACAAATGGGACCTTTCTGCCACTTGGGTCTTCACCTCGGGACAGGCTCTCACCGCTCCAAGCGCAAAATACGAGGCTGTAAACTGGACTCTCAACTACTACAACGAGCGCAACGGTTACCGCGCACCGGCCTACCACCGCTTAGACGTGGGTATCAACAACACCAAAGAGCGTCCCAACTATACAAGAATTTGGAGTTTCGGCGTGTACAACCTCTACAATCATTACAACCCGTATATGATTCAGTTTAAAAACGACGACACCAAACCGTCGGGCACCAAGGCTGTTCAGACTTCGCTCTTCGGCATTATTCCGTCGGTAACGTACACGATTAAGTTTTAAGTAATTGACAATTCATAATTCACAATTCACAATTGATAATTTGAAATTACGATGAAAAAATTAATATATACATTGGCAGCAGCCATCACAGTTTTTGCCTCGTGCGAAAAGGAAATTGACCTCGACTATCACGAGATAGACCCGCTGCCGGTTATCGAGGGCATTCTTACAAGCGACAAAACCGAGGTGAAATTTACCCGCACCCGCAATATGACCGACTCGGTGAAGACTCCCGGTATGAAATGCGAATCTGTGCGCATAATTGCCGACGACGGTACTGCCACCGAACTTGAATTTAATAGCGACGGTTTTTATCGCCCCGCCAGCAATATCCAAGTTTTGCCCGGTCACAAATACACTCTTGAAGTAAAGAACGATGGACTTACCTACACCGCCGTTTCCACTGTTAACGAACCCGTTGTTACCACTGAGCCTGAGTTTATTTGGGCAGAACTGATGGATTGGATGCAGTGCTGGCAGTTTAAGATAATCGACAATCCCGACACCGTAGAAAAATATGTGCGTGTGGATGTTTGGCGAAACGGCAAAATCTACGCTTGGGGCACTATCAGCGGCAAGGGCGAGTTTCCCTGCACTATGAGCCTCTATTACGACTCAGATATGGAGATGGACGAGGAGATGATTGTTTATAACGGCGACAAAATGCGTCTCGAAATTATGACAATCGACTACGAAACCTACAACTATCTCTACGGCCTGCAAATCGACAATATGAATCCTTCGCCGATTTTTAAATGCTCAAATCCCGATGTTACCTGCCTTGGATATTTTTCGGCTATGAAGAATATTCAAGTGTATGAAACCGAGTATGTTAAAACCGAACATCCCAAGTAATCATTTATAATACATTGCCCTTTTTTACATATATCCGCCTGCGTAGTGAATACGTGAAGGCGGATTTTTTTTGTTTTAAAAACTTCAAAAGCAGTGCGATTTGCAAAAAAACGCTATATTTGTGGGCACTATTTGTAATGTTTAATAATTAAATATATGAAAAAACTTCTATCACTTATTGCAATTATTATGTTTGCGGCAAATCTTTCTGCCCAAAACACCGATGTAAAAATCAAATTCTATACGCCAGATATTGTGCGTGTTACCAAAACTCCTGCCAACTCTGCGGGAGCGCAACCGAGCCTTGTGGTGATTCTTGAACCGCAAAATGTGGCTGTAAAGCAGTCGCAATCGGGCGGAGTAACCACCTATCAATCCGCCAAACTTAAAGTTACTGTGGATAACAACGGCAAAGTGTCGTTCTCTGGTATCAAGGGCGGCAAACTGTTAGACGAGGGTTCGTTCTCGTTTTCGCCCATAACCTCCGGCACCGACAGGGAAGTTTTAAGATTTCGCAATCGTTTAAACTTGCTGCCAACGAAACTGTTTACGGCGTGGGAACAATCCAAAACGGCAAACTTGAACGCAACAACACCGAAACCCTCATTGAGCAGAGCAATCTCGAAGATTTTCAGAATGTTATCCAGTCGATAAAAGGCTGGGGAATATATTGGGACAACTATTCGCGTGGAAAATACTCCGAAAAAAATTCCATAATGACCCTTGAAGGCGAGGCTGGCGACGTTATCGACTACTATTTTATGTACGGCGGCAATCCCGACGGTGTAATTGCATTAATGCGTCAACTTTCGGGCAAAGTGCCGATGTTTCCGCTCTGGACTTTTGGTTATTGGCAGAGCAAGGAACGCTACAAATCACAAGACGAAATTATCGGCGTGGTAGAAAAATACCGCACTCTTGGCGTGCCTCTCGACGGCATTATTCAAGATTGGCAATATTGGGGTAATAATTATCTGTGGAATGCAATGGACTTTCTGTCAGAGAGTTTTCCCGATGGCAAAGGAATGATAAAGCGCATCCACGATATGAACGCCCACATTATGATTTCGATTTGGGCAAGTTTCGGACCTATGACAATGCAGTTTAAAGAGTTAGAAAAAGACAACCTCCTCTTTACCTTCGGCACTTGGCCGCAGAGCGGAATTTCGCACATTTGGCCGCCCGTAATGGATTATCCCTCAGGTGTAAAGGTTTATAATCCCTTTCCGCAAAAATCTAAGGACATCTATTGGAAATATCTCAAAAAACTCTACGACTACGGCATCGACGCTTGGTGGATGGATTCTACCGACCCCGACTGTTTTTATCCCACCGACGAGGATTACGATTTCCCCACAGGTTTTGGTTCGTTTCGCAAAATGCGTAATGCATTCCCCCTTGCCACTGTTAGCGGAATTTACCAAAAACAACGCAAAGTTTCAGAAAATCAGCGTGTTTTTATAATGACCCGTTCGTCGTATGCAGGTCAGCAACGTTATGGCTCTAATATGTGGAGCGGCGACGTGGCTTCATCGTGGGATATGCTTCGCAAACAGATTCCCGCAGGATTGAATTTTACGCTTACAGGAAATCCAAACTTCAATACCGATATAGGCGGATTTTTCTCGGGTTCGTATAATGTGCTTGGCGCGGCTTCGGGAGCAAAAAATCCTCAGTTTCAAGAACTTTACGTGCGCTGGATGCAGTACGGACTGTTTAATCCTGTGTTCCGTTCGCACGGTGCCGACACTCCAAGAGAAATTTATCAATTTGGCTCAAAAGGCGAACCAATTTACGATGCAATTGAATCTACTATCAATCTGCGTTACAGTCTGTTGCCTTATATTTATTCATTGGCTTTTGACGTTACTAAAAACGATGCAAGTTATATGATGCCATTGTTTGCATATTACCCCAACGACCCAAAAACTCTCCGCCTTGCCGATGAGTTTATGTTTGGAAAATCTATCCTTGCCGCCCCCGTGGTTTCGCCGCAATACACTGAGGAAAAGATTATTAAGATAGACGAAATGACTGGCTGGAACAAACAAGAAACCGGCAACGCAAAGTCCTATCCCTCGGTAGATTTTTCTGTAAAGAAAACCGCCGATAAATACCTGCCAAAAGGCGACAACTGGTATTACTATTGGACCGACCAACTCTACACCGGCGGACAAACTGTAAAAGTGCCCACCACTATTGCCCAAACACCGTTTTTTGTAAAAGCCGGTAGCATTATTCCATTTGCACAGCCAGCACAAAACACCATTGAGCAGAGCCGCGATTCAATAACTATGAAAATTTACCCCGGCAAAGACTGCGTTTTTGCTCTTTATGAAGACGAAAACGACAATTATAATTACGAACGGGGCAATTTTTCCATCATAACATTTGTGTGGAGTCAAAAGGCTCAGAAACTCACAATTAAAAAACGCGAAGGTAGTTTTAAAGGAATGTTGCAAAAACGCACATTTTTCATAGAAAAAGTTGGCACAAAAGAAAAGACCGCCGTAGAGTATAATGGTCAGGAAATTTCCATTAACATATAATTTATTATCACATTATTATTCGTTCAATTCGTAAAAAAAGGCAACTTTTAAGGT
Source organism: Bacteroidales bacterium (assembly GCA_017394445.1). GTDB lineage: Bacteria > Bacteroidota > Bacteroidia > Bacteroidales > UBA3824 > UBA3824. The sequence continues at coordinate 2,122 of JAFPYT010000084.1, read as the reverse complement.
TGCCTTTTTTATTTTTAAAGGTAATTATTCGTTACCTTAGTTTAATTCGTTGATAAATACTCTAAAAGAATTTAGCCACCTCGTCGAGCGGACGGTGTTGCGGTTGTTTAGGTTCGCCTAAGCGGTAGCCGAGCGAAATTACAGCCGTAACCATCTCCTCGGGGGGAATAGCAAAGAGTTCGCGGAGTTTGTCGCCCTCACGCATACCCATAATCAAAGTGTCGAAACCCATTGCACGAGCCTGCAAAATCAAGTAGCAGTTGCTGAGACCATTGTCGTATGCGCCCCAATAGTCGCCCAATTCGTTGGCGGGGTTGCCTTGGAAAAATCCCGACTTGCCTTTTTCAAAAGTGCAGACAATCAGCACAGGAGCGTTTTTGATACGGTCTTTGTTGCCGCCCACAAGGTTTTGCACAGCCTCTAATTTCTCCTTGCCGATAGCCACATAATACTTAGAAGGCTGTTGGTTAGCCCACGACGGAGCCTCTTGAACGGCGGTGAGCAGTTGCCTTACCTCAGCCTCCGAAATAGTTTTAGATGAATCGTAACTGCGAATGCTGCGGCGGGTTTTGAGCACCTCTTCAAACGAAACGCCGTTGCCCGACTGAGCAGATTCTTTGTCGCAAGAGTTTCCCTCATTATTGCAGCAAGCCGAAGCCATAAGCGCGATAGCCGCGCAGATAATCATTTTTTTGTACATAATTAGTGAAATTTAAAATTTGTTGCCACTGCAAATATAATCCTTTTTTCTAAAAAACAACAATTCTACTTGTGATTTTAAAGGAAAATCACAAGTGCTACTTTGGATTTTGATTGAAAATCGCAAGTACTACTTTGGATTTTAAATGAAAATCACAAGTAGAGGATTTTTGTTTCATAAAATAATCAGTAGAAATTATCAAATACAACACTTGATTTTTTTTATTACCTTGCCGCCGAATATTTAATTTAAAAGCGATAAAAAATGGACAATCAGAACAACATTCAAGCAAACAACGACGAAAACATATCACGCCGCGACGCCATCAAACGTATTGGCGCAGTGGCAGCCACAGCCGCAGTAGCATCGGTGGGTACAAGTGCTCTTGCATCGTGCGCCGAGGCGGCAGGCGTTAATATCAACAATCTTAAAGTGCTGCTAATCAACGGCAGTGCAAGGCGCAACGGCAACACCTTCACCCTTCTGAGCGAGATAGCCGCGCAACTGAAAAAGCACTCTATCGAAAGCGAGATTGTGGGCGTGGGCAACCGTCCTGTACGTGGATGTGTGGCTTGCGGACAGTGTCACGCCAAGGGCCTCGGCAAATGCGTTTTCGACGACGACGTTTGCAACGAGATTATTGCCAAAATGAGCGAGTGCGACGCCGTGGTAGTGGGTTCGCCAGTATATTACGGTCAGCCCGCCGGACAGGTTCTCTCGGTGCTTCAACGTATGTGCTACGCCGGAGGAGCCAATATGCAAGGCAAACCAGCCGCCGCCGTAGCGGTATGCCGTAGGGGAGGAGCCACCGCAGCGTTCCAAGCCTTGCAGATGCCGTTTCAAATGCTTAATATGCCGATAGTTACATCGCAATATTGGAACATTGGTTACGGTGCCGCCGAAGGTGAAGTGTCGCAAGATACCGAAGGTCTCCAAACAATGCGCACCCTTGCCAACAATATGGCATATATGCTCAAACAATTTGCCACCGGCACCGCCAAACTCCCCGAAAGGGAAAAGTGGCAGATGATGAATTTTATAAGGTAAATGTTGGTCTGTTGATAGACTAAAATTAAGACTTTTTATTGCTAATTTATAAGTTGTTAAATATGAGTAAGTTATACTTTTAATTTATATTTTCGGTATCGAAAGACTGAGATGTTCAAGAAATAATAAGGGCGAGCCAAAGGCTCACCCTTCTGTTTTTTTTTGAACAAAAATTAAAACGAATAGAAACGAATTGAAGGAAATTTTGTAAATTGCGAGGTGAAAATGTCATTCATCTATGAGCACAAAGTTTTTTACAAATACCGACGGTAATACACTGTTCGACAAGTTCAGAGAAATCGCTACTGATATGGTCAACTTCCACACCTTCAATGCGGTGGTTGGGTATTTTAGGTCGTCGGGGTATTTCAAACT
>JAFPYT010000083.1 GCA_017394445.1 Bacteroidales bacterium | reverse complement strand
TTCAAGGCGAGGGTGGCGACCTGCGAATCAACCTCCAATGGTACAACGAATCGGACCTCGACCTCAAAGTTACCGACCCTTGCGGAGAGGAAATCCGTTATAAAAAGCGCACTGCCACCTGCAATGGCGGCACGGGCAAATTAGATGTGGATGCCAATGTGGATTCCGCCCCCGAATACACAATGACACCGCAGGAAAATGTGTTTTTCACCAATCCGTCGAAGGGCGATTACATCATCAAAGTGCATTGCTACGAAAAACGCGAGGATAAGCCGGTTGTGGATTTCAATATCACCATTATCGACCGCAATGGCAACCGCAAAGACTTCCCCGGCAAAGTAAAACAGCGCGAAACCGTTACTGTGACAACGTGGAAAGAGGAATGATTTTTTTGTTTCCCTTCACTTTTTTCCCCCATTTTCGGTGCTAAAACAAAAAATAATCTTATCTTGCACCCGATTTTTAAAAAAACACTCATTATGAAAAACATTGTTTGCTTCGATACCGAAACCACAGGTGTTGATATTCAGAAAGATAAGATTATTCAAATTGCTATGGTGAAGTTCGATTCCGAGAACTTCCAAACGGTTGACTCGTTTCAAAAATACACTATCCCCGAAGGCGATTTCGTGATTCCTCCCGAGGCTACCGAGGTGCACCATCTCACCAAGGAGTTTATTCTCCAAAACGGTGTGCCGTTTAAGGATGTGGCTCAGCAGATTATCGACTTTTTCGACGGGTGCGACATTCTCTCTTACAACGGCAACAATTTCGATGTGGCTATTCTCCAAAACAACCTCGCCGCGGTGGGCGTTAAATGGACTCTGCCCGACTGCAAGTATTACGACTCGATGATTATCGAAAAGAAAATCTTTGGAATGAGGCTTGTGGATGTTTACCACCGTTATTACAACGAGGATTTTGAGGCTCACGACGCTTTTGCCGATGTTAACGCCACTATCAAGGTGTTTCAAAAGCAGATGGAGCAGCACAAAGACCTCATCGACTCTATGGATTTGGATATTCTTTCGCCCGACGGTTTTCTCAAACGCAACGCCGACAATATTGTGGTGTTTGCTTACGGCAAGTACAAAAACCGTCCCGTGCACGAAATTTGCCAAACCGACAAGGCGTATATCCGCTGGATTTGGGACAAGGATTTTTCGCCTATCACCAAACAGAATATCGAAAAGGCTTACCGTCAGCACTGTAAATAATTAAACTTACTAAATATTACGAATATGAAAAGACTTTTTTCCGCAGCCACAGCCGCTATGCTTCTGTGCGCCTGCAACAGCACCCCAAAAGAAGATCAAGAGTCGGGTGCAAAAATCAAGGCAGACCAAATTGGCTATCCCGCCAAAGGTGTAAAAATAGCCATCGTGCCCGATTCGTCGGCGCAGGAGTTTACCATCGTTGACTTTGCCACTGGCGAGGAGGTTTACAAGGGGCAATGCTCCGAACCCAAGGAGTGGGAGTTTTCGGGTACAAAGGTAAAAACTGCCGACTTCTCTGACTTTAACCGCGAAGGTATTTTCCGCCTAAAATGCAATGGCACAAGCGGTTCGTATCCGTTTGCAGTAGGAGAGGGGGTTTATCAAGATTTGGTAAAATCGGCAATGAAAACCTTCTACCTTGCCCGCGCAGGTGAGGAAATCAAAGAGGAATACGCCGGCAAATACGCCCGTCCCGCAGCACATTTAGATAATGTGGTAAAAATTCACGAATCTGCCGCAGGTCCTAAGCGCAAACAAGGCGACATTATCTCATCGCCCGGTGGCTGGTACGACGCTGGCGACTACAACAAGTATATCATCAACTCGTCAATCACTGTTTGGGAACTTCTTCACGCCATAGAAATGTATCCCGAATATGTAGACAAACTCAAACTCAACATTCCCGAATCGGGCAACGACCTTCCTGATATGCTCGACGAAATTCTCGTTAACCTAAAATGGATGCTCACAATGCAAGACCCCGACGACGGTGGTGTTTACGCAAAACTTACATCGCTCAATTTCTGCGGTTTTATTATGCCTCAGGACGATAATTCAGAGCGTTACGTGGTGCAGAAAACCACTGCCGCCGCTCTCGACTTTGTGGCAACAATGTGCAAGGCTGAGCGTGTTCTCCGCCGCTATCCGCAATACGAGGATTTCTGCGACCATATTCAAGGATGCTATATGCGAGCATACAATTGGGCTATGAAAAATCAGGGAATCCTCTACCGTCAGCCCAAAGACGTTATGACAGGACAGTACAACGACGACCGTATCGGCGACGAATGGACTTGGGCTTGTTTGGAATATTTTATCTCTACCGAAGACGAACTCCCGATGGAAAAGCAACCACTTGAAAACTACCGTTTTACCGCTCCTTGTTGGGATTCTACATCGGTGCTCGGCGTAATTTCGTTGCTCACCAACAAAAAGGCGTGCGCTTTTATGGAACAGCACGAGAAAAACATTCTCGACTTTATCACCAACGAGTTTATGAAACTTGCCGACAACCTGCTCGAAACTTACCAAAATTCGGCTTACAAAACTCCCCTCAACGTTTTTCCGTGGGGTAGCAACAGCGAATGTGCCAACCGTGGAATCGTGCTTGCCACAGCATATCACATCACCGGCAATCAAAAATACTTAGAAGCCGCACAAGCCGCATTACACTATATCCTCGGACGCAACCCGTTGGATTACTGCTATGTAACAGGCTTTGGCAGCAAATCGCCCGTTGACCCTCACGACCGCCGTTCGGTTGCCGACTCTATTCCTTTGCCCGCTCCCGGTTACCTTGCAGGTGGTCCGTTTATTGGCGGTGGCAACGAGGTTGGTCAAAAACCCAACAAATTCCCCGCTCTCAACTACTACGACCAAAACGGCTCGTACACCACCAACGAAATAGCAATCAACTGGCAAGCAGCTTTAATTCTCCTTGCTGTAATGGTTGACAATGAATAGTAATTGTGAATTGTCAATTAACAATTGTCAATTAAAATAAAGTGTATATCATTCATAATCATATTGTTGATTATCCTGATAAAAATGTTTTGGATATAGGTACCGATGAAAAAGAGGCTGACAATGCGCAGCTCTTTTCCACCGGTATCCATCCGAAACTTATTGATAATACTTTTGATGAAAAGTTTAAAATAGTTAGTAATCTTGCCGCATTGCCAAATTGCGCCGCCATTGGCGAATGTGGTATTGATGTATTTTCATCAGCCACCGTTGCAAAGCAAAAAGAGACTTTTATTCAGCATCTCCACCTTGCACAGCAATATTCAAAACCTGTGATAATTCATTGTGTAAGAGCCTATTCTGAAATAATTTCGGCAATCAACGCCACACGTTTTTCGCTGCCCGTGGTAATGCATTCTTACAATGGAAACATCCAAACCACAGAGCAACTTCTTCGCCGCGAAAACATCTATTTTTCGTTTTCCGACAAGATACTCGCCCGCAACTCATCCGCCCAAAAATCATTAGAAATTATCCCCCTGTGCCGCATCCTCATCGAAACCGACAACTCCTCATCACCCCTACAACCCATCGTCAGCCTCATCGCCACCCAAAAAAGAGTAGGAGAGGAGGAGGTAATAAAAAGCAACAACCAAGTGTTTGAGCAGGTAATTATGAATTATGAATTATGAATTGTATCTTCGCACCAAAAAATATGACTTATGGACAGCGTTCTAAACCATATCACCATCAGGGAACTATTAAAAAACAAATTTCGCTACGCTACGGCGTTTAGCGACAAACTCATTATCACCGACCACCTCGGATATTTAGAGTTGTTTAAATATCCCTGCCGTATCGATGCCGTGAGCATTTTTATCTGCACCAGCGGACGGATGGATTGTTGCATCAACCTTAAAAACTACACCGTGCTGCCCAACACCGTGGTGATTTGCCGTAGTAGCGACATTATCCAGATTATCAGCAGCCACAACCTCGAAGCCTACGCGGGAGTTATCTCCACCGACTTTATCAACGAACTAAAAATCAGCCTCTGGCAGCAGAGCATATATTTCTCGCCCGACCTCTTTATGCGAACAATATCCGACAGCGAACTCCAACTCTTAAAATATTTCTACCCTCAACTGCGCGACAATATCTGCCGTCCCTGCAAGGAGACTCCCAAAATTATCCAGAGCCTTATTCAAGCGTTTGTCTACACCATTATCTCCATTATGGAAAAGGGAAACCAAGAGGCAGGCACGTTTAAAGGCACGCGAAACGAGCAACTGTTTGAAAAATTTATGTCGTTGCTTTCGCAATACCACAGCAGAGAGCGGAGCGTATCGTTTTACGCCGACAAGATGTGCCTCACGTCCAACTACCTAAGCGGCGAAATCAAGGCCAACAGTGGCAAAACCGCCTCGGAATGGATTAACGAATATGTGATTCTCGAAGCCAAAACCCTCCTGATGTATTCTGAACTCAGCGTTCAAGAGATTTCCTATCGGCTCAACTTTCCCACCCAAAGTTCGTTTGGCAAATATTTCAAAAAACAGACCGGCTTTGGACCGATGGAATTCAGAAAGATGATGTAAAAATACAAGTAATAAATTTATTATAACAATAACAAATCCCGAAAATTTCAAAATGAAATTATCGGGATTTGTTAGTTTTGCGGTTTAAATATTTATCACTATTACTCAGTTACTTTAATTATATATGTTGCTTCAATACCATTGATAGTAGAAGCTACAAGTGTTGCAGACCCCGTTTGGTAAGCATAAACAGTACCGTCTACGTTATTATCGTTCACAAAGCCCACGGCATCATTATTTATAAAATGCCAATTCTTCATAATTGTTACATTACAATCGGCTGGTGTGAATATAAAAGATGGAGTCCATATTTCATTAACTTTCATTTCGTGCACTTCCTCTGCTGATTTTACGGATTTTGGCATAACTTTGTTGATATTGTAGATGTGTCCTACTTCGGCTACTTTTGCTTCAAGACCAAACTTTTCTATGTTAATTCGTCTGCTGCCTTCAAGAGCAATCCATATTTCGCCGTTATCATTGAGTGGAAACGAATTATAATTATCATCAATTCTGATACCAAGACGATAATCACCATGGTCTTTCCATTTTATAGCGAGATAGGATAATTGGTCGATGAGGACAATGCTGCCGGCGTTAGATCGGAACGACCCCTTGAACTCGTGAGAGCAGTGATTAACCAAATCTATTAGCGACTCTGTGGATTCTGTCTGTTCAGGTGTTTCCATAGCCGGGGTGGAGAAAGAACCTGTGAGTGTGATGTTGCCATCTTTAAAATCCTGCAATTTTCCGCTTTCAACTTTGATATCGCCTTCAAAATAGTAGATTTCTCTGTCGCCCAATGTGGTATATTTAAGAGGAAGGACGGCAGGGATGATTCCGTTGCCGGTAACTTGCAAACTAATAATATCCACGTCTTCGGGTTCAAATTTGCGAGTTACTACTTTACCAATATTGCCCTCGCCTTCGCTGATAGCCATTTTCGACTGGCATACGTTTTCGTCCACTTTTACAGATAGCGGCACGGTTACATAACTATCCTTGTCGATGGTATTATCTGTGGGGATGGGATTATTGCTGTCGATGGTGTCGTCTTTGCTACACGCCGTTATAAGCAAAGTAGCCGCCACTAAGGGCAGACATTTTATAAATATATTTTTCATAATTTGATCCTCCATTATTTTACCATTTTTCTTCTACATTACCAAAATTGCCGATTACTTTGTTGCTGTTTACAGTTCCACCCAAGCCTCGCACAAGGCGAACTGAGCATCCATAATGACGGCGGCTTTTCCTTGTTACGTCCACACTCACAGAGGAGAATTCCATTTCATACGAAACGTACCAATGCTTATCTCCGTCAGCACGGTAGTCATTTGTATCATAAAAATAAGAATTTCCTGATGTTGAAGACCAATAGTAGGCTGCTGATTTTTGATAAGCAACAGTGCATGGGTCGCTTTTATACAAAGTAAGAATGCCTGTTACAGGAAGGAATACAGCTCCGGCAGATTCCATCTTCTTCCAGGTGTCTGCATCATATTTATTGTTTTCGCCATAATAAGCAGAACCGTATGTGCTTGCCATACCCGGAGTAAAAGAGATTCCATCAGGTGCCGTCCAATCGTCGGGAAGGATAACCATACCGTTGACATCACATACTGTGGCTACACCATATTTTTGGTCGGCATTTTCGCGATAGTACAACAAATATGCCCATTCGTTAATTTCGAGTATGTTCCAATCTGATTCGATAGCAGCTTCGCCCACAAGCAAATCGCCTTCCTTATTAATAGATGGGAAATAATTCACATCGTCGAGCGGTGTTGTACCTGGTTCTTGACCTTTAATCCATCTTCCCCAACCAAAAAGGTCTGTCCAGCCTTCTACACACAATCCATATTCATCTACGTTTTCATTTGGAAGTTCACTGTAATTTTCCTTAACCCATAATCGTTGTAAAAAACACTTGTCGTACTGGTTGAGAGCAAAACGCCATTTCTCTGTGCGTAAATTGTACTGCAAGTTGCCGGTAGAAAAGTGTACTTTCTTGGAGGCAGATACAGAGAATGCCTTGCGGTAAACCGAGTAAATTTTTGCTGCCGTCACCTCTTTATTATCGAGCGAAAGAGCCTCGCTTGTTACTTTTGTATCTACGGGAATGGCTATCCAACCACGACCTTTGTTTAAACTAATGTCCTTGTCGTTTATATTAACTTTTTCTACCTTTACAGGAAGACCGATTTCAAAGTATGCTGTCTGCTCCTCAAAGGTGATTTCGGTAAGTGATTCGCTATAACCAATAGGGGCATTTGATAATTGATAGCTGTTGGCTCGTATTGCATCTTCGAGCGATGAATACGATTCAGAGCTAATTTCGGTGAGTTTGCTGCCAATGGAAGCCGTTAGCTTAATATTTCCCGCCTTGAATTTTTCGATATTTGCTTCGTCGCCCGTAAACGATACATTAAACTCGGCAGTCTTGCCATCGTTTTTGAGGTTAGAAGGTGTGAGGGTTACACATCCAGTAACACGACCTTCGTCATCGGTGAAATTAATTACTTCGTTGCCATCGAATTTGAGCGCAACACCAAAGTCGCCATTGTCTTCAACTAATCCTATTTTCGACAGACCGGCTGACGAGCCTACTTTGAATGTCATTGTTACCGACGATTCTTTTGGCGTTACATCTTCGGGTTTAACTTCGTCTTTGTCTTTGCTGCATGATGTAGCAAACACGATTGCTGTCGCCAGGGGCATAACTTTTAATAAAATTTTTTTCATTTTTGTGTCCTCCTTTTTTACATTGTTCCACGACCTATATCTTTCATTTTTCCGCCAAGCGGATTACTTTCCGACAATAAAGTCGGCAGGCTGTCCAATTCGATCACCTGAAACTGCGGCGTTTCGTATTCCAACTTTGTTGGAGCGTCAACGCCATTTTTGTTTGTAGCTTTGCTCATACTGTTGATTATTATTGGGGTTAAAATTCCAGTTTTTGATGTATTTGCAAAGATACGAATAAGTTTCTAATTAATTAATAGTTCATGGAAGTTTTTTTATTTTGATATAGTGTAATAATTGTGCACGTTCTTTCGATATGCACAAAAAATCGAAAAATTTGTGCACGTTGTTGTTATATGCACAAAAAAAAAGTATATTTGCGGTATGCACAAAAGGACAAACCAATGACACCGGAAGTTGTACTACAAAAGATAAAACAAGGCGAAAGCAACAAAGAAGATGTTGGTAAAATGCAAGCAATAAAGTGATTAACAACCAATAATCCATTTCCTCCAATCCCCTTTTTTTATCCCTCTTCAAACAATTTTGGTTTTAAAACGTTGTAAATATCACTAATTTCATC
>JAFPYT010000082.1 GCA_017394445.1 Bacteroidales bacterium | reverse complement strand
TGTGGTGCCGAGCGCGTCGAATCCAAGATACATAAAGAGACACAAACCTATAGCAAGAAGAAATGCAATTATCTGATTTTCAGTAAGCGACGAAGCCCAAACACCGATAGCCGCATACACCGCCGCCAAAAAGAAGAGTCCGAGATATGCGCCGAAAGTTTCGCCAAAGTCTATAATGTCGAGTTCTGCTCCCGAAACCTCGCTCTGACCTATTATGCCGAGACTTTTTATCGAAAAATAGTAGATAATGGTGGGCAAAATTGAAATTACAATCAGCGTAAGGGCAGCCAAATATTTGGCAAGCACAATTTTAAGGTCGCTGACGGGCTGTGTGTAGATAATTTCGAGCGTGCCAGATTTTTTTTCCTCGGCAAATAGGCGCATAGTTACCGCCGGCACAAGGAAAAGAAAAATCCACGGTGCAATGTTGAACAGCGGGTCTAAGTATGCAAAACCGCTGTCGGGGATATTCATATCACCATGAAAAACCCACAGTATCAATCCGTTAACCAACAGAAAAACTGTTATTACTATATATCCCGTAATGGAACTAAAAAAGGCTGAGAGTTCTTTTTTAAACAATGACCACATAATAATTCGCTATTTTTTGCAAAAATACACTATAATAAGTATATTTGAATCTGCAATTTCTGAAAATTTTTGTAATTTTACAACATTTAACTGACAAATTTTACATAATGCGATATTTAAATCAACAAATTAATATAAACTAATAAAATTGACGACTATGAAAAATTTCAAATTATTTGCTTTGATGGCGGCAATGACCGCAATGTTTGCGTTCTCTTCGTGCAGTGATGATTTCGATTTGGATGCCTATTTTGTAACTGAGTTTGACGAGTATGAGGTTGGCGAGATTATTTATTTTGATAATTATTCACGCAACGCTGAAAGTTGCTATTGGGATTTCGGGGACAGATATTATACCGACCTTTGGGAGCCAGAACATTATTACACCGAGCCTGGCACCTATACCGTTTGGCTAACGGTCTACGAAGATGAAGAAGAAGACGATTTTAAAAAAGTAATTCGCATCTACCCAAAACGAGTTGATACTTCGCAAGATGAAACTATAGATGAATAGTAATAGAAGATGATTTTTAAAAAAAGGGCTGACACCAAATTGATGTCAGCCTTTTTTGTGCTATAATATTAAGGTGTGTCTACTTGGCAGCCTCATTTTGTTCGGGTGTGTGTTTGTATTTGAATATCAGAGCAAAGAGTATTGCAATTACCAAAGCGTATGCGGCAAAAATGTACCACGATTGAGTCCATCCTGCCCAACGTGCCATTGGTTCGGTGGCTTGGTCCATACAGTGGTTGGCGTTGATAATTGCCTGAGCCGAAAGCGTTCCCACGGTTGCGCCAATGCCGTTGGTCATCATCATAAACAAGCCTTGAGCCGACGAACGGATTTTTGTGTTGGTGGTTTTGTCGATATAGAGCGAACCCGAAATATTAAAGAAGTCGAACGCCACACCGTAAACAATGCAACTAAGCACAAAGAGCCATACGCCGCTGCCCGGGTCGCCAAGACCAAAGAATGTAAATCTCAAAACCCACGCTATCATTGCAATAAGCATTACTTTTTTGATACCTAACTTTTTGAGGAAGAATGGGATAAGGAGAATGCACAGAGTTTCGGAAATTTGTGAAAGCGAAATCAAAATGTTGGCGTGCTTAACACCAAAAGTATCTTTAAACATATCTATGTCGCCAAAACTTGTGATAAACGGATTGGCAAAACTGTTGGTGATTTGCAGGCACATACCAATGAGTGCCGAGAAAATGAAAAACACCGCAACCTTGTATTCCTTAAAGAGTTTAAACGCATCGAGACCAAACGCCTCGGCAAAAGATTTCTTGCCTTTGTTTTCTTGAATTTTGCACGCCGGAAGGGTAAAAGCGTACAAGCCGAGAATCACGCCGAGAATACCGCTTACCAAAAACTGATGAGGTGTGGCTTGAAATCCGAGAAGGTCTACCGTCCACATACTTGCAATAAAGCCTACAGTGCCAAGCGTACGGATAGGCGGAAAATGTTTAACTGTGTCTAATCCGTTGATGTCTAATGCGTTGTAAGCTACCGAAAACGACAGCGACAGCGACGGCATGTAAAACGCTATGGCTAAGAAATATAGCGGATACATAACGCTCATTTGCGCCTCCGAGCCAGCGTTTAGGCAGTACATACTCAGCGAAATCATTGCTGCAGCCGAAATCAAGTGGCACATACCGTAAGTTTTCTGCGCCTGAATCCATCTATCGGCAATAATACCGATAAGGGCGGGCATAAACAGCGAAGCAATACCTTGCGCCGAATAAAACAATCCTATGCTGTCGGCAAAACCGTTAGAACCGAGAAACGTGCCCATACAAGTTAGGTACGCGCCCCAAACTCCAAACTGGAGAAAGTTCATTACGGCGAGTTTAATTTTTATATTTTTATCTATCATAATAAAGGTGTTTAAAAAATATCAGCCAAATTTACGAAATAATTGTTATTTTAAACCTCTTTCGTCAAGTTTTTTTTGATATTCTTTGGCGTAAACAAGGTGCTGCTGGTAAGTTTTAGCAAAATTATGATAACCCGAAAAATCGCTCTTGGCACACATATATATATAGTCGTTGGGTTTGTAGTTGAGCACCGATTCTAACGCATTCTTTTCAGGAAAATTGATAGGCGAGGGGGGAAGTCCCGGATTTTTGTAAGTGTTGTAAGGCGAATCGGTTTCTATCATCTTGTTGGTAACGCGCTTAATAGAAAAATCGCCAATGGCATATATCAGCGTGGGACAGCTCTGCAACGGCATATCAATCTTTAAACGGTTGAGATAAAGACCCGCAATTGTGGGTTGTTCCTCCTTGTGGGCAGCTTGTTCGCTCTGTACTATCGATGCTAAAATGCTAACCTCCAACGGAGTAAGTCCGATACTTTTAGCCTTAGCCTTGCGTTCGTCGGTCCAATATTGTTTGTAAAAATCGTACATACGGTCTACAAACTTTTCGGCGGAGGTGTTCCAATAAAAATCGTACGAATCGGGAATAAACAGTGCGTTGGCGGTAACGTGATTAAAACCGTACTTATTTAAAAAGGTGTCGTCGGAAAGCAATTTATATAAATAGGTGCTGTCGATGGGCAGTTGCTTCGAAATTTTGCCGCAGAGTTGGCTAATAGTGCGTATATTGTTGAACGTAACGCGCACCGGCTCTTGATTTCCTGAGCGCAAGAGGTTGACAATCTGATTGTTGTTCATACCGTTGGTGATGCGGTAACGTCCTCCGCGAATTTTAGTAGGATAATGCTTTTTTTCTGCCACCCACACAAAAGCGTCGGGGTCTTTTACGGTAAAATTTTTACACAGGCTGTCTTTTACGGCGTTGAAGTCGGCATCGTCGGCAATGTAGAGATACTTGGACTGCTTTACAAATACGTTTGGATTGTAGATTTTTTGATAAAACGAATATCCAACCACACCGGCAGCAGCAATGCCGGCAACCAATACGGCGGAAATAATTTTAATACTCTTTTTCATTGTGTAATAGTAAATTGTTTTGGGGCGCAAGTTAGCAAAAAAAATCTATCAGCGCAACCATTATATAGTTGGTATGCTTTTTGATTTATTAACATTTACCATCAAAAAAATGCGTAAAATTTTAACCTTGTTGTAGAGAAACGTTATTTGGCTTAATATTAAGTTTACGTTAAAGATAATATTTTTTCATATTTTAAAAAATACGATACAAAACACACGTAATCAGTTTATTAGATGTGTAAAGCGAATAATACATTTGCTAAGTGCGCTTTACTTTTAACAAAAAAAAACAAAAAACGTTTGCATAATACAAAATAATGCTCTACATTTGCACCAAGTAAAAAATCAAACGCAAGATGGTTTTTAAATAACCTGTTTGATTGAAACCAAAATTATCAGTTATGATAAAAAAAGTAAAATACAAATTTAACCCCAAGACATTGAGGTTTGAAGAAGAAAAATTTTCGTTCAGTAAGTTTATATATCAAAAAGTATTACCAAAGATAGCGTTTTCAGCTGTGTTGGGTATAGGCTTAGGCACAGCAGCCACCTATTATATAGGATCTCCCGCAGAGCGTGATGCACACAACGAAAATGAAACCCTCAAGCAGCAGTTTGCAGTACTCAACCAAAACCTGTTGAAATGCGAAAACGAACTTGCTGAAATCCAAAACCGCGACGACAATGTGTATAGAGCCATATTTGAAGCCAAACCCGTATCGCAAGTAGAAAGGCGAGGTGGTTTTGGTGGTGTTGACCGCTACGAAGTTTACCGCGGATACGACAATTCAAACACAATGGTAGAAACGGCTTACAAACTTGACGTAATATCGCGCGAGATTGTAGTTCAGTCAAAATCATTCGACGAGGTAGTAGACCTTGTAAAAGAAAAAGAAAAGATGTTGGCCTGCATCCCCTCAATTAGGCCCATTGCCACAAAAGACTTTATCAGATTCGGATCTCCATTCGGTATGAGATTCCACCCCATACTCCATTATTCAAGACTTCACGCTGGTGTAGACCTCACCGCAGCTACTGGCACGCCCATCTATGCATCGGGTAGCGGCACCGTTATATATTCTGGTGTTCAAACAGGCTACGGCAACGTTGTGAAAATTAACCACGGATACGGTTATATGACAGTTTATGGACACTGTAGCAAACTGCTTGTAGAAACTGGACAGAAAGTTAACCGTGGCGACGTTATCGCTCTCGTGGGTAGTACCGGACTTTCTACAAGTCCTCACCTCCACTACGAGGTACGCATCAACAACAATCCTGTAAACCCAATCAACTTCTACAAAGATGGTCTTAGCGAGGAGGAATATCAAAAATTGTTGGAAGCCTCTAAAGATCAGAATATTTACGAGGAATAAATAATGGCTTGAAATCCAACGGATTAAAAACCGTTAACTAAAATGGATATTTAAGAAAGTTTATACATAGTTACCATAGTGATAATTTTTGGGGGTTGTTTTTTTGAATAACCCCTTTTTTTTTGTCAATTGTTGACAATTATGCCCACCATTTTGATTATTTGGCATAAATTTTTCTATAAAAGATAACAAATAGAATCATCATTATTAATAAACAAAAAAATGATCAACAACCAAAAGTTCCATATCATCAGAGTGTTTGTATTTGGAACACTCCTCAAAGGTGAAAGATTCGACTTCTATATGGGCGGAAGCACTTTCAAAGGCACTTATTACAGCCGCGGACAGCTTATGATGGCAGAAAACGGCAGTGTTTACATCGACACTAAAGACCATACTGCATTTACCGTAGGCGAGGTGCATCTTGTAGATTACTCGTGCCTGCAGCGTATCAACCACTTAGAGTCTCATTCGGGTGAATTTCCCAAAGGTTACGACCTTACACTTATCCCCACTTGGTCGGTAGAAAAAAATCCCGACCACAATTTCAACCTCGACAATGCAGAACTTTGCTTCTACTACCGCCGCCGCAACGAGCCTATCAAGATAGTGGGTGGCGATTACAAAAAGTTTCAAGACAATGTAGACGTAATCGGCAAATTTCTCCTTGACGAAAAGAAACGCGAACTTAACGAGGAAGATATTATGGAGTATATGCGTCAACGTATGTTCTTGGATTTCTAACTGATTGTTTTTTAAGCAAAATTATTTATAAAAATGGGCAAGAGAGGCTTTTTCTCCAAAATTAAAAGCAGAGTACTCAATATCCTGTTTTGGTCGATTATTTCGGCTGCATTCCTTGGACCGGGTACTGTTACTACTGCCACAAAAGCCGGAGCTGATTTTCAGTTCCAGCTTTTGTGGGCTCTCTTGTTTGCTACCTTTGCCTGCCTGATACTTCAAGAGGCGAGCGCCCGAAGCACCATTTATTCGGGTATGAACCTTGGACAATCTATCAAGCATCATTATTCTGGCAAAAAAGCGCAGATTCCTGTGCTTATTCTAATTGTGGGAGCCATTATTCTTGGTTGCGCCGCCTACGAAACCGGTAATATTCTCGGTTCGGTAGAGGGACTATCTCTTGTGTTTCCGCATTTAGATAAGCGGTGGATTGTGGGCGCGATAGCCCTTGTAGCGGGTCTTGCGCTTAGTCTTAAATCGCTGCGCTCGATGGCCAACTTTATGGGCAGTTTTGTGTTTATTATGGGTATAACGTTCATAACCACAGCGGCATTTGCTCAGCCTCCCGTGGGCGAGATTATGCACGGACTTTTTGTGCCCACCTTGCCCGAAACCTCAGGCGCAGGTCTGCTTGTACTTGGTCTTGTGGGCACTACAGTTGTGCCTTACGACCTTTTCCTCGGTTCAAACGTGGTGCAGAAAGACACCACCATAAAAGATATGCGCATAGGCATTTCGGTGGCTGTGATTCTCGGTGGATTTATCTCTATGGCGATATTGGCTGTGGGTACTGAGATGACACGCGGACTTAGTCCCGAGGCTATTAAAAACTTACCTTTCTCTTACAAACTTCTTTCTGATACACTGGCACTTGGCATTGGTCAGTGGGCGGTGTATATATTTGGATTTGGTATGTTTGCCGCTGGATTTACAAGTGCAATCACCGCTCCGCTGTCGTCGGCACTTACCGCCAACAGTATTTTCAACAAAGATGCCGAAACCAAGAAAGATACCGAGGCGGCAGGTTCTACAGGACGTTTCAAATGGATAGCCTACGCGGTGTTGACCATCGGCGTGGTTCTCGGATTTTTGCAAATCAGCCCTGTGCCGGCTATTATTGCAGCCCAGGCGTTCAACGGATTGATTTTGCCATTTGTGAGTATGTTCTTGTTTATGGTGGTAAACGATTCGTCGATAATGGGCAAATGCCACTTAAACGGTTGGGTGTCGAACGTGTTGATGATAATTGTTACTTGGGTTACTTGGGTGCTGGGACTTTCAAACGTTGTGAAAGCATTCCTCAATGTTTTCAAGAGCATACAGCTTCAGCCCGACACACTTTTTATGGTCAACTGTATACTTGCCTTTATCATCACAGCGTCAATCAGTTACCGCATTATCAAAAAACGTCTCAAAGCCGAAAAAGAAGACTAATTAATTATTCTACTGTAAAACTATAGCTCTTAGGATATTTTACCTCGTAACTAAAGCGGATTACTTTTTTATCTTTGGCGTTGAGATTAATTTTCCATGTTAGTTTTCCGCGTTCGGGGTCTATTTCTGCTCCGTTGCTTTCGGTGAGCGTTACCTTTATGTCAGAGTATTTGGGTAGTGGGTATTGATCGGTTACAGTAACTGATACGTCGGAGTTTTTGTTGTTTTTGATGGTTATCTCAAAACATTTTTGCACTTTTACGGTAGAGCCGAGTATCTTTTTGGATGTGAAGTCTTTAACTTCCTGACGGTTGATGGCTATATCCTTGTCGCGGCCTACTGAAATAGAGAAAGTGTCGGCGGCAAAGTCGGGAGCGATTGTACATTCGCCTTGATAAACGTTTTCGAGATAAACGTAGGCGTTGCCTTTTAAAATAGGATATTGCGAAAAATCTTTCAAGTCGGCAAGCAGAAAAACATCTTTCGACCACCGTGGAAGGCTTGTGTAGCGGTAGTCGGTTGGAATGTGGTATGTAAGCATGGCAATGTCGTAGACCTTGTTGTCGCAAGGCACTGTATAAGGCATCTCAATCTTGAATTCAGTGGCTGTCTGCGTGTCGTTCAATTCCAAAGGAATGTTTTTGTCGGGTTCGTTATATTTGATTTCTCTTGGCTGCGACGGTGTTGTCTTAAAAAATGCGGCATCGTCGTCGTCTCTTGCTGTTCCGTATCCTACTACAACCACTTCTTCGAGTTGTCTGTTGTCTTCTTCCAATACTATCTGCATATCTTCGCCGGGTTTAACTTTTTGCGTTATGAAACCGATGTAAGATATTGACAGCATGTTGTTTGTGTTTTGCATCGTAAGTTTAAACTTTCCGTCCAAATCGGTGATAGTGCCGTTGTTAGTACCATCTTCCACAACTGTAACACCAATAAGCGGTTCGAGCGATCCTTGCTCAAGCACTATTCCGTATACATTGTTGGATGTAGGCGGAGCCCATTTCTTAGTGGGGCGGTATTCTCGCGATGGAGGTAGATACATAGGATAAAACTCTGGAGCATCGTTGCCCACAGAAGGGTCGCCAGTAGAAACAGTCATTTGCACTTGATTCCAATCTTCTGTGGTAGACTGCTTTATGTGCGCTCCGTATACCATATTGAGCGGACTATGAATGTCGTTTACTCTAATTTCGTAAAAAGGCTCCCAGCTTGCGCTAAATACTAAATAACTGAGGTTTATCTTGGTAGTAATATTATCAGGAGAAGAGATAACCAATTTTACACGGCTGTCTTTTTTCTGCAAATTGGTCATACTGTTTTGTTTTTCTTGCATAAGTCTGAGAATCTCATCCTTATATGATTTTATCTTTTTGTTGGCAGCCATCTTTTGTCGACCTATTTGGGTGAGTTCTTTTTTGTAAAACTCAGTCATAGCAATGAGTTCTGCCGTTGGAACGCCGTTTTGCTCTCCGCCGATTTTTTGGTTGGCATGAATGAGGGCTTCTTCGTCGGATAAAACTGCGAGTTGATATTTCAAAGTGGTAAGCGAATCTTTTAAAACAGCTATTCGCTTATCTTTGGTGAAAATGTTATTTTTGGCATTTTCATTGTCTACCACCTCAATTTCGTGCTTTACCGACAGAATGTTGACATTCTTATTATTGATGCCTATGATTAAAGTATTTGGGTCGAGTTCGGTGCTAAGATTGTTGAGATAGAGTGTGTTTGTGCCTTTTTTAAGGTTAATGTTTCCAGTTCGCTCCACCATTGCGCCTTTGCGGTAGACGGTTACAGATTGTATTTTGGTTTCTACATTTTGCGCCTCTGCTGTAATGTATAAAACCATCAACATGCAAATAGTCAGGAGTTTGGCAGAAAAGATATGCTTCATAATTATTATGGATTAAGTGGTTGGAAGATTATATTTGTGGCTACAAATATAGCAATAATTTAAATTGCCCTTGATTATAGGCAAAAAAAAACCGTTGAGATTGTCTCAACGGCTTGTCGGAGTAGTGCGACTCGAACGCACGACCACTTGCACCCCATGCAAGTACGCTAGCCAACTGCGCTATACCCCGATTATTGGTGGTTGCTTTAAAACAACGGTGCAAAGGTACAGGCTTTTTGATAAACTGCAAATTTTTTGGATAGTTTTTTTTTGTTTTTGTGTATCTTTTATCTGTCGATATGTTTATTGCCGATGTATGTGATAGTTGCGACAAAAGAAAAACTATAATTATATTGCTTCGGCTTCTAACGAAACGGTTGATGTAATACGCGAAGATGCAATTGCAATTGCCAACGATTGCGAAACCCTTTCGATAAATTCTACCTGATAATCTTGGAATATGTGGGTGGAGGCTATTTCTAATACGCCGAGCACTTTTTCTTCCATAATAAGCGGCACAAGCAAGAGGTTTTGCGGATTGGCGTCGCCAAGTCCAGAATGTAGCTCGATATATTTTTCGGGAAGTTTGGTCATATAGATTTTTTCTTTTTCTAAGTAGCACTGACCCACAAGACCGTCGCCTGGATAGAGTTTGCGTTTTACATACTTGCTCTTTTGGTAAGCGATGGTTGCTACTTGTTCGAGATAAACATCGTCTTTGTCGCGGTCGTTGAGCACAAAGATACCGCCCATCTGAGCGTCAACATATTCTGAAAGTTTTTTGAGCAATTCGGATGGCATTTGAGTTTCGCTGCCCGAACCCATACGGATAATGTCGCCGAGCACAGCAAGACCTTCGGCAGCCCACTGACGACGACGGTTTTCTTCTTTTCGACGTTCCTCCTCGGCTTGTGCTTTGCGTAGTGATTCGCGCATGTCGAGTGGCGAGTTGCCAAGGTTGTCTTTGTTTGAGAGCAATGTAAATTCGCTGTCGAGGTTGCCCATACCAATCTGTCGGGCAAATCCGGCGTACGAGGCAAATCCGTCGATAAGTGCGTCGAGCGATTTTTTCATCTGTCCGATTTCGTCGCTACGGTTAAGCGTAAGTTTTTTTACCACAAGACCTTGCGACATTTGATATAGCTGCGTCTCAATCATTTTGATAGGCTGAGTGATACTGTTTCCAAAGTAGTACAACACCACAGTAGCGATAAGGATAAGGAGCACACCTATTATAATAGTAAATTCCACAAGAGTGGAGATACGGTTGTTGAGCGCTTCGGTTTTGTCGGCAACAAGTTCGTCGATGTAATCCTCGTACACACCCGTACCGATAACCCATCCGAGTGGTTCGTAGAGTTTGATAAACGATATTTTGTTGAGCCATTCGCCGGTTTCTGGTTTGTAAAACTGATATTTAAGAATGCCTTCGCCATTGTTTGCGCGGATACAGTCGGCGTAAGCGTCGTACACGTTTTCGTCGGTGTCGCCCACATAGAATACGTGCGGATCGCCTTCGAGGTTGGGCATAGAGGCGTGCATTACTACCACGTAGGGCGGTTCGTATTCGTTGATCCACAGGTAGCCGTCAACACCGTAACGTAGCACACGGAGGTTTTCGAGTGTTATTTTTAGGGTGTTCATTGCGATTTTTTTCACCACCTCGTCTTCGATGGTGTCAGTTTGGTCGAAACCATAGTTTTCGCGCACACCCACCTCGTTGCTCGAATGGTAAGAGTGGTCAATCATTGCGTAGGCTATGTTAACGATGTCTTTGAGTTGCTTGGTAAGCATTTCGGTTTCGTCGCTGCGGAATTTCTGAATATCTTCCTCGGCGTTGGTACGGAAACTATTGATAGAATACAGCGCGATAAGCAGTATTGAGGTCAACACTGTAACGGATGTAAACAACGGTAGTTTCGTTTTTAGTTTCATAATTGTGTCAATACAAAAAACAATGCAATATAGCGCGTTTTTTTTGAAAAAGAAAATTTTGACGCGCATTTTTTTATTAAAAAAGCAATTTTTATACCGAAGTGTTAATCTGTGGCTTTTGATTTTGTTTTTAATTGGTTTGTATGTTATTGGTATATAAGCTCTTTTTAACGATTAGAAAAAAATAAGAGAAAAAATGCATATTTTTTAGTTTTAAAACTTGCAGAATAAAAAAAAGTATCTACCTTTGCACCGTCTTAAAGAAAGGCAGTTTGACATGATGGCGAGATAGCTCAGCTGGTTAGAGCGTATGATTCATAATCATAAGGTCCCCGGTTCAATCCCGGGTCTCGCTACTTAGGGTATTTTGAGATTTTATAATTTCGGCAACGAAATTATAAATAGTGGTTAAAGGAGAAAGACCCGCCTTGGGTGGGTCTTTTTTTTAAAATAGATTATTCTTAACGCTGTGAAGCGTCATATTACAAATATTTTGAATAAATAAGCATTAACTTTGTGGGCGTTAAACTCACAAAGTTTTTTTTTATATGCCTATAAATGAAGATGTTCTTTTGTCGATGTTGGATAAAATTAACAGCATCGAGGCCGCTGTCGCGCCGCGGCTGCCAAAATTGAACTTTATACAGAAATGCGGCGAATATATTAATGAACTACGTAATAATAAGCGTTTTAATACTGCTATTTGTTACGGCCGTAGTCTGCGGCGGTTCGTTCAGTTCTCAAATATTACAGACATCAACGATTTAAACCGGGAATTAATTCAACTTTTTTTTGACTACATTAAAACAAACGTGTCCACTGATGCGGCTAAGGCTTATTGTACTGACATAAGAGCATTATACAACCATTGTACAAGATTTTGCACTAATAAGCCGAACCCGTTCGCCGGGCTGTCGCTCCGTCGTAGTCTTTACAGGTTGCACAGGTGTTTGTCTGTTGACGAGTTGCGCCGCCTCGCCCAGGCTCAGAACTTGCCGCCATTGGCGGAGTTCGCCCGCGATGCTTTTTGCTTATCGTTCGCGCTGTGTGGTATTAATATTTGCGATTTATATGAACTTAAACCACCTATTAACAACACTTTACAATATTACCGTATGAAGACAAGCAGCCGAAGAGAAGACAAAGCAGAGCAATATTTAACGGTTAATCGTGCCTCCGCACAGTTCTCCGCTCCTTACCTCGCTTCCGATGGTGTGCGGTGGTTGGATTGGTGGCACAGATCAAAAACAGAAAGAAATTTATTGAAGCGTATAAATAAAGGTCTTAAAATGTGTGCTGAACTGTTAAAACTGCCTCAAACTCTTTCTACATATTACGCCCGTCACTCTTTTGCATCCATAGCAAGGAATGAATTAAGATTTGATATTTTCGATATTTCCGAGGCTCTAAACCACACTCCACCATCCAACAATATTGATTTTGTTTATATCAAACCCGACTTAATGAAACCGTCTAAAATTGCGGAGGCGGTTGTTAATTACACTTTCGGCAGCAGCGCAGCCGCAGCCGTCAATTAGTGCCGTATTGAGCGGCTTTTTCGCGCTCTCAGTGGCTTCTACTCGAACCGTGGAAATTTATTTCCACGTCTCGGAAATCTATTTCCACGGTGATGAAATTTATTTCCACGGTAATGAAATGTATTTCCACGGTGTGGAAATTGGTTTCTAAGTATACAACTATATTTTAAATAATTATTATCAAAAAAAATTAAATAAATGTTGTTGTTGTTAAAAAAAACTTTCATATTTGCACCGCTTATTTATCCCGGCTGTTGTCCGGCTTTTATTCATTTTAAAATATTTGTAATATGAAAAAGTATCCTGTTATTATTATGCCTTATGGCACTTTGCGCCAACTCCGCGCTCTTTGCAAACGGTCTTTACCGTGTATAAAAAAAGCCCTTGACGGCTATGTTACTAAGATTGAACATCTACAAATTAGAAAACAAGCGTTGCTATTAGGCGGCGTTGAACAGTCCGAACAGGTAACAGAAAAGGAGGCGCACAATGATTATACAAATTAATACAGAAGAGGCGCTTTCTTATTCGTTATCTATACAAGACTGTGCAGTTCTTGACGTGATTAGAAAACTAATCGCCGAGCAAAAAGGAGCGGTTGAAATATTCCAAAATTATCAATATAAATGGCTCTCCGATAAGATTATAATGCAGTGCTTGCAATGTCCTAATTTTCAATCGTGCCGCCAACTATTCAACATTATTAAAAAATTGGTGTCCTGTGGTTTGCTAAGAAAAAGAGTCTACCTGGGTAAGCCTTACTATTGCGACATAAAAAACGCTAAGAAGATAGCAGTACATCAGAGAACACAATCCCAAACCCTCAACCAAGCCGCGCCGATGGCTGCACCGATGCCGCAGCCGTCCGCCGATTTGCGCATCAAGGCGGCGCAAGTTCCGCAACCCTCCGGTGGTCTCTCCGCCGAGGAGGTTAAACAGACCTTTGAAGAACTCGACAAAGAACTGAATAAACAAACAAATGAAACTCTTTCAACAGTTAATAAGGATAAAATAATCCCTTCCGCGCATATTGTGAACGAGTACGCAACAGAAAAAGGTATTAAAGATTTTGATACTTCCGGGTTCTTATCGTACAATTCTAAGCGCAATTGGAAAGCACTTAATAAATTCACGTGGAAGCAACTCTTTCAACAATGGTACTACTTACAGAAGAAACACACCCCCGACCTTATAACCTATGAAAAATATTTATCACTGATTGGTAACAACAAAAACGAGCATATTAATTGGTGTTTCGATCACAGAGACCCGCGCACAGGTCAAAGTTACTTCCGAAAGCGCACCGACCAAGAAGTTAAAGAGTATTTGAAGACATTCAAACGACAATATTAATAAAAAAACCGTGCCGCCTATAAATGAAGAAAACACGACACGGCAACCAAAACTAAGTCACGAACAAGTTAAATAGTTTAAGTTATGGCAAAATTAAACATTAGTGGTGTAATCACCAAAAACAGCGTTAAAAAATTCACGTTAAAACCTACCGCCGACGAGTTTACGCTTTTTATTCTCGCCTTTGGCTTGCTTAAATATACGGCTTGCGCCGTCTCCATCGCCTCCGGCTTTGCGTTTTTTTACTACAAATTAAAAGACCTTATAAGTGGGTTTATGAATGCCGAAATAGTGTCTGTTATATTGGCAATTTTATTGTTAATATGCTTAGAATTAATTACTAACACGTCCACGGCTAAGGCTTTTAAAATGCTCTTTAAATCTCGCTACCGTGCCGCAGTTGGTTGTATTGTGATTGCGGTGTTATTCTTTTCCGTATCTTTTAAAATCAGTTGTCAAGGTATTTATTTGGCACTGTCCGACACACACAAGGAAACCGAAAATATTAACGCTAAATATTTAGACGATGCCGCCGAACTTCGCCGCAGCAATGCCGCCAAAATTGCCGCCTACGAGTCCGACATTGCCGCGCTTGTCGGTCCTGTGTGGAATAACAACAACCTAACCACGGAACAGTTGAGGATGCGCCAAAATTACCGTATGGCAATAGATAGTATTTACAAAGCCGAGCGGCGAGAACTCGCCACCATCGAGGCAGCGCAAGCCGCCGAAGTGGCAGCGGCTAACGCCTCCGCCTCATCCAGTGCAGAAGATTATCGTTTATACGTGGCTGTAATTCTTATTCTTGAAATCCTGGCCAATGCTGTACTACAATACTATAATAAGAAAATCTTACACGATACCGACAAGGCAGTTGAAAAACAGGAATTTATTGATCATTATGTAGACGAGACACGGCAAGAACTTGGCAGCGCAATAGAGTCGGAACTTCAAAAAGAAAAATCTTTGTATATGTCAGTTATTGCAGCACGAGCCGACCAAGCACGGCAAAGCGACAAGGAGGCCGCCACGCATCGAGCAGCCGCAGCAGCGAAACGCCCCGCCGGGTTTAATATCCAACCACATCAAGAAACACCCAAACCGCAACCACCAAAGCAACCTACACCAACAGAGGCAGACACAGAAC
>JAFPYT010000081.1 GCA_017394445.1 Bacteroidales bacterium | reverse complement strand
ATAAAGGTGATGCCCGCAAGTTTTTGCCCGAAGGAATTGATTTTGAATATTTCTTTGGCTATAATCCCGAAAATCAATAAGTAATGGATATACATAACTGTAATATCTGTCCGCGCCGATGTGGTGTAGACCGTGCTAATACATTGGGTTTCTGCAAGATAGACCATCGTCCCCACATAGCCGAAATTTGCGTTCACCGTGGTGAAGAACCCGTTTTGGGCGGGGGTAGGGGAGTGTGCAACGTGTTTTTCTCGTCGTGCAACCTTCGCTGCATTTTTTGTCAAAACTACGAAATAAGTCAAGAAACCATTGATAAAACAGAAATCACCACAATAGAATCTGCCGTTACACGCATAGCATCTATTCTTTGTGCCGAAAACATTGATACAGTGGGCTTTGTGTCGCCAAGTCATCAGGCTTTTCAGATGAAATGTATCATCGACACATTGCGCCGCCGCGGTTTTAACCCCACTATCGTTTACAACACAAATGCTTACGACAGTGTTGAAACTCTCCGCGAACTTGAAGATTACGTTGATATTTATCTTCCCGACTTTAAATACGCATCCGACGACCTTGCCGTAAAATATTCGTCAGCACCCAATTACACCAAGGTAGCCATAGCCGCCATCAACGAAATGGTGCGTCAAAAAGGTACGGAATTAATCCTCGACGAGTCTGGCACTGCCCGAAAAGGAATTATTTTGCGACATTTGGTACTTCCGGGAAACGTTTTTAACTCAACTAACGTATTAAAGAAAGTGGCATACGATATTTCTACGGATTTGCACATCAGCCTGATGTCGCAATATTATCCCGAATACAAGGCCAAAGACGACGAGAAACTTGGCAAGTACGTTACCGAAAAAGAATATTTAAAGGTAACAGAAACCGCCGAAACTCTCGGATTAACCAACGGATGGGTTCAAGAGCTGGGTAGCAGTGGGTTTTACCGTCCCGATTTTAGCACCTCAGGCAACCCATTTGAAAAATAATTAATTGATTTTATAAAATTAATGCAAAAAATAGTTGACATTTTCATTTTTTTGCACGATATTTGGAAAAAATTAGTATAAGAACCATTTAACACCTTAAAAACTATGACATTTAGATTCAGAGACCTCAAAGTGGTAGGCAAAATAACCACTATTTTTGTTGTTGTAATCAGCTTGTTGATTATTACGTGCGTACTTATGTACCTTAGAAGCGAATCATCGGAAAAAACTATCCAATCAGTTTCCGACGAGGTTTTGCCACAAAACAAACTCAGTCAAGAAATTACCACCAACATACTTCTTGCGCTTGTAGAGCAGCAGAAGATTTTTGCCGAAAGCAGCACCGAAACCGAAATGCACCTCGGAGGTCGCGAATACTTAGACAAAGCCCGCAAATCTATCGACCAGCTTTACAACAATGCCACTCGCGACGAACGCAGAATCATCGACGAATTAAAAAAAGACCTTGAAAACTATGAAGGTGTGGTAAATGCCACCATTGCCAAATACGTGGAGAAAAACGAAATTTACAACGAACTTGAAAATTACAAACACGATTTTTACCACAACCTCGAAGATATACGCGAGGCAATTACCCGTGTTAATCCCCAAAAATCTACCGAGCACGCCAAACGTATCCTTTTGATTTCCGAAACCATCCGCCTTATCGAAAACGCTAAAGGCAAAATGGAAAATCAAGCTCTTGTTTCGAGCTTAATTGGTACAGTAAAAGGCAATATGGCTCAAATAGCTTCATTTGCAAGCACATACGGCGGGCAACGCTATGCCAACAACGCCATAAAAATAATGCAGAAATATATACAGCGCACTCCCGACTATTATACTGCTCTCGCTGCATACGACAGCAATATCAGCCAAGTGATAACCGCAGGAAAAGAGATTACCCAAAGCGCACAAAAAATAGGAGAAATGTCGATAACTGCCACCAAGCAATCGTTTGGCGACATCAACCAAAACTTCAATGCAATGTACATCACATTTGGTGTAGCTGTGGGAACAATCGTATTCCTCTGCATATTTTTCTGTCTGTTGCTTTCTAAAACCATCGGACACCGCTCGCGCAAAACTCTCGAAGGTGTTAATCACCTTTCCAATGGCGACCTTACACAAACTGTTGAGGTTGACACCAAAGACGAATTTGGACAGGTGGCCGACAGCGTTAACGCTGTGTCGGCAAAACTTCGCGAGATTGTTAGCGGTATAGCGGAAAATGCCGAATCCATTACTATAAACAGCGCAGAAATAGCCCACGCCTCTCAAGAAATGAGCCAGAACGCAGGCACACAGGCGGCATCCGCCGAAGAAGTGTCGTCGTCGATAGAGCAGATGAGCGCAGGCATATGCCAGAACAGCGACAACGCCCGCGAAACCGAACGCATAGCTCAAAAGGCTCTCGAAAGCATACGCGAAAGCAGCTTAGCAAGCCAGCAAAGCATGGAGGCTATGAAAGACATCGCAAGCAAAATTTCTATTATCGACGAAATTGCTTTCCAAACCAACATTCTCGCACTCAATGCCGCAGTAGAGGCGGCACGTGCAGGTGAACAAGGAAAAGGTTTCGCAGTGGTGGCTGCCGAGGTGCGCAAGCTTGCCGAACGCAGCGCAACAGCCGCATCAGAAATCGACAAGGTGTCGAAAGAGGGCGTAACTATCAGCGAAAACGCAGAGCGTCTGCTCAAAAATATTATCCCCGATATCGAAAAAACTGCCGCTTTGGTACGAGAAATCTCTGCCGCAAGTTCCGAACAGTCTGCCGGTATTGGACAGATTAACCAAGCTGTTCAGCAGCTCAACAATATCACACAGAAATACGCAGCCTCTGCCGAAGAACTCGCCGCCACAAGCGAACAACTTGCCTCTAAGAGCGAGGAGCTCAAGCAGTCGATTGGTTTCTTCAAAACCGACAACGAAAACAAAAAGGCTATTGCCCCAAAAACATATAAATCGCCAATTGTGCAAACTAAGAGCACAACTACACCTCATAGCACAAGCAAATCGACAATCAAACCTCGGACTACTATGCCCAAGGTTGCTCCATCTACAGCAAAAGAACCCAAGATTTCAACAAAAGAGGCTCAGCAATTACAAATTCCACAAAAACAGCAACCTAATTCTACATCTCTCAACAAAGGAACATTTATCAATTTGAGAGATAATGCGAAAGATTCAGACTACGAACGTTTTTAATTTTTTGATAAAAAAAAGATAATTTTTCTGACAAAAATTGCAAGATTTTTGCTCAGTTGATTATATACATACATCATATTATAAAAAATTTTAACGCTTAAAATATGTTTAATTTAAAAAATCTTTCTTTAGGTAAAAAGATATCGGCTATATTCGTTGGTATTGTTTTATTGCTGCTTGTAACAGTGTTGTTAATGTATTTCCGAGGTCGCTCTTCGGAATCTAATATTAAACAGGTGGCGGAAGATATGCTTCCTCAAAACCGTCTTTGTCAGGAAATCACCACCAACATTCTTCTTGCCATGCGCGAACAGCAAAGCCTGTTTGTATCGTTTAGCAACGAGGCAAACATCAAACTCGGTGGCACCGAAAATCTTGCAAAAGCTCACGAAAGCATCACCGAATTGCAAAAAATCATTTCGGCAGAAGAACGCTCTATCATTGAGCATCTTGAAACAAATCTCAAAGACTACGAATCTTTTGCAAGTTTGGCTATGGACAAGAACAACGCCAAAAACGCTGTTTACTTTAAAATGAGCGACTACCGACACAAAATCACCGAGGATTTAACCTCAATTCGCAAGGTTATGGCAAACACAATACCTCAGCGCAATACCGATCTCGGAAAAAGAATGCTCATAATTCAAGATGCGATAGAGCAATGCAACGGAATGAGAGCTTCGTTTGGAGGCTCATTAAACAACAATGATCAAATCACAAAGTTCAAAACCATACTTGCGCAAGTGGCAGGTTTTGCACCCACATACGGATGTTCGCGTTATACCAACGATGCTCAACAACAGTTAGAACAATACTTAGTATTATTGCCCAATTTCAACACCGAACTTGCTTCATACTCCGACTATGTTGCTAAGGCCAACGCAGCCGGCAACACCGTTATCGAAGATTCGCAAAAACTTGCCGATATGATGCTCGAAAACACCAAAGATTCTTTCGGCACTGTAAACGAAAATCTCCGTGCTATGATTTTTACATTCTTGGTGGCAATAGCGCTGATAGTTTTTGTGTGCATTTTCATGTCGATTCTTCTTTCAAAACGAATTGGCAACCGCGCCGAAAACACATTCAAAGGTGTGCAATACCTTACAGAAGGAGACCTTACTCACATTGTTGAAGCAGACTCAAACGATGAATTTGGACAAATGGCAACTAAGGTAAACGCTATGACTACACAAATGCACGGCATAGTTTCTAAAATCACCGAAAACGCCGAAACAATCAGCATACATAGTGCCGAAATTGCTCAGGCTTCGCAAATGATGAGCGAAGGCGCAAGCACACAGGCATCGTCGGCAGAAGAGGTTTCTTCTTCGTTAGAGCAGATGAGCGCAGGCATTGACCAAAATAGCGACAACGCCCGCGAAACCGAACGCATTGCTCAAAAAGCTCTTGAAAGCATCCGCGAAGGCGGAAAAGCAAGTCAACGTAGTATGGCTGCCATGAAAGACATTGCAAGCAAAATTTCTATCATCGACGAAATAGCATTCCAAACCAATATTCTTGCTCTTAACGCTGCTGTGGAAGCCGCACGCGCAGGCGAACAAGGTAAAGGATTTGCCGTTGTTGCAGCCGAAGTGCGCAAACTTGCCGAACGTAGTGCCGTTGCTGCTTCTGAAATCGACAAGGTGTCAAAAGAGGGCGTATCTATTAGCGAAAACGCCGAACGTTTGCTCACCAACATTATCCCCGATATGGAAAAAACCGCTAACCTTGTGCGCGAAATTGCCTCGGCAAGTTCCGAACAGAGCACAAGCATCAATCTTATCAACAAAGCGGTGCAGCAACTCAATGATATTACCCAAAAATACGCAGCATCTGCCGAAGAACTTGCTTCTACAAGTCAGCAACTTGCTGCCAAAAGCGAAGAGCTCAAAGATTCTATCGGATTCTTCAAAACAAGCAACGACAATCAGAAGAATGCAATGCCATCGATAAAGCGTACCAAGATTGCTGCGAAACCTGTGGTAAAAAGCTACTCTCAACCAGCCAAACCCAAGACCCAGCCATCACCGGTAAACGATATTAAATTAGATATGTCTTCGGAGCCTCTGCCTGCTGACAACAAAGGCACTTTTATCAATCTCAAAGACAATGCTCGAGATTCCGACTTTGAAAGATTTTAAAATATGTTGTAGCTCAAAAAAAAACGCTTCGGAAATTCCGAAGCGTTTTTTTTATTATGTAACAAAAAATATTGTTTATTTTCCAAGTTTTATATTCATAAGCGCAATGCTGCGGTCAATTGTGCGACCTTCGTTTGATGCAGGATAATCTTTTTTAATTTGATTATAAGCATTAAGAGCTTCTTGATAGTTGCCTTGTTTTTCCATCAGCTTGCCAAGCTTATTGAGATAGATAGGAGCTACAAATTCATTGTCGGCAGCAGCCTTGATAGCCTCGTTGTAAAATTTTTGAGCTTTGGCAGCATCACCTTTTTCGCTCCAGCAATCACCGGTAAGACCTTTGGCAATAGGAGCAAGCGATTTATCGTCGCACGAATAACCACTAATACATTCAATAGCCTTGTCGTAATCTTTTGTGTTGAAATAGCAAAGAGCGGCATAATATTTAGCATTATTACCTGCTTTTGTGCTTGAATAATCCGACATAATTTTCAAAAATCCCGGATAGTTACCGTCGCCATTGAGAGCGAGAGCAAACGAGTCGCGCTCAAAATAATTTTCTGCTTGGAACATTTGGGCGGCAGCTTTAGCCTCTTTAGGAGCTTTTACATATTTTTGATATGCAAGATATCCCAAAATTAAGGCTGCGATTACGGCAATTACCGTAAAAATCCTGTTCCTGTTTTCTTCGATGTATTGCTCGGTTTGTCCGAATCTTGACTCAACTATTTCGAGTTGGTCTTGCTGTTCGTTGTTTTCAGTATTAGCCATTTTTTTGTTTTGTTTATTACAGTTTTTTAATAATGCCGCAAAAATAGAGTTTTAGTTAAAATTAAAAAAATTTTGAGTAAAAAAAAATCCTCTACGCAGAGGATTTTTTTTTGTATCGTTTTAGCGGCTAATGTATCAGATGCGTTTTTCTTTGATACGTGCTTTTTTGCCGGTGAGTTCTCTTACGTAGTAGATTCTTGCGCGACGAACAATGCCACGCTTGTTGAGCTCTACCTTTGTAATAAAGGGAGATTCAACGGGGAAAATTCTTTCTACTCCTACATTTCCCGACATTTTTCTTACGGTGAATGTTGCGCTTATTCCGCTGCCTTTTTTCTGTATCACTACACCTTTGAACTGCTGGATGCGCTCTTTGTTGCCTTCTACATTTTTGTAATGTACGGTGATTGTGTCGCCGCTGTTGAATTCAGGCCATTCTCTGTTGTTGTGGTACTGTTCTTCAACTACTTTTAATAATTCCATGGTTTTATTTTTATTAACGTTATAATCTATTTATCGTGTTTTTTCAGCGTGCAAAGTTAGTGATATTTTTTGTTTTCCAAACAATTGTATGCTTTTTTTATTTCTTTTTTGGTAACTTTTATTTTTACATCGTATCTAAACGCTTATACAACAATGTATTAGATACGATTAATTCAAGTTAATTTTTTTTGAGATAGCGTTCCAACCAAGTTTGAGTTTCCCATGCTGCGTGCAAAATTGACTCTGAGGCGGTGTAATTATGCAATTCATTTGGTAAAATCACAAGTTTTGCCGTGCCATTGCAATGCATTACGGCTGCATATAGTTTTTCGCTCTGCACCGCAGGGGTAGATGGATTGTTGTCGTCGGCACCGTGGATTAATAGGAGCGGAGCTATTATGCTATCGGCATACATTATGGGCGACATTTTGAGGTATATGTCGCGAGCTTGCCAAAGTGTTCTGCGCTCGTTTTGAAATCCCAATGGCGTGTTGGTGCGATTGTAGCATCCGCTGCGTGCAATGCCGGCTGCAAATAAGTTGGTGTGTGCAAGCAAGTTAACAGTTAGGAATGCTCCGTAAGAATGTCCGCCTACAGCAATATTATCACGTTGTGCTATCTTGCGGGTTACCAATGCGTTAACAGCTGCTTCGGCATCTAAGATTATTTGATTTATAAAATCATCGTTGGGCTCGGCTCCATCTTTTCCCACCACTGGGAAAGATGCGTCTAACACAGCATAACCGGCAGCAGCAAGCCAAATAGGAGTGGAGCTGTTGCCTGCAGCGGCAAATTTAAAGGCTGATGTGCTTATCTGCGATGCCGACCTACTCGACGAATATTCTTTGGGATATGCCCAAACTATTGCAGGCAAGGTTCCATTTCCATGGTATGAGTGGGGCAGGTAAAGTGTACCCGATAATTGCACCCCGTCAGATCGTGTATATTTTATAAGTTGCGATTGGATGCGAGCAGTTTTGTAAGGACTTTCAAAATCGCTGATTTTCTTTGGCTTAGCACCGCCATTTAAATATTCGGTGTAATAATTTGGATACTCTTCCGAGGATTCGCTTTTTACTGCTATCACTCCCGACGAAGGACAAAATGCTTCGCATCGGCTATAACGCGGAGGTTTTGATTTCCAAATAGTTCTGCATTTTTTGGTTTGAAGATCGAGCCTTACGAGCGTAGGTTGAACGCCGTTTTTGGTATACTCTTCGGATGTGCAATAGATGTATCTGTTTTGATACAAAAGAGCAGCTTTTCGCCCGTAGCGGTTGGGTGCTTGAAGTATTCTGTGGGGTGATGTTTTTTCGTTACATATTAATAAGGTGTCGGCGTTTCCGGTTTCGGTGCTTACGCGAAGAAAATCGGTATACTTGCTCACACTATTGGTTTCGGCTATTATTATAGAGGTGTCGTTGAGTGCATAAATACCTGCGAGACGGTTTCGCAAACGTATTATATCAGTTTTTTTGCTGCCTATTGTGTAAAGTGTAATTTGATCGTGATAAGGAGAAGGTGTTTTGATGTTTCCTTTGTCTAATGCAGTGGCCCACAACAAGGTATGCGGTTTTTGAGCGCACCAATTGATGTTACGAGCACCGCTATTAACTTTAGAATAAGCATGTTCGTAAAGAGGATTTTCTACTATAACCTCCTCTGTTCCACCGCCTATCACTTTTATGGTGTTGGCAAATTGTGTGTAAGGCACATTATACGAATATGGCTTTTGCAAATAGGTTGCAAGCACATATTCTCCATCAGGAGAAACCGAAAATGATGTAATAACACCCTTAGAACCAATTACTTGACTTTTTGATGTTTTTAAATCTAATTTTATAATTTCGGTTTCGGCATAAAAATCAAATCTATCTTCGTCGTCAGTGTTATGCAAAAGATCTTGAAAATCAGAATAACCCTCGCTTTCGCCGCTTTCTCTTACCAATGGCGACAATGGCGAAATTATGCGCAAAGGTTGGCTTGTTTTGTTGGCAGCTCGGAGATAAAATACCGATTCGCCATCACCGCTCCAATCTACAGGCACTCCCGGGAAAATATCATTTACATCAGAGGCTAACTTTTTGGCGGTTCCTCTATCAAGGTCGGCAAGCCAAAGGTCTGTACTATAGTCGGTTTTGTTGGTAAAAAGTAATTTTGTATTATCTGGCGAAAACAAATAACTGCGCACCATAGCATTATTTGGAATGCCTTTAAGCGTTTTGCAAACACCTGTTTTTGTGTCGGTTACAGTAATATCATAACAATAAACGCCGTTAGAAATTGTATTTGACATTGGTTTGAACCTCAGGCCAGCAAGCCTTAGCTCATATTCGTAAAGAAATTCGAGGCTTTTGCTGTTGCGCCATTTAAATGTTATCATCCTATCAATCTTGGGCGTAAACATAACCACGGGCAAGGGTTCAGCCTCCACAATGGCGGCTATACTATCGGCGGGAGTCATATACTGTCCCATACTTGATGTCGCTGTAGATACGGCGGCTACTACCGACAGAAATTTTAAAATTAATTTCATTTTCAAGTCTGTTTTTTTCTAGGTTTGTGTTCAAATTTAGTGCCGACAATGCAAATCGGCTGTTTTTTTAACACGCGGTTACTCAGCGTATTAAACGTTTTCTACTTTATAATTAGTTTAATTCTTGCACAAAAATAATGATTTTTGCACTATTTTGTAGAAATTTGCACCCGAATTATTACAAAAAAAATAATGCCACACACCTTATTTAAAAATAGCGTCATTATATTAATATTTATTACCGTTATATGCGGAGGATGCATTGTTGACACTCACAGCGGATTCAATAATGTTCCCCCAAAGGCTTTTATCCCAATACGAAAACCTATTGTGGCAGCTTATCTTCATATCGGCACACGCAAAATCAACCCGTATCAACTTGATCTTCGCGGAGTTGACATTGTTAATATGGCTTTTACCGTTATCACCAACAACCATGTGGGTCTTTTATATCCCGAACATTCCGACAACTTTATGCTTGTAAAAACTTTCAAACAAGGCAATCCTAATCTCAAGGTCAACATCTCGGTGGGTGGTTATGGCACATCGCAACAGTTTCAAAATATGGCTTCTAACCCTAACAACAGAGCTATTTTTGTTAACGATGCCGTCCGTTTTTTAAAATACTTTGGATTCGACGGTATTGATGTGGATTGGGAATTTCCGGGCATGCAAGCAGCCACTCGCAATGCCGACCGCAAAAATTTTACCGCACTCCTTACCGAACTTCGCCATGCTCTCGACAGTGCGTCGCGCTCCGATGGCAAAAAATATATGCTTACCATAGCCGCAGGTGCGTTTGATCAATACCTCAACTACACCGAACCATCGGTGATTGCTCCTCTTGTAGATTATTTTTTTGTAATGACTTACGACTTTGTGGGGCAATGGAACAATGTTACCGGTCACCATACCAACTTGTATGCTTCTTCGTTCAAAAAGAACATTTACTCAGTAGACCGTATTGTAAAAACTTATATTAAAAACGGAATTCCTGCCAACAAAATAGTAATAGGTGCAGCTGCTTACGGTAGAAAATGGACCAAAGTAGAGTCGTCGAAAAATGGTTTGTTTAAAACAGCAAAGGGCGAAGGAAGCATCACTTACGGCAAAATTACCGAACTTGTAAAACGTCGCGATTATCTCAAATGCTACGACAAATATGCATGTGCACCTTATTTATTTAGCAATAAACACAAGACTTTTATCACATACGACAATGCCCAATCGGTTAGACGAAAGGTTGATTACGTTAAAATGCACTCGCTCGGTGGCATTATGTATTGGGAGTATTTTTCCGACAGCCACTTAGAAATTCTCCACAACATCACTGATGAAATGCGCATTGTAAAAGGTCTTACGATTATGCCTAACATTTTGCAAATTGGACAACAAAAAAAACGTTAAAATAGTTGTAGAGTGAACAGTTTTTTCTAAATTTGTAAAGCAATTAAGAATAAAAATGGACTTGGAAACACATAACTTAATAGAACCCAAAGTTTTAATAGCCGACGATGAATATCCTAATAGGCTCTTAATAGAAACCATATTAGGCAACGCAGGCATTAGTACTGTATGTGTATCCAATGGAATTGAAGCTCTTGAACAAATTGAAAAACAAGAATTTGCGCTTGTTATACTCGACATTCAGATGCCAGAGATGGATGGTTTCCAGTTGCTCAAAAAAATTCACTCCGCTCCAAAATCGCAACATCTGCCAGTAATTTTTGTGTCGGCTGTTTACTCAATCACTGAATATCAAGAAATTGCTATTGCAAGCGGAGCAGTCGATTTTCTCTCAAAACCCATCAACTCTAACATTCTTATTGGCAAAGTTCGAGTTTTTATTGACGTGTTTGTTCAAAAAAAGCAAATCGAACTTTATCGCAACAATCTTGAACAACTTGTAAAAGATCAATATTCTGAACTACTTACAGCAAAAGAGCGAGCCGAAGATGCCGACAAACTAAAAACGGCTTTTCTTAATAATCTTTCGCACGAAATTCGCACTCCGCTCAACGCAATTGTCTGCTGCTCTGATATTATCTCAATGCCCGACACCGACCGTGCCACATACGTAGAGTTATCCGAACAAATACGCAAAAGTACAAGATATTTGCTTAATCTTGTAGATAATATCATTAATATCAGTAAGTTAGAAAGTGGTAACACCACAATCGAAACAAAACCTACCGACCTTGTATTTTTGTTGAAGTTTATTTTCGACTACAACAACGCTATTCTGGCTCGCGACGAAAACAAAAGACAAAACATAAAGCTACTTTTTGATAACCAAATACACGAACATTCGTTAAAGGTTTCGAGCGATGAAAATTTTCTAAGGCAAATAGTGTCGCTGTTAATAGAAAACGCCGTAAAGTTTACCGAACACGGAACTGTGTCGCTATCTGTAAATATCGAAAAAAATGAAGATAAACAAGAACTTTTGCGAATCGAGGTAAAAGACACTGGCATAGGTATTTCGCAAGAAGACCAAAAGATAATTTTCGAAAAATTTCGCAAAGCTGCCCACTTGGGTCAAAAAATATACGATGGCGCAGGCATTGGTCTTGCCATTATAAAAAAACAAATAGGAATGTTGAACGGTACTATTCAGTTGGAATCAAAATTAGGCATTGGCTCTAAATTTACCGTAAAAATTCCAATAACACGATGTTAAAAACTTTAAAACAATAACATAGCGCTATGAAAAAAATAATAAAAGTAGGAAATGTGGAGTGTGGCTCCGATAAGTTGTTTCTTATCTGCGGACCATGCGTTATCGAAGACGACGACACAATGCTCCGCACA
This sequence comes from Bacteroidales bacterium, assembly GCA_017394445.1. Classification (GTDB taxonomy): domain Bacteria; phylum Bacteroidota; class Bacteroidia; order Bacteroidales; family UBA3824; genus UBA3824. The sequence goes on along the minus strand of JAFPYT010000081.1, from coordinate 6,584 downwards.
GCCGAACACGTGAAGAAAACCGCCGAGAAACTATCGTTGCCGGTGATTTTCAAATCTTCGTTTATGAAAGACAACCGCAGCAGCGTTGACTACTATCTCGGACCTGGATTAGAAAAGGGTCTCGAAATTTTGCAACGTATTAAAAATGAGTTCGGTATGCCCGTTCTATCCGACATTCATTACCCTGAGCATATTAAACCTGCCGCCGAGGTGTTAGATGTTATCCAAATTCCTGCATATCTCTGTATGCAAACAGGTTTGGTAACTGAGGCTGCAAAAACCGGCGCGGTTATCAACCTCAAGCACGGTCAGTTTCTCGCTCCCGAGAATATGATTAAGCCCGTAAAAAAAATTGAGTCGTGCGGCAACTACAAGGTTATCCTCACCGAGCGCGGCTACACTTTTGGATACAACGACCTTGTGGTTGATCCACGCAGTTTCTACCATCTTAACGAAACCGGCTATCCCGTGGTGTTCGACGTAACGCACTCTATCAGAAAATACGGAATTCCTTCGGCTGATCCCAACGGCGGCGCACGTCAGTATCTCGACGTTCTTGCCCGCAGTGGTGTGGCTGCCGGTGTAGACGGAATTTTTATCGAGGCTCATCCTAAGCCCGAAATTGCTAAATGCGACGCTGCAAGTCAGCTGCAGTTAGACAAACTCGAAGCTTTTCTCAAACCACTTATCGAATTGCACAATATTGAAGTAAAATACAGAAAATAAACACAGAAATGGAATTATATTTAGATTCAGCTAATCTGCCGGAAATCGAAAACGCGTTCAAACTCGGTTTTCTCACCGGCCTTACAACCACCCCCACGTTTATGCACCGCGAGGGTTACAACGATGTTGACAGTGTTATCCTCAAACTCGCCAAGATTGTGCCTATCCTCCAAATTGAGGCTCTCGGCCGTACTGCTGAGGAGATTATCAGCGAGGCTCACCGTCAAAACGACCTCGGTCTCGACAAAACCAAGACCGTTTACAAAATTCCTATCTCGCTCGAAGGCGCTAAGGCGTGCAACATTCTCCGTGGAGAGGGTTATATGGTAAATATGCACCTTATTTATACTCTCCAGCAGGCTTACATCGCTATGCAGGCAGGTGCTACATACGTTTGTCCGCTCGTAGGACGTTTGCAAGACCAGGGTCACGACGCTATTTCGCTTGTAGAACAGTGTGTTAACGCTGTTAACCGCTACGGATACAACTCTAAGGTTATGTTCTCGTCGGTTCGTCACCCCGAACACGTTCGCAACGCTCTCAACGTTGGCTGCCACACTATCACAGTTCCGTGGAAGGTATTGCAAATGATGTCGCAAAACAACTTCACAACCGTTGGCACAGAGCAGTTCTTTGAGGATACAAAACTTATGACTTCGCAAGTTAAGGATGTTTTCCACACCGAAAACGCTTGCATCTCTAAAAACGCCACCATCAACGAGGCTCTTGTTAAAATGACTCTCTCAAAACTCGGCGCTATCACAATCACCGAAGACGATGGTTCTATTTACGGCATCTTCACCGATGGCGATCTCCGCCGTATGGTTGAGAAAGAGGGCGACACAGTGCTCTCGCGCAAACTTGCATCTTTGCCATCTAAGCAACCCGTAACTATCGAGAAAGATGCTTATCTTATCGATTCTTCTAAACTGTTTAAACAGTATAAGATTGATACTCTTGTAGTTACAGCCGACGGCAAACCTTGCGGTATGATTGATATCCAAGACCTCTTGTAATAATGGATATCTCTGATTTAAAACTATTTACAGATAGGGGAGGGGTGTTTACTCTTCCCCCATCTGATTTTATATCTAAGGCTCAACATATTAAATGCCTTATTTTTGATTGGGACGGCGTTTTCAATGCTGGTGTTAAGGGCGACGGTGTGTTTTCTAACTTTTCGGAGGTAGATTCCATGGGTCTCAACATTTTGCGTTTTGGTTGCAAAATGCTTTCTAACCAAATACTTATTACCGGCATAATTTCAGGCGAAAAAAATCCTTCTACCGAAAAATTTGTAAACCGTGAACACTTGAATTTCAAATGTTTAGGGTTTAAGAATAAAACCGAAGGTTTAAAACGCGTACTCAACCGCTACGGAATCACTCCCGCTCAAACGGTGTTTGTTTTCGATGATATTTTAGACCTCAGTGTGGCAAAAGAGTGCGGATTGCGTTTCAAAATTAGTAGAAACGCTTCGCCGATGTTTGATAAATACGTAGAAAACAATCATTTAGCCGATTACATTACAGCTAACACTGGTTCAGATTTTGCTGTTCGCGAAATTTGCGAACTTATGCTTGCTGCTCTCGGTGTTTACAACCGCGCAGTAGATTCACGCATTGCTTTCGACCAAACGTACGCAACATATATTGCAGAACGCAACTCTATCGAACCTGTTACTTTCACTCCTGAAACAACGTATTAAAAAAATGGCTGCTTTACAAGGCAGCCATTTCTGTATTTAATTCTTCTATCGCCCCTCCGATATTGTCGAAAAAGTACTGTGTGTAATATGCGCAATCGGTATTTCCGGCATTGGTTTTAAGACTCTGCTCAAACTCTTGCATCTTTGCCGACAAATCATTGATTCCCATTATCTTGGTAGATGATTTGGCAAGGTGAGCAATTTTACGCATCTCGTTGGTGTCGTTGTTAGCAAGGGCAGATGCAAATCCTGATTTTACATCTGCCATCTGTTCAAAAAACAATGCAATTAATTGTTTTTTGGTTTCTACGTCACCACTCGATACATCTTCGAGATACGCAAGGTCGATATGTTGATATTTTGATGCCATAAACTATTGAGCCTCTGCTTCTTGCTCTGTTTGTTTAGATACAATCTTGATAGCAATTTTTTCGCCTTTTTCGTCGATATCTGCCACAATTTCATCACCTGGAGCCACAGCTGCATCAATAATAAATGTAGCCATTTCGTCTTCTAAGTATTTTTGAATAGCACGTTTCAAAGGACGCGCGCCGTACTTACTGTCGAAGCCCTTGTCGGCAATAAACGCTTTAGCTTTGTCGGTAATAACAAGGGTGTAACCCATATCGCTAACTCGTTTGTACAATCCAACAAGCTCAATATCAATAATTTTGTCGATATTATCTTTGGTAAGATTGTGAAACATGATAACATCGTCGATACGGTTGAGGAACTCTGGCGAAAATGCCTTTTTGAGTGCTTTTTCAATAATCGACTTGTTGTTAGCATCATCGTCGTTGCCCGAACCAAAGCCTACGCCATGTCCATATTCTTGTATTTGGCGCGAACCAATATTCGAGGTCATTATTAATATGGTGTTCTTGAAATCTACCTTGCGACCAAGACCATCGGTAAGCCTTCCCTCGTCTAATACTTGCAACAAAATATTGAAAATATCAGGGTGAGCCTTTTCAATCTCGTCTAAAAGCACTACAGAGTAGGGCTTGCGACGAACTTTTTCGGTAAGCTGACCGCCTTCTTCGTAACCTACGTATCCGGGAGGTGCTCCTACAATGCGCGAAACCGAAAATTTTTCCATATATTCGCTCATATCTATACGGATAAGCGCGTCTTTGCTGTCAAATAGAAATTCTGCTAATATCTTGTCTAACTGTGTTTTACCTACACCTGTAGGACCAAGGAATACGAAAGTTCAAATCGGTTTATTCGGGTCTTTAAGTCCGGCGCGGTTGCGTTGAATAGCCTTAACTATCTTTTCGATAGCCTCGTCCTGACCAATTACTTTCTTTTTAAGCTCGTCGTACATATTTTTGAGACGTTGTCCCTCTGCCTGAGCTATACGGGTAACGGGTACTCCGGTCATCATTGCCACCACTTGCTCTACATTGGCTTCGTCAACCACTTCACGCTTGTTTTCAAGGTCTTTTTCCCATTTCTCTTTCTCTTGATCAAGAAGTTTAAGCAGTTCCTGTTCTTTGTCTCTGAAACTTGCCGCAAGTTCAAAGTTCTGGCTTTTAACTGCTTTCACCTTTTCCTCACGAGTGCCGTCGATTTGTTTTTCAAGTTCGTCGATACGCTGTGGTACTGTTATTTTAGAAATGTGAACACGCGAACCCGCCTCGTCGAGAGCGTCGATAGCCTTGTCGGGCAGATGACGGTCGCTTATGTAGCGGTCGGTAAGTTTTACACAAGCTGCGATAGCCTCAGGTGTATAACGCACATTGTGATGTTCTTCGTACTTGTCTTTTATATTGTTAAGAATCTCAATTGATTCTTCAACAGAAGTAGGCTCAACAATGATTTTTTGGAAACGACGTTCCAAAGCACCATCCTTTTCAATATATTGACGGTACTCATCTAATGTAGTTGCGCCGATGCACTGAATCTCGCCACGGGCAAGCGCAGGTTTGAGTATGTTGCTTGCATCAAGAGATCCCGAAGCCGAACCCGCGCCCACAATATTGTGTATTTCATCAATAAACAAAATAATGTTAGGATTGCGCGAAAGTTCGCCAAGTATAGATTTCAACCTCTCCTCAAACTGTCCACGATACTTTGTACCTGCCACAATAGCTGCAAGATCAAGCGAAACCACACGTTTGCCATAGAGCACACGCGAAACTTTCTTTTGAACAATTTTCATTGCAAGTCCCTCAGCAATAGCTGATTTACCCACACCAGGCTCTCCAATTAGCACAGGGTTGTTTTTTTTGCGGCGACTGAGAATCTGAACAAGACGTTCAATCTCTTTAGCACGTCCCACAATAGGATCTAAACGGTTTTCTTCGGCAGCCTTGGTAAGGTCTACACCAAAATTATCTATAACTGGAGTTTCCGAATTGGTATTTCCTTGGTTCGAACGGTTGTTATCCTCGTCGTCAAAGTCATCATCGTCCTCGTCGTCGTCGGTAAATCCAGCTTCAAAAGTGGGATTAATAGTAAACCGTTCTCTAAGTTTTTCGTAATCAGTATTATTAGCTTGAAACATCGTAGCTACTGTGTTTTCCTTGTCTTTGAGAATTGTTAGCAAAAGATGTTCTGGTCCTGCTTGTTCGGCATGTAAAGCCTTAGCTTCCGACGACACTTGGTTTAATATCCTCTGCGATGATTTGGCAAAAGGTATATATTCAGCCTCGCCCGGAAGCAACATCTTGTCGCGTCGCAACTGACGCTCTATCGATTTTTTTGCCTCCACGGTATTGATTCCTACACCTTGAATCACTTGCATAAGGTCAAAATCGCCATCACGCAACATGCCAAGAAAAAAATGTTCGGGCAGTATCTCATTGTCGCCCAAGCGTATAGCCTCTTCTTTGCTGTATAATAAAATGTCTTTAAGTCTCTCCGAAAATTTTGAATCGTCCATATTCTTTATTATGTTTTCAAAATGCAAATTTACACAATTTTTTGTTTTTTTCGGGGTCGATAGCTATATTTTTTATTAAAAAAGTTTAAACATATTGTTTTTTTTGCTAAATTGCACATTATTTAAATAGATATATGAAACGCTACACACTTATATTATTAACCTTTCTCGCTGCATCGTGCGGTGGAGTAGGGAATCAAAATGATAATCACAATCAGATAGTTGAGGTTAATTCCGACACTTCAGCTGCAAGTATCGACTCCGAAAACGCCAACAAGGTGCTCGAATCTCTACCTGCATCTCACGAAATTATTGCTCTTCTTGTCGACCATCCCGATGCAATGTTTGACGCCACAATTCTCAACAGCGAAACTCATTCTGCAAAATACAACACCTCTATGAGCCGTTCGTTAAACCTTGGTGTTTATGGCGTTGATATGAGCTATGCAAGCCTTTTTAACCAAAATCAAACCGTTATACAATATATGGCGGTGGTAAAAATAATGGCTGAACAACTCGGCGTTCTAAAATTTTTTGATGATGCCACAATGCAAAAAATGGAGCAAAACATGGACAATAAGGAAATGATGATTGAAATCATTTCAAACGCATTTTACGACTCCGACAAATACCTTCTCGAAAACGGTCAGCACGAAATTGCCGCTATGATTATTTCTGGAGCGTGGATTGAAGCTATGTACACCGCATTTAACCTAACAAAAGGTAAATATCGCTTAAATCCGCCACTCTCTTCGCGTATCTTAAAGCAATGTAAATCAATTGATTTGATGATAAACTTCCTCTCCGAATACAAAGACGGCGGGGTAGGGGAGATTAATGCTGACTTTTTGGCTATACAATCTCTTATAAATCAGGCTAATATCACAATTAAAGACAATCTCTATTTCTGTTCTGATAATGCTTTTACATCTATTCGCGACAAGATAGCCGAAATCCGTGCCCGTTATGTGGCGTTGTAATGTTAAAATTGTCTTTTTATAGTTAAACATTCAAAAAGTGTTTTGCTACCCAAATGCAGTTTTATACATTTGCAAAAAAAATAATCTTACTGTGAAAAAAATAATTATCGGCTGTATCGTATTGATACTTATAAGTTTGTGTACAAACACCGTAAACGCACAAGATCATGTTTTTGAGGTGCGTGGAAGGCTTGTTGACAATAAAGGCAACGGAGTTCAGTTTGCACACCTTATCAACCTCAAAAAATCAACAGGCACAATCTCTGACACCGCCGGACGTTTT
>JAFPYT010000012.1 GCA_017394445.1 Bacteroidales bacterium | reverse complement strand
TTGACTCCAATTAAAGCGCGAAAAGTTAAAAGGTAGTGATACAGCGAAATTTGCAATACGGGAATCCCAATAAAGATATTGCGTGTATATCTCTCCCAATCGGTTGCGGAAATAATACTTGTCGGCATCAGTATGAAAACTTGCCGACACGCCTAAAACAGGGTAAAAGCCTGAATATACGCCACTTAAAGTAGTACGCCAATAATCTGCATCTATGCGATAGCAAAAATCTGCTGATAATTGCAGTGTACCCAACGTATTTTCGGAGTAAGCAATTCCACCAAGCTCATCTTCATTGATATATGGCATCCATCCGTAAATTCGTATCGGATCGTAAAAAGGCAAATAGTTCTTAACCTTAAACCGTTTGTCATCCGACGAAGATGCAGATGCCACAAAATCAAGTTTCTGATATGGCTCAGAATCAATCAAAGGTTTAAAATATTCTAATTTACAGGGCTTTACATTATCCATCGAAACCTCGTTACCAGTATTTAACGGAGCAGAAACAATATTAGCACCAGTTGACAAAAAATCACTATATATAAAGGTGTGTCCATCGGGTGAAATATCGGGTTGCGAAGCGGAGTATTTGCGTGAAGTTACAATTTTATTCTCTCCGTTTTTGGTGTTCAACATCCAAATATTAGTGATACCCGAAAAATCAGAATCATAAAAAATATTATCTCCTGATGGTTTAAGAGTATTGATAGCCTCTGATTGATAATCCTTTACAATGCGTCGTTGTGATGAAACAAGGTCGTAAACCACAATGGCATTCTTATTATTAAAGTTAGAAACAAGAGCCACTTCGTTATTATTTACAAACCGCACACTTCGCAAATATTCTCCATATTGCGCGGGTATCTCCTTGATTATGTGCAACGAAGACAATTTTTCGCCGATGTATTCCGCCTTAAAAACCACCAACGAAGCATTACGGCTTTGATCGAACTCAACAGCTGCAACATACTTACCGTCAGATGAAATAGCAGGAGAAAAATAACGTCCCTTGTTGGTAACACGATATCGCTTTTGAGTTTTAAAATCATATATTGCAATATCAGAATATCCACGCAACGTCCAACGAATATCTGGAACGTTTGTAGCCCAAATTAATTTGTTATCAGCATAATCAAAAGACGACATTTCGGTGCAAAACAAATCATTTTCATCGCCATTAAGATTAATGGTAACAACCTTAGTTGGCTCTGTAAGAGAGGATTTTAGCGCCACAATTGTATTACTGCTGATAAATCGCGCATTAGAATACGAAGTATAGCGACGAGGATGTTTTTGAGTTATAATTTTGGCATCTGAAATATTGAGCGAATCTATTCTATGCGAATAAAAATTGCGCAAATCATTCATTGTCTGCCTATAATTTTTTGTAAGATTGATTCCCGAAAAATGACGAAACGAAGACCCAAACGACCATGGCCAAAACGAATACCACGACGAACGACGAGCAGTCTTTGTCCAAACATCTGCGCCAGCAATTATTCTACCATGTGTAACAAGGTGATATCCAAGTTCATAATGATTAGGTAAATAGTTTCTATACGAACCATTCACCATCTTGTCGAAAGGATAGTTTTTTTGACGAGAATCTAAAATGGAAGCTGTGAGCAAATCAAACGACGAAACCCGACCACGACCTGCCGTAGTAAGAATAGTTTCGGCATAAACAGCGTCGCCCTCAAACCACCAATTTGGCACCGAAAGACGCATTATGCTATGGCCATACGCCCCAAAAAGGAAACTCGCACTTTGTGTAATGCCATGTTTAAGCGATTGATATTGAATTACATGACGATATTCGTGCACAGCAAGATTCTGAAACCATTCACCTGTGCCAAGCGAATTATTCTGAAAAGGTAATCCATACCAATACATCTTGTAGGGGAACAACGTTACATATCCATTAGAAGTGGTTGATTGATTGGATATTACCAATGGTATCTTACGCGGATTATCTTTAAGAGAAACGGTATCGCAAGCAAAAACAGTTTCAAAAGAGTTGGCTATACGAAATATATCTTTCTGATTAACAGACTTATCGGCAATAATTTTAACGTGCGGAGTATTTACAGAATACCATTTGGTGGAAAAAGGATGTTGAGCGTTGGCAACAACACTTATCAACAACACAACCGAAACCCAAAAGTACCTTAACAGCATATCGAAATTATTCTATCTTATCGAGCGAAGTACCGTTAATTTTGTATCCAACATGCTGAAAATCAGCAAAAACAGGTTCATCATGAGTGGCAACAATTACTGCTGCACCTTGCTGCGAGTAAGAAAATAGAATTTGTGCAATGTGAGCGGCAGTTTCGCCATCGAGATTACCCGTTGGCTCGTCGGCAAGAATCAATTTTGGCTTATGGACAAGTGCTCGGGCAATAGCCACAGTTTGACGTTCGCCACCCGAAAGTTGATGCGGAAAAACTGAAGCCTTGTCGGTAAGAGATGTTTGGTCAAGCACCGACATTATATAGTCCTTTTGATTGCCATCTACTTTAAAATCAAGCGAATCAAGCACAAATTTAAGATTATCGAAAACGGTTTTATTATCAAACAAAAGATAATTTTGAAACACGATGCCCATTTGTCGTCGCAATTTAGAAACCTTGCGAAAAGGCAACATCTTAACATCAAAACCAAGAACACGTGCAGAGCCTTGAGCTACCGGCACATCAGCATACAGCGACCTCAAAAGGGTGGATTTGCCCGATCCAACCATGCCTTCGAGAGTTATAAAATCGCCACTATGTACCTGTAACGATATGTTTTTCAACAAATCTGCTCCATTGCGCACTATTGTTACATGCTGATAGTCTACCAAAAATTGCTCGTCTAACATTGTTTTATAATTTGCTTACAAATATATGAATTTTTTTTGTATCTTTACAAAAAAAAAGAAAAGATGACAAATTTTATTAAACAGTTTGCACATAACTATTTTTTTATAAACAAAGGCCTTGAAAACGAGAAACTTATAACTCACTCCATAACGCAGGGCATTTCATTCAAAGGCACAAACCTTTGGATCTTGATCTTTGCAATTTTTATAGCGTCGCTCGGTCTAAACGTAAATTCTACCGCTGTAATAATTGGAGCTATGTTGATTTCGCCGCTGATGGGTCCTATCATAGGTATGGGTTTTGCCGTTGGAATCAACGACTTAAAACTCTTTAAATCAGCACTTTTCAACTACGGAGTAGCCACTACTATAAGTATTCTCACCGCCACTATTTATTTTATGATTTCGCCATTCGACGAAGCACAATCAGAACTTATGGCGCGAACATCGCCCACCACATACGATGTATTTATTGCAATGTTTGGAGGTGCAGCGGGTATTATAGCAATTTTTTCAAAAGACAAAGGTAATGTTATTCCTGGAGTAGCTATTGCAACTGCCTTAATGCCACCACTTTGCACTGCCGGATACGGAATCGCTCATGGAAACATTTACTTTTTTGCAGGTGCATTTTACCTTTATTTTATCAATACTGTATTTATTTGTGCTTCAACATACGCCGGAGTTAGATTGATGAAATTTCACCAAAAAGAACTTCCCGACAACCTCGCACGCAAAAGTCGTAGATGGATTCTCGTAATTGTAATTCTCACAATAATTCCATCTGTTTTTTTAACATACAACTTATTTAGCAACAATACATTACGCCGAAATATCAACCTATTTGTAAAAGAAGAACTCAACTTTATAGGCACACAAGCAATATCGCACGAACTCGACTTGGATGCCAAGGTTTTAAAAGTTGCTATGGTTGGTAACGAATTATCAATCAACGAAATAACTCACATCGAAGACAAAATGCGAAAATACAACATCGATGAGTTTAAACTCAAAATAATTCAAGGCGTTCAAAGCGACAGTATAATGCGTTCAAAATCGCACAACGAAACCTCCAAATATGCCGAACAGTTTAACGAACAAGCCATCACTATCAAAAATCTTAACGACAAACTTACTCAATACACTCAATATCAAAATATTACAAAAGAAATTAACGAAGAGGCTCAAATCCTTTTCCCTAATATCAAAAACACATTAATATTCAACAATGCCGACGAGAACTCCTTCTCCAAACAAGCATTGGCACTTGTAGAAATATTGCCCGACAATAAATCGGTAAAAACCGACATTCCACGACTTAAAAAATGGCTGACTCAACGTATTAATGTTGATAGTTTAAAAATTGTTATTTCGCACATAGAATAAAAAAGGATTTCGCAATTATCCGCGAAATCCTTACAAGTGTAAAGTCAAATGTTTGTGGGTCAAACTGTTTCGTCGCTAACTAAAAATAAATCCTAATACCACAAATGCGACGAATAATAACATTGCATAACTCCTTTTCATATTCTTAATTTTTTAAAAATTAGTATTGTTTGATTAGTATAATACCTAAATCGTGCCAATATTACAGAGAAAAAATGATATTAACAAAAAATAATGTAATTTTTTTTTACAAAAATACAAAAATAATTTACTTAGCAAAAATAATATATATAAAACACTACAATTCAACATTTTACACATTTTGTTGAAAATTATTAATCATTTTAACCAATAATTCAAGTAAAAAAATTATATTTGGGTTGTAAAAAAATAAATAAAGATGAAAAGCATACTTCACAAAACAGCAACAATTGTAACTTCCATTCTAACGGTAGCATTGGTAAATTCTACCGCAGATGCCTGCACCAACTTTCTGATTACCAAATCGGCAAGCGGAGGAAACGGAAACATCATCACATACTCGGCAGATTCGCACCAACTCTACGGATGCCTTTATCACTATCCGGCACAAGATTGGCCCAAAGGATCGATGCTCGAAATTTACGATTGGGACTCGGGCAAACATCGTGGACAGATTCCGCAAGTGGAACACACCTTTAATGTAATAGGCAACCAAAACGAAAACCAAGTAACCATAGCCGAAACCACTTACGGCGGTTTGGCAAGCCTGCAAGAACAAGATGGCGCAATTCTCGACTACGGAAGCCTCATTTACATTGCCCTACAACGCTCAAAAACCGCCCGCGAAGCCATCAGAATTATGGCGGAACTTACTGATAAATACGGATATGCAAGCGAAGGCGAATCGTTTTCTATTGCCGACAAAAAAGAGGTTTGGATTATGGAGGTTATCGGCAAAGGCAACTTTGAAAAAGGTATGGTTTGGGTGGCGCGCCGTGTGCCCGACGGTTACATCTGCGCTCACGCCAACCAAGCACGCATCACCACTTTTAAATATCAGGGCAAAAACAAGTGGGACGACCCCAAAGCCGACACTTTTAATTCGCACGATGTAATTTCGTTTGCCATAAAAAACAATTTTTACAGCGGCAGCAACAAGGAGTTCAGTTTTTCCGACGTTTACAACCCCGTTGATTTTGAAGGCGCAAGATTCTGCGACATAAGGGTTTGGGCGTTTTTCAAGGAGGCTGCACCAAAATCATTCGACAAAAATCAAAAATATTGGGACTATGCCAAAGGCAACGTTCAACGTGCTGTGCCTTACAATGGAGGATGCCAAACACCGGCAAATTTTCCCACAAACCGTTTGCCGCTTTGGATCAAACCCGATTGGCATTTTACACTTCATCAGGCAATGAATGCAATGCGCAACCATTTGGAAGGCACCGAGTTAGATATGTCGGTAGATGTTGGCGCAGGTCCATTCCACTGCCCTTACCGTATGCGTCCGCTAACATTCGAGGTTGACGGCAAGACATATCTCAACGAACGCACCACAGCCACACAGCAGACAGGTTTTGTCTTTGCAGCCCAAAGCCGCGACTGGATGCCCGACTATGTTGGCGGTCTTTTCTGGTTTGGCACCGACGATGCTGCAAGTACAGTTTTCGCACCTTTTTATAGTAGCATCACCGAAATACCTTACGAATATTCTGCCGAAAACGGCTCGATGATAGAGTGGAGCGACAATTCGTCGTTTTGGGTAAACAATATGATTTCAAACTGGGCTTACACACGTTACAACCTTATCCACCCCGAAATAGAAAAAGTGCAACAGCAACAAGAAAAAGAATTTATTGAGCGCACCAAAGAAATTGATAAACAAGCCATTACATTAGGCAAAACCGACCCCGAAGCGGCTATAAAACTGCTCACAGATTTTTCGGTAAAAACAGGCTCAAACCTTGTGGCAGAGCGCAAAAAATTCTTCAACTACCTCTTTATGAAATATATGGACGGCAACGTTAAGACCAACGACGGCGACCAAAAACTCAAAGACAACGGTAGCGGCAAAGGTATTCCCGAACTCACACAACCTGGCTACGGCAAGGAGTGGGAAGAAAACGTGGCTCGCTCCACCGGCGACAAACTTTTAGAAAAATAAACCATAACAACGCAACGGTATGAAAAATTTGAAATTTCCACTTTCGTGGCAGATATTCTTTGCGGGACTTACCGCCTACATATTTGGGTCGGCGTTTCCAAGCGGAGGCGTAGTGGCAGGATATTTGGGTACAATATATATTAAAATACTGAGTTTCATACTCATACCGTTTGTGCTCACAGGCGTAATTGCGGCAGTATCGCAAATCACCAACATTCAAACCATAGGCAGAATAACTATCAAAAACGTTCTCTGCGTACTTGCAGCACAGGCTATGGCTATTGTAGCCGCAATTTCGTTGGCAAACATAATTTCACCCGGTAGTGGCGCAGACCTCAACTTTTCGGGTCAGTTTAGCAACGAAGACACACGAAACTTTGGCGACTTTATATCCGAAATGTTTCCAAGTAACCTTTTCAAAGCATTAGACAACAACAATTTATGTGCTATAATGCTGTTTGCTGCTGTGTTTGGATATTTTATTACACGCTCCAAAGACAAAACCAGAATTTTTCTTACCAACTTTTTCAATTCGGCATCGGAAGTGATGATGCGCATTTCAACCTTTGCCGGTCGTCTTGCTCCGTTTGGAATCTTTGGTATCATAGCCAAAACTGCTGCCACTGAAGATATTGCCACACCTGTAAGCCGTCTACTGCCGTTTGTAATCACTGTGCTAACAGCATTAGCCGTGCAAACCCACGTAAGTTTGCCAATATTTGCAAAAATAGTGATTCGTTGCCGACCATTTCGCTTGATAAAAGCATACGGTAGCGTACTTTACACAGCATTTGGCGTGTCGTCGGCGGCTGTGGCTTTGCCTTTGGCGGTAAACAGAATAAAAAAAGAAACAGGAGTTTCGCAGCAGATAGCCGATTTTTCAATGCCGTTGCACACACTCACCAACAACAGCGGCACCACCATTTATCTATTAATAGCAGCGCTGTTTGTGTCGCAGGCATTCGGCATAAGCATACCGTTGATAGAACAAATTATTCTGGCATTTGCCGTATGGCTGATAACTGTGGGCGTTACCAACGTGCCGCTAAAATTCACAATAATGCTTCTGCCGGTGCTTAGTTATATGGGAATGCCCATCGAAGGCGCAGGACTTGTGGTAGTGTGCGACATATTGTTCGCATCGTTTTGTCCATTTGTAGATATGTGGACACACGTTTGCTGCACCGCCGCCGTTGCTGCCTCCGAAGGCGAAAAACTCAATATTGATAATCCTAAAATTGCTGTAAAACAGTAATTTATTCAGCAGGATAGCAATTCAAATAATTTTGGCGCAAACGGCTCTGCATATCCACCATTTGAAGTGCAGTAACAGCAGCCTCGTCGCCCTTGTTGCCAAGTTTTCCGCCGGCACGCTCTTGGGCTTGCTCCAAATTATTGGTAGTTAACACGCCAAAAATCACAGGCTGGTTGTACTTGATATTCAATTCGGTAACGCCATGAGTTACACTTTGGCAAATAAAATCAAAATGACGGGTTTCGCCTTGAATAACGCAACCGAGCACAATTACAGCGTCCACATCGGTGTATTCCAAGAGGTTTTGAGCGGCGAGAGTCAACTCAAAAGTTCCGGGCACCGACACCGAAATAATATTATCTTCCTTAACCTCGTGTTTCAGAAGAGTTTGTTTAGCACCGTTGAAAAGTGCCGAAGTAATTTCTTTGTTCCATTGAGCCACAGCAATACCGATTTTCATATCGCTGCCGTTTGGGATTTCAACATCCCCAAAATCAGATAAGTTTTTAAGATTTGAAGCCATTGTTGAGTGTGTTTAATTGTTACGCGGCAAAGGTAGAGAAAAAATTTGTAAATTCACTTTTATCAAGTATATTTGCGCATAATAAAAATTAACCATGCAAAAATTCCTCATCATATTAGGTATAATCACCGGCATAATGCTGATAGCCGCCGTTAAAAGTCACAACGCAGTGGTATTTGTTATATTTGCGTGTTTGTTTTTGGTGTGGGTGCTATCGTGGAAATGGTGGCGAGGAAGAAACGAACGACTATACAAAAAGATTGCTTATAGCCTGAATTTCAAACCCATACAATTTGTCAACAACACTGCTTCATACGAACTCGGCGGAAAAGTTTTCAACCTTGTGTTTCGTAAAAACCGAATAATAATGCTCACCGAAGCCACATTACGCAAAGGCAGTGAAAAACAGAATTTTACCGAAACTAACCAAGAGATGAAGGCTCTTGAAACCATTCTTTCACCACTATATCAGGGCGTTAGCACCACCAGCGAAATGTCGAGCAACGGTCAACGCGCTGCATTTGCCGTAAACATTCCCCTTAACGCCGAGAATATCAATGGATTAGACGATATTCTAAACCGCTTTTCGCAAATCATTGAGGCGTATACTTAGAGAATCACTCCATCACCTCCAATTCGCCTTTGTACTCAATCACAGGCGGAAGATTTTTGGGCAAATCCACAGCCAAAAGCGAGATAAAATAATCGGAAGGTATTTTGGCGCAATTATCGTTAAGTGGCTCTACCTTAATATAATACTTGCCATTATTAAAATCAGAAATATCAAGTTCTACCGTCTCATCTTTGGTATTA
>JAFPYT010000080.1 GCA_017394445.1 Bacteroidales bacterium | reverse complement strand
GCATAAGAGATGAACTTAAAACCACGCGTTTCGTCAAACTTCTCTGCAGCTTTAATCAATCCGAGGTTACCTTCATTTATAAGGTCGGGCAAGTTAAGTCCTTGATTTTGATACTGTTTTGCCACCGACACCACAAACCTCAAATTGGCTTTGGTAAGTTTCTCTATGGCAGATTGATCGCCACGCTTAATGCGCTGTGCAAGTTCAACTTCTTCTTCCACAGAGATTAACTCGTATTTGCCTATTTCTTGCAGATACTTGTCTAACGATGCGCTTTCGCGGTTGGTAATTGATTTGGTAATCTTTAACTGTCTCATACTCTTTTTTACTATATATCGAATTATTAAACGGAATAATGTTTCTTTTGTTACTGTTCAAACCTATTTTTTTACTAAAAATATCAATACTTAACATTTTGGAAATCTTTGTGTTTCGTTGTGTTTTATACTTATTTTTTTGTAATGTTTAATTGGTAATTTTCTATTGTAATTTTAAGTTTTGATTATTTTTTATTTTTAAAAAAAATTTTTTATCTGTGCCAATTTTTTTTTACATTTGCCACCAACATTTTATGCGGCTGTTGATGCCGTCTTTTTTGCAACAAAACAATTCAAAAATGTCAGACGAAATCAAGGACGAAAACAACAATAATTTGCCGGCAAGTGCCGATAAAGACGAACGTATAAGCGGAGGCGTTCAAAACCATTTGCAACTGAAATCAGTTTCAGGTATGTTTAAAAACTGGTTTATCGACTACGCCTCGTATGTAATTTTGGAACGTGCAGTGCCCGAAATCGACGACGGACTGAAACCCGTGCAGCGTCGTATCCTCCACGCTATGAAACGCTTAGACGATGGTCGCTTTAACAAAGTGGCTAATATCGTGGGTTTTACTATGCAGTACCACCCTCACGGCGACGCTTCTATCGGCGATGCACTTGTGCAACTTGGTCAAAAGGATTTGATGATTGAAACCCAGGGAAACTGGGGTAATATTCTTACCGGCGATAGCGCGGCTGCTCCCCGTTACATCGAGGCGCGTCTTTCAAAACTTGCTTTAGATGTTGTTTTTAATCCTAAGACTACGCAGTGGAAACTTTCGTACGACGGTCGCAACAAAGAGCCTATAACTCTGCCGGTTAAGTTCCCGCTTTTGTTGGCTCAAGGCGTTGAGGGTATTGCTGTGGGACTTTCGTCTAAGATTCTGCCTCACAATTTCAATGAGTTGATGGATGCCTCTATCGCTTATTTGAAAGATGAAAATTTTGAACTTTATCCCGATTTCCCAACCGGCGGCTCTATCGATGTTTCAAAATACAACGATGGTGCTCGTGGCGGCAAACTGCGTGTTCGCGCAAAAATCGAAAAAATTGATAAACGCACTTTGGCTATCACCGAAATTCCATATAGCACTACTACTGAGAGTCTTATGGAATCAATTGTATCGGCTAACGAGAAAGGAAAAATTAAGATTAAGAAAATTGAGGACAAAACTGCCGCCGATGTGGAAATTGTGCTCAACCTTAATCCCGATGTTTCGCCCGACGTTACTATTGATGCACTTTACGCATTCACCGATTGCGAAATATCGCTTTCGCCAAACTCGTGCGTAATTGTTGACCGCAAGCCTAAGTTTATGAATACGTCGGAAATTCTCCGTCACTCGGTTGACAAAACGGTAGAATTGCTTTCGCTCGAACTTAGAATTTTGCTTGGCGAACTTGCTGATAGTTGGCACGATGCATCACTCGAAAAAATCTTCATCGAAAACCACATTTATAATCTTATCGAAGATTGCGAAACTTGGGAGGCTATTGTGCAAACCATCGACACCGCTCTCGAACCGTTTAAGCATTTGCTCAAAAAGCCTGTTACTATCGATGATATTACCCGCCTTACCGAATTGAAAATCAAGCGTATTTCTAAATACGACGCTTTTAAGGCTGATAATTATATCAAGAGTCTCGAAAAGCAAATGGAGGAGGCTCAATACAAACTTGAACACATAATTGATTATGCCATAGAGTATTACACCAATATTAAAAACAAATATGGCAAAAACCGTACTCGCCGTACCGAAATCAAAAATTTCGACAATATTGTGGCAAAAGAGGTGGTGGTTGCCAACGAAAAACTCTATGTCAACTGGGCAGACGGTTTTGCAGGTATGGGTCTCAAAAAAGACGAATTTATTTGCAACTGCTCTAATCTTGATGATGTTATCGTGTTTCATCGCAACGGAAAATACACTATATCAAAAATTTCGGATAAGTTCTTTATTGGCACCGACGCAATTTACGTCAATGTGTTCCGCAACAACGACGAGCGCACCATTTACAACGTTATCTATCGCGACGGCAAAACCGGAATTTCGTATGCTAAACGCTTTAATGTTAAGGGTATAACTCGCGATAAGGAGTACGATGTAACGCAGGGTACTCAAATGAGCGAAGTGCTCTATTTTTCGGCAAATGCCAATGGCGAGGCAGAAACTGTTAAGATACTTCTCAAGGCTCGTGCAAAGCTCAAAAAACGTTCGTGGGAATACGATTTTGGTACTCTCAGTGTTAAAAACCGCGCCTCTATGGGCAACATTATTACCAAATATCCTATCCACAAAATCACAAAAGTGGGTTCTGGTGTAAGCACTCTCGGAGGTTTGAAAATTTGGTTCGACACATCTGTTATGCGGTTGAATACCGACGAACGTGGCGATTTCTTAGGTGAATTTTCGGGCGACGACCGCATTGTTTCGGTTACTCAAAATGGATATTATCGTATTACTGGTTTTGACCTCAGCACGCATTTCGACGATGATACTATTTTTATTCGCAAGTTTAATCCCGAAACCACAGTTTCGTTAGCATATTTTGATGCCGACCTTGGTTTTGGATATCTCAAACGCTTTAATTTTGAACTTTCAGAGAAAGAACAGTTCCTACTTGGCGATAATACTGATAGCAAGCTTTACGATATTACCGATGATTATGGTCCAAATTTAGTGGTTACTTTCGGTGGTAAAAACGAGGGACGTCCCGCCGAAACTATTGATGCTGTTGAATTTATCGGCGTTAAGAGTTTCCGTGCACGTGGCAAGCGTGTAAGCATCTACGAGGTGGCTGATATGAAATTTGAACATAATCCCGATGCCGAGCCACCCGAAGGATCTGACACAAATCCCGACAACAATCCTGATGGTTCTACTGTAGAACTTATTGAGGGTAATGGCGATGATCCTGATTTTGAGATTATTCGTCCCGGCGAAGAAGCGCAAATTTCATTCGATTTTGAATCATAAAATTTTATCCAATAAAAAAGACAACCCCGAAAAAGGGTTGTCTTTTGTTGGAGAAAAATAAAAAAACAAAAAAATATGATTCTGTGTTTTTGAAGTATCGGAACTTATTATTTCTGTTTTGTGATATATTTCTTGCTTGCCCATCCAGGAACAACAGCCTTGATTTTAAACATATTCTCTTGCTGTTCGAGGATGTTGAATTTAACGCCCTTGTTGAGACTGCTTACAAGACGTTTGGTTTTCTTTTCGTCGCTGTAAAGCATAGCGTTGTCGGATAGAAGTTCGCCGTCGTAATCGCTGTCAGAATTGTCTTGTTCTACAAATTCCTTGTCGATCCAACCTGAAATTTCGCGGAGGATATTGTACCATTCGCCTTGTTCGCCAACGATGTAAACAAAAGTTCCTGCGGGAATCGGGCTTGATTTTAAAGCTGCATTGCTGCTGGGTTCGGTGCGGAAGTTGAGTTTTACTGTTACTTTGCCGAGAACAAGTGCCGATGCAGCCGACTCTTCCATTGCGTGAGCAAAAAGGTCGTTGATACTGATATTTTTCTTAGCGAGCACTTCGGTACGCAACTCGTCGAGGGGGAATGCAGGACCTGGGTCGCATTTACGTCCGGGAGCTATTTCTTCGTGTCCAAGAATTTCTTTGATTGGGTAAGCGTTGCAGAGAGCTATGCAAATTTCCTTAACAGCTTGAATTTGAGCATCGGTATATTTATACCAATAGTTCATTTTGGTAACGCTGTTGCGGTGTTTGCCTACAAATACTTTGCTTTCGGGGGTAGCGGTCTTTTTTTCTTTTTTTGCTTCCCACCATGTGTAATATTTGCCGTCGATTTTTTGCAAATAACCAGGGTTTGAAATCTCGATACCAATTGAAAAATTGTTGTACGACGAACGTCCACCGTAGCTACTGGTGCCAGCGTGTACTGCCTTACGGTTGAAGTCTACCATTTGGGTTACAGAGCCGTCTTCGCTAACTACCATGTGGGCAGAAGTGGTAGCCGATGGTGCTGAAAACAATTTTACTGTGGCTGCACCGCTTGCGCCCGCCGTGTAGTGTATGATAATGGCGTCGGGCTTCATCTCGGCGGTTTTGTTCCATTTTGTGGCCTGGACAAAGCTAACTTTGTCGCCTACGAGTCTGTGGTTTTTTACTTCCATAATATTACTTTTAGCATTTTTAATTACAACGCAATTTACAAAAAAAAAACTTTACATGTATGCGTTTTTTCGATTTATTTCAAAAAAAATTCTTTGAATATGTTTTTCATATTGAAATGGTCGTATACGCCGCATAATTCGCGTGCCGAATGCATGGCAAGCATAGGCGTGCCTACGTCAACGCTCTTGATGTCTACTTGTGTTGACGAAATGCTGCCGAGTGTGGATCCTCCGGCAAGGTCGGAACGGTTGGTATAACGCTGTATGGGCGACCCTGCTGCCTGTGCCAATGCCACAAATACTGCTGCCGATTCGGCATCGGTGGTGTATTTTTGGTCGGCGTTGTATTTTATTACTGGGCCGTGATTTATTATCGGACGATTTGTGGGACACGACATTTCTGCATAATTTGGGTGAATGGCGTGCGCTGGGTCTGCCGAAATCAAAAACGAGTTGTAAATTGCCCGCATATATTCTTCTTTGTCGCCATTGAGTTTGTAAATTATGCGTTCCAAAACGTTTTTTAAGAATGGTGAACCTGCGCCTTGACGTGTACGGCTGCCAACTTCTTCGTTGTCGAAGCATGCCACTATTTGGGTTGAATTTATTACAGGACTTGTAAATAAACTCTCCATTGCGGCGTGTATCATCGAAAGATTGTCGAGCTTGGGCGAGAGTATAAATTCGTTATTAGCTCCCACGAGTGTGCCTTTTTCGGTGTCGTAAAGTGTAAGGTCAAAGTCTAATATGTTGTCGGGCGATGTGTTGAGCTCCGATGCAATTAGGTCTACAAGGTAGTTGCTGTTTTCTAACGGCGATTTTACACAGGTTAAAAGTGGCTGCACATGTTGTTGCGGATTAATTTCTACTCCGTGGTTAACATTACGGTTAAAATGTATAGCCAAGTTTGGAATCACGAGCAACGGACGTTTGGCGTTGAATTGGCGAATTTCGGGTTTAAACGGATTTTTGCTTTTTATTGCCACCCGTCCTGCAATTGATAGCGGACGGTCGAACCATGTGGAGAGTATCGCTCCGCCGTAAACTTCGGTGTTGAGTTTGAGATATCCGTTTTGAGTAATTTCGGGCGATGGTTTAATTTTTATGCACGGCGAATCGGTGTGGGCTGCTATTACGCGGAATCCATCGGTTTCGGGTGCTCCCATGCCCACCACAAAAGCTATTAGCGAAGTGTCGTTTTGCGATACAAAGTAGCGACCTTCTTTTTCAATTTTCCATTCCTCTGTGAGGGTTAGTTCTTTAAACCCTTTGCGCAATAGTGCGGCTTTGATATTTCGTGTGGCGTGAAATGTGCTTGGACTATATGATATAAAGTCTATCAAGTCGTTGGCAAATTCCTGCTGTTCGTTTAATCCTTTTTTCATTATAATATAAATGTGTGTTGGTTTTTACAGTTTAAATCCAATAACGAGAATATCGTCGGTTTGCTCAGTTCCTCCATCTGCCATCCATTTTTCGATGGTGGAGTTGAGGCGTTCTTTCTGTTCTTGAGGAGACAATGTGTGAATCTCTAACAACAATTCGCGCATGTGCTTAATCATAAATTTGCGGTGTTGAGGACCACCAAATTGGTCTTGATAACCATCCGAAAACATGTAGTACCAAGTGCCGGGTTCTATAGGAATCTCGTTTTTGGTGTAATGAAAATCTTCTTCGATTTGGTCGCCGCCGATGCCTTGCTTGTCGGGTTTAACGGTAACAAGGTCGCCATTGCTTTTGATGTAAATCAAAGGGTTTTTAGCACCGGTAAATTCTACAACATTGCGTTTTTTGTCGATAGAGCACAGAGCCATATCCATACCGTCGTGGTTTTCGGTTTGATCTTGGTTTAAGGCTTTGCGAATGTAGCGGTTTTGGTGCGTAAGAATGTTGTCGCTTTCTACAATGCCTTTGCTAACGAGCGTTGTAAGAATTTCTGCACCCACCATACTCATAAACGCGCCCGGTACGCCGTGACCTGTACAGTCGGCTGCTGTAATGATAATGCGGTCGGGAGTTTCGGCAAACCAATAGAAGTCGCCACTAACAATATCGCGCGGTCGGAACAAGATAAAATGCTCTGGTAGAGCTTCTTGAATACGACTATCGAGCGGAAGCATTGCTTTTTGAATACGGCTTGCATAGTTGATACTGTCGGTAATCGACTTGTTTTTTTCGGTAATTTCTTTGTTTTTTTCAACAATTTCGGCAGTGCGCTCGCTTACAATTCTTTCAAGTCGTTGCTTGTCGTTCAACAACTTGCGGAAATAGATCTTGATAATTACCCAAATTACAGCGGCAAATGCAAGCACGTAAAGAATGTATGCCCAAATTGTCATATACCATGGCGGCAACACAGTAAATGTGATATGAGCCACTTCGCTTTCGTGTCCAAAAATATTTCGTGCCTTTACCATAAAGGTGTAAGTGCCTGGCGAAAGGTTGTTAAACTCTTTGAAGTTTTCGCTTTTCCAATCGCTCCATCCGGCATCGTTGTGTTCAAGAAAATATTTAAATTTTGTTTCTTCGGGATATTCGTACGAATTGGCTCCAAACTCAAATTTTACACCGTTGAAATCGTATGGAAGTGTAATTTTTAATGTTTCGGTTTGCAAAGAATCCACATCTCCTTCATCTGTAACGTATGCTCCGCCAAACAATAACGAATCGTTTGTTATGGTTTCCATTCTGCGGATAAAGGCTTTAAAGGGAATATCAAAATATTTTTGAAGCTTAGAATCATAGTGCAAAAGTTCGTCGTCGCATCCGATGAGGTAGCAACTGTCGGCTATGTCTTTCACTGTTTTGAATTTGCTTGCAAACGGCACAAATAGTCTTGTGTTTTGTTTGGTGGTGTCAAAGCCATTAAAATATCCAAAACAGAGTTCGCTTTTTGCATTTTTGCGTGTTTGCAGATAGTTGATCCATATTTTGCCGTATTGGTCTTGGTATATGGTGTATGCTTCTATCTCGTTATTAAAAAGTGCGTTATATTTTTCTGATTTAACAAATGTATCGTTTAATTTGTCGTAAGAGTAAAAGCCTTGCTGCGTGGCTACAATAATATCTTTGCCCACTTTGTAAACATAATTGCCCATCGATGAAGGCAATCCGTCGTGTTGGTCGTATTGTTTTACGGTGATTACTTTTGAATACGATGAGTCGAGGATAAGTTTGTACAATCCAGTTTCTTTTTTCGATACCCAAAAGAATCCTTCGGGGTCTTCTACTATGTGGCGGGTTTCAACGTCAAACCCTGTAACGCTTTGCTGACGTTTGCTCCAATTGCCGTCGGGATTTTTTTCATATACCGAAATACCACCTATGCAACCGCCGATTAGCAAGTCAGGACGTTTTTCTGATTGTATCACAGGACGCACTACTTGTGTGGTTTTTTCTGCTGCATAACTTTCGCCGTTTGGGGTAATGCCGATAACGCCTTTGGCAGTGCCGCAAATTATCTGATTGTCAACAGCGTTGATGGAGTTTATGGTGTTTTGTGTTTTGTCGGCAGGAAAGGCAACCGATTGAAATGCATCTCCGCCACGAGCGAGGTCTTTGTTGTGAATCCGTAACAAACTGCTTGCGCCAATATAAATGTCGTCGTTTACGCATCCTATCGCCGACACTTTTTTGATGCCTACGTGTATGGTAGAAATAGGCGAATAAATGTCGATGTAGGCTATTCCGTTGTTGGTGAGTGCCCACAAACCACCTTCGGGTGATTGGTAAAGGTTGATTATCTGATTGCTGCACAATCCAAATGATTGATTAAAGCGGTTTACTTCGTTGAAATTGTTGTCGGTGATGATAATTCCTTTTTTGAGTGTGCCAAAGGCGTAATATCCGCCTTTCAATTGAGTGGCGCAATAGAGGTCTGATTGAACGAGCTCGGCGTTTACAGGTATGTCGAGCGGGGTCAAACGGTTGTTTTTGTAAATCGAAATGCCGAGTTTTTTGGTTGCGAGCACCATTCCTCCGTTTTTGTCGCCAAGTATTGATACCACTTGGTTGTCGGGTATTGTGTCGGTGCCTTCTAATGCTTCAATTGGTTCATCTTTGCGGTTGATAAATTCGCAATATCCTTTGTCTGACTGATTTACGTATACGCGACCGTTGTGTTTGGTGATATACGAAAAAACGTTTGTGCTACCGTCTTTCAAGGGGATAACTTTGATGGTGTCGTCCGTGTAGAGCATCAATTGCGACGATGCACAAAAGAGCACTTCGTTGTTTTCGGTAACAGTTATTCCATATACTTTGATATTGCGATAGCGTTCGGGTAAAAGTTCATAAAGCGATACGTATTGCATTGTGCCACTGCTGTCGGGACTTAAATATCCAATGTCGGTGTTGCCGCCCACGTATACGCGACGTTTGTCGTTGCTCAGTGCAAGTGCAAGTGCCGATGAGTTTTTTGATGTGCTTATCGACCTCCAATTAACGCCGTCGTATTCAAGCACTCCCTGTGTGTTGGCAACGTAGAGTATGCCGCGAAAGTCTTGTACCGCGCACCAATTTTGCTTGCTCGAATTGTAATCTTCGGGAAAAAAGTTTTTGATATATGGCGTACCTATATGCTTTATGGTTTGCGCCGAGATAGAGCATATACTTAGTATTAATGCAACTATAAGTGTTACAGTTTGTTTCATCGTTATAAAAGTTTTATTGCGCCAAAAAAACACGAACGCTTAGATACTCCAAAGATACAAAAATTTTGCAAAACTTTACAAAAAAAAGATTTTTTGCATTGCAAAAAATCTTTTTTTAAAGTTAGTATGTTAGCCAGCGGTTATTTTTCGCTGCTGTAAACAAAATTTCCGTTGATGTCGGCTATGTTGTAGATTATTTTGTCGGTGGTTGCAAGTGTTGTTTTGGCACTGCCTTTAACAGTGGGAACGCAAATTGTTTGAGCGTTTACTTTTGCTGGATAAACCGAAAATACAGGTCCTTGACTGCGCAAAGGCGATGCGCTGATTTTGTCGTCGACAGTTACAATGGCAACGTCGCCGGCTGATTTAAGGTCTATTTTGTCGGTTTCCGACGATAGTGCCTTATAGTTGCAAACAGCAACAATTTTGCCCGAAGCTATGGTTATTCCCGAAACATTGCCATCAAGTTTAAACGAACCTTTTTGGGTTGCAGATTTTGCAGCAAAGTCGGCTGTGGCAATTTCTACATCTTCTTCACCAGCGGCAGTGTTGAGTTTTGAACCTTTAAAGATGGTTGTAACTTGCTCGTTTACATCGTCGTATGCCGAAGCTATAGGAATTAATGGCGAAGAAACATCTGTTTTGGCAGATAGTTTGCCAGTTTCGTCGTATTTTGCCACTTGGGTTTTATTGCCTGAATTGTCGGATGTTACAGTGGTGGTAACATAGATTCCGCCATCGCCTGGTATTACGCTAACAACTAAATTTTGTCCTGAGGGCGAATTGGTGATGTTTCTGAGCCAAAGCACTTTACCTTCTAAATCAATTTTAGCAACAAATCCCTGTGCGGCAGTGGATGTGGTTTTGCGGAATCCGCATGCATAGCGGTTGCCAAATGCATCGCGGGTGTTGTATAATGTGTAGTAGTTGCCGGCTTGAGCCTCGTCAAATGTGCCTGTGTATACAGCTAATGATATGTTTGCTTTTTGCCACTGAACTTGAATAGCGGGATTAAATTCGTTGACAGCAAAGGTGGTAAGGTTGCCAAGATAGCCGTTTTCGATGTTTTTGAGTTCGGTGCGTTGGCTTTGCTCAAAATTTGCGTTAAAATCATCGGTAGATGTGTAGAGGCTGTCGATAAACACTTTGTGTTTGTTGCACGATTGTTTTGTGGTACGCACTTTTATGAGGTCAAGAATGTTGTCGCATTTTTCTTTGTGCTGATAAAGGTCGTAGTAATAAAGCACTTTGCTGCTGTAAGGTTCGGCTGATGAGGTCAGTTCTGCAGGTTGGTTGTTAGTTTTTTGGGCAACAAGCTTGAGGTTTGCCAACGCGGTTTCGTAATTTACGCATGCCGACATTAGCGATTTATAGTCGTATTTTTCGGTGAGGTTTACCAGCTTGTTGTTGGGTTTAAACTCGGCAATGGCGTCGGTGGGCTGTTTTGATTTTTCGTAACCTGCTATTACACTGCGGATATTGTCAACGTAGGCAATCGACTGACTTTTAACGTCGGCAATGTTGCCATCCATTTCGCCGGTAACTTCTTTAACCCATGTGCGATAGTCCCAAATAGGAACTTTGGGTTGAAGAAAATCTGATGATGTAAGACCGTCTAAACGGTAGGTGGAAATCGGTATTATCTCTAACTGCTGGTTATATTGCTTGATAGGATAATTGGCAAGAGCGGTTTTATACTCGTTGAAATAATAATTTACCGAGTCGAAATTGTCAGATAGTTCTTTCAGCTGCTTTTTGATTTTTTTGTCGGCAGTCATTACAAGGTTTTTGTAATTGCTTTGAGTGGCAACAATGTTTTTAAAAATCTCAACGCAGTTGTTGTTTTTTTCTACTGTCTTGGTGTAGAATCCAATAATACGGTTAACGTTGGTTTCGTATTCTTTTACCTTATCGATGGTTTTGTTAACATAATTTAAAACATCTTGAAAATCAAGTTGCTCCATATCAGAGATAATGGGGTAATTAGAATAGTAGACCTTGTTTTTCTTCACCTCTTTGTCGTCGCGTTTGAGGTATCCTGCGCATACGCCGAGGTAGAGTTTTGTGTCGTAAATCAGCTGGTTGACCCTCTGTGTGTTGACAAACGGGTCTTCGTCTTGCAGCCATGCCCAGTCTAACAAACCCATCTGGAAATATGTGTTGGTAAATTCGGGGTCTTGCTGACGGAGCTCGTCGTAGCGCATGTATGATATTTCGGGTTTTACGTTTGGCATATCGTCGAATACGTCTTTGTATTTTAGGCGGCGTTGTGCCGAAACTGATTGTGCTGCAATGCATGCGAGCAACAATATTATTATGCTTTTTATTTTCATGATTATTCGGATTATAAGTCGGTACCAATTATTTTGAATTCTACACGGCGGTTTTTAGCGCGGTTTTCGTCGCTTGTGTTGGGAACGAGAGGCTTGGTTTTGCCGTAACCTTTTGCTACAAGTCGGTTAGATGGTATGCCTTTGAGTCGTAGGTAGTTAACAACCGAATTTGCACGGCGGTCGGATAGTTTCATATTGTATGCGTCGGCGCCTTTGTCGTCGGTGTGTGCCGAAATTTCTACCTTGAATTGGTTGTTGAGTTTCAAGAGGTCTACAAGGCGGTTCAACTCTTCGTAAGATGATGAGGCTATGTCGGCACTGTTGGTGGCAAAGGTGATGTTGTCAAGTTCCATTTTTGAATCGGCTTGAAGTTTTTCGAGTTTTGCAAGTACTATACGTTTGTTCTCTTTGCTCAGGTCGAGTGTTTCATTATAAAAAGTGTAACCCTTTGGCATAATGTTGACTTCGTATTTGTCGCCTTTGCGCACAGGTATCACAGCCTTGCCGTTTTTGTCGGTGGTAACGGTGGTAACGTGATGGTCTTTGGTAGAAAGGTTTGTGATTTCAATTTCGATAGGTTCGTTAACGCCTTCAACATTGATGGTGAGGTTTTCTTTCATAGATACCAATTCGGCATCGCGCTCAAATTCTTGAAACTGAACTTTGCGGGTAAGGTCAAAATCCATTACATAATCTTCGTAGAGGTCTTGTGTAAGATAGATTTTGTAGTTTTTGCCAATTGGAAGGGTCATTTTGTAACGGCCAATATCTATTTTTTCGGGTTTGATGTTTTCGGTTTGTCCGTCCACTTTTACAGTAATGTCAGTCTCCAAGGGGTCGAACATTGCTTGGTCGTAGATGTTGAGGGTGAGTTGAACGTTTTTAAACAAACTTGCATCAATTTTCTCTTCTTTTTGGGTAACATCTTTGTCGAGAATAGTGTGCGAATAGTTTTTTGCGCTATAATCAAGAAATACGTTCCGTTTGTCTTTAGGAAGAACAAAATCGTAGATGCCGGTTTCGTTATCGTTTGTAAATGTTGCAATTACGCCAGACGAAAAAGCGTCACTTACTTCGATGTTGGCAGCCATCGGTTTTTGGGTTTCTTGATCGATGATTTTGCCATAGTAGCGGCAATTTTCCGACGGAAGCAGTTTCCCTGATATGGTAACATCGGCAAATGTTACCACTTTTTTGTTTTTGGGGTCGCGGAAAAGATATGATAATTTGTTGCTGCCTGCGTTATAAACGGGGAAAAGTTCATCGTTAGAGGTGTTGATGGTGTCTAACGCAATGGGCAAAATCCAATAGAGCGGCGAAACCTTGTTGGCGTAATAGATGTCGAAACCGCCTTTGCCGCCTTCGCGCATCGACGACATGTATAATGTCTTGTTGTCGGGTGCTATGTAAGGAGCGGTTTCGCAGCCGAGGTTTAATGGCTCTGCAAGTGCAGTAGCCTCACTCCATTCGCCGTAAGGTGTGCGGGTAGATGTGAAAATTGTGCCGCAACGGCTGTCTTTGGCATCTTTTGCGGGTCGAATAAAATAGATGCTGAGTCCGTCGCTGCTTACCGACGGATAGGTTTCGTTGGCAGATGAGTTGATGGTTTCGCCCATGTTAACGGGTTCTGCCCATTTGCCTTTGTCTTTGTCGGAATAAAAAATGTCGTTGTCGCCTTTTTCGTTTTTGGCAGAAAAGTAGATTCGGGTGCCGTCGTGGTTGAGCGATGGAGTAGTGGGGTTTTTCTTGTCGGCGATTAGTTGATCGAGAAAAGGTACAGCCTCGCCGTTAGAAAAATTGCTGCCCTGTTTTTCGAAGAGGAGAAATTTTACAGATTCGTCTTTTTTGAAACCTACGATTGCTTTTTCACCGTTTCCTGATATGTAAAACGATGTGGTTTGATAGCCTTCGGGAATTGTTATTCCTATCGGCGTTGTCGGCACTTGCGCATTTACCGCTGAAAATATGGCGGTTGCTGCGGCTAATAGAACAACTTTTTTCATGGTATAGTTTTTAGTTTTTTCAGTTAATTATTTGGCAAAATTACAAAATCTTGGCGATTATTAATATTTTTTAACAAAAAAAGTTGGCTCAAAATAGTAAAAGTGTAAAACTGATACTATTAAGAGCCAACCATTATGGTTTGGGGCTATGATTTAAAGCGCCGATTGGTCTGCCTGCTGCTGAGCTTCGGCTACGTCGGCTTGCTGTGCTGCTTGAGGTTCTGCCATCTTTTGTTTAAGTTGGTCTAATTCCGAAACAGAAGCGTCGGCAATTGCTTTTGAAGATTCTACCGAAGATTCAATAGCGTTTTGTGCGCTCATACGGGCTTTGAGTGCGGCAAGTGCGCTCGATGCTTCGAGGCTGCCTCCTGTGCTTTCGAGTGCTGAGTCGATTTCGTTGTCAACACCCACTTCGGCATTGGCAATATCCAAATACGAATCGGCAAGAGCTTCTTGCTGATCTACTTTTTCTTTCATGCGTTCGAGCATTGCAATTGTGTCGCTACTATCGATGCCGGCTAATTGCTTGTTAACGTTGGCTGTAGCCTCGCTAACTTTGGCGCGTGCTTTAAGCATCTTGGCTTCGTTTTTCCATTTTGAAATGTTGTCGCGAAGTTTCTTAACTGAGTCTTCGAGTTTGGCAACGGCAGCGCAATATTTGTCGTAATTGGCTTGCAGAGTGGGAATGCTCTGTACTGTTTCGCTTTTTTTCTGTAATGCCATTGTAGCAAGACGGTCGGCTTCGTCGCCCGACATAGCACCTTGTTCGGCGCGTTTCAAAAGCATCATAGCTTTGTTCTCGTAGTCGTTGGCCGATTGTTTTGCTTTGTCGAGTTCGTTTTTGGAGCGAACGCAGGTGGCTTTTACTTCGGCGAGTGCCTTGATGCTCTTGTCAAGGTCTTGTTCCATATCACGGATTCCTTGCTCTGTCATTTTGATAGGATCCTCCAAGCCATCGAGTGTGCTGTTAACTTCGGCTTGGCCTATTCTGAATAATCTTTTGAAAAATCCCATTGTCTTTTGTGTTTTTAAAAGGTTTTAGTTCTAATTTATTTTTATTTCCACAAATATATTAAAAAAAATAAATTGTC
>JAFPYT010000079.1 GCA_017394445.1 Bacteroidales bacterium | reverse complement strand
TTCGTACGACATCAGTTTGCCCATGCGCGGCTGCACTTTCTTGGTTTCGGAGGTTTTGTAGCCCATATCTTTCAGTGCGCCAAGCACTTCGAGGGCCACCATATAGTCTTTGTGGCGCATCAGTATCTCTATGGCTTCAAGGGTGAGGTCGGTGTTGTTGATGTTTGAGAGTATCTGGCGCAGCGGTATGTGTTTTACTCCGGCCGATTCGAGGTCGTACATGTTGTACATTGTCTCGAGCGAGCCGTACTGTTGTATGTAGTTGGCGGTGTCGCCGGCGCGTAGCAGAGTGTAGGCGTTGTCGAGCCGGTCGATGTATTCGAGGGGTTTCTCTATCTGTTTCATAAGGGCTTTGAGCTTGCTCTTGTCGAGTTTGCATTTGCGTGTCTCGGGCACGGCAAGGGCTTCGCGGACGTAGGCCTCGGCTTTGTAGTAGTCGTTGCGTTTGATGCAGTCTAAGATGTTGTAAACGTAGCTGTTGAGTTCGTCCTGACGTTTGCTGCACACTTTTTGGTCGAGGGCGTTGAGGTAGGAGTTCATTATACGCACCACGGCGGTGTCCTTTTCCATATTATAGGTGTGTATCAGGTCGTTGGTGAGGTTTACCAGACTGTCGGCGGTGTTGATGTCGCCTTGCCAAACGGCGTATTCGGCGGCCGACATGCGTTTGGCGGATATCTCGCGTATTGCACGGCGGTACATATCCTCGACTTCGGCTTTTTCGTTCTCTATCTTGGCAAGCTGGTTAGCTTTTTCGAGCACTTCGAGGGCTTGTTCGAAACTGTTTACCGAAAGCAGTGTGCGTGTCTCGTAGAACTTGTCGTTGAGGGTCTTGCTAATCTCTGTGTTGTTGGATTTTGTCGTTTTGGTGTTTTCGTTTACATAGTCTTTTTCTATTTTAGCCACTTCGTTCTGCACATCTGTTTCGGTGAGGTCGTCGTCGTCTTCCGACGAAAAGTCGGCATATTTGTCGGAGTAGGCTGTGTCCTTGGCGTTTTCTTCAATGGCTTCCTGTTTCTGTTGCAGTTTTGATTTGTTTGGCTCTAGGGCGGCCACCTGCGATTTCAGGGCTTTGCGTTCCTCGCCGTTGAGGTATTGTGCCAAGGCGGCGGCTTTGTCGAGATATTCCTGATAAAGAGCCGCTTTGCGGTCGCCTTCGAGTTCCTTGGCTTGGTTGAGGTAGTTTTGGGCTATCTTCTTGATAAGGGCTTCAAATTCGG
This sequence comes from Bacteroidales bacterium, assembly GCA_017394445.1. GTDB lineage: Bacteria > Bacteroidota > Bacteroidia > Bacteroidales > UBA3824 > UBA3824. The sequence continues at coordinate 4,827 of JAFPYT010000079.1, read as the reverse complement.
TGTCGGCGGGCAGCGACTCTTTGTTTTCGGAGTAGTATTCGTAGGCTATCATTGCAAACGACTCGGCCACGACGTTTTTGCCGTTGTGCAGCGACTTGTTGGCAATGCGTATGTGGTCTTTGTAGATCTGCGACTTGCTGCGAGATATGGCGTTGGCAAGGGTCTGGTCCTCGCAGATGTTGAGTTCGTCGGAGTCGCAGAATTCCTTCAGTTGCGAGAGCACCTCCATGGCGCGGGCGTGCTTGCCTTGGTCGGCGAGGCTGAGGGCGTACATGAAGTTTTTGTTGTAGGTGTTGTTGAGCAGGTCGGTGATGAGCTTTTTCTGGTCGGCGGTGGGCGACATGGTGCCGAGTATGTTTTCGAGTTTCTGTGCGCCCGAGGCTATCTGCATGCTGTCAATCTCTATCTTGGCCAGCTGGTAGTGCGACATCACGTGGTTGCTGTTGAGCTGTATGGCCTTGTTGAAAAGTATTCGCGCCCTTTCCACGTCGCCGTTCACCAAGCTGGTGATGCCTTGACGGTAGATGAGTTCGGTCATTTTCGGGTACAGAAAGTTGATCATCTCGCGGTTTTGTGCAGTGAGCTGGCTAAGTTCGTACCAACGTCCGTAAACAACTGGGTCGCCGCTCTGCTTGCGGTATTTCTCCACAACTTTTTCGATGTCTTTGATTTGTGTGTTGTAAACGGCGAGCAGTTCGGGATTATCGTATTTGAAACGTGTAAGCGTTTTGATGTTTTCGTTGATTTCGTCGACGATAAGGGTGCGCTCGTTGTCAGACAGTTTTATGTTCTGGGCAAATGTGTATGACAGCGAAAGGCCTAATACCAAGGCTGTTGCGAATATTTTTTTCAGCATAGGATATGTTTTTTTGCGTTTTAAACCAATTTGCAAAGTTACGTGCTTTGCTCCAAAGAAAAAGTGTTTTTTGCGTAAAGTGATAAACTGTTTTTTGTTGAAAACGTGTTTTTAATTGTGAAAATTGTGTTTTTTTTTTGTTGGAGAAGTAGCCTGCCCGGATTTTTTTTCAATTGTAAAGTGTTTAGTCATAGTTTTTTGTGAAAGACAATTGATTTTTGTTTCCTCTGTTTTTGGAAAAAATCGTATCTTTGCACACGGAAAGATGGCAGAGTGGTCGAATGCGGCGGTCTTGAAAACCGTTGACCTTCACGGGTCCGGGGGTTCGAATCCCTCTCTTTCCGCCAGCAATTTAGACTGTCCGGTTTTCAAAACGAAAATCGGATTTTTTTGTGGGACGCAGGTCAGTATTCCGAGGTCGGTTGTAATGGACAAAAAAAACAGTTGCGGCTGATAATCAAAAAATTATCAGCCGCAAACTTTTAATTATAAACTATAAACTGTAAACTATAAACTAACTTTCAGTGGCTTTTTTCTGGTTTGTTGAAAACTTGGAGAGGTTAACAATATATTTTTCAAAAAAAATTTGTACTTTTGCAAATTACCTATTTGTGTGAAAATGTAATTCAGATAGAAAAATAGTTAGTAGAGTAGATTGTTACATTGTTGATATAAAGATATTTAGCGTGTATGGCTAAAAAGACCAAAATATCCCTTTCGCGCCTCGAATCGTTCCTCAAGGCACAATGCGACCGCCTGCGTACAAGCATGGATGCGGCGGAGAGTGGTGGCGGAGAAGGTTCTGGAAAAATATGGAAAGGTGTAAAATGGGTTGGGTTGATGGAGAGGGTGTTGTAACGTGAGAAATATTAATGATCAATGATTGAAAATAAAAATTCAAAAACAACTTGAATGTATAATTAAAATGTAATTATTATGACAGAAGGAATCATTGTTGCGGTTATCACCGCCATAGGTGTGATATTAGCCGCATTTGTTGGTGGTGTTTTAAAGAAAAAGAATAATAAAAAGCAGGAACAGCAAATATCTCAAAATCAGACGCAGAATGTAACGGTTAATAATTTCCTTGGGGAAAAAGTAGAACATGATTCTAATGACGAGAAAAAGGATAGTTCAGCTACAAGTAATTTGAAATTGAAATTACAGATATTGTTCATAGATGACGAAAAATTCAAAATGATGGAAAATATAAAGAAAGCGGGTTGGCAAAATGTGTCGTATAAGAAAGATATTACTAATTTAGACGATCCAGCAATCCTTAAGGCCCATATCGTTTTTGTTGATATTAATGGTGTTGGACAAAATTTGTTTCCCAAAAATCAGGGGATTGGTTTGGCCGCTGCGATAAAAAATAAATATTCCCAAAAACAAGTTTGCATTTATTCTGCAGAGCCGCATATGCTTGATCCAGATTTGAAAAAGGTTGATTATACATTACAAAAAAATGCTGAACCTATTCAATTCTATAATTTCATTGAAGAATTTGGCCATAAATGTTTTAATGAATAATGGATAGAAAGATAATTGATATAGAAGATAATGTCATTCTGGACACTTTACCAAAACAAGATTGTGTCGAGTGCATTTTAGCCAATGTTAAGAATGAATATGCTCAAGTGCCATGTAAATATGATAACTTATCCAAACGGGTGGCATTTCATTCAGGTAAAAATGGAAAATTATTTTTATGTAGTTCTGATTCCAAAACTACAAAATTGTTCAAAGAAGAATTTCTTGCGTTAATACCATGCATGAAATCATTTGCGGATATTGCCAAAGATATTTCTCTTGGTGCATTTCAAAGAACGGACAGGGTTATACATAACCTTAAATCTATCAATGGACATGCTATTCAAGAATTGGAGAATCTTGTACCGCAGACAGATATAGGGAATAATCAAAATGTTGAATACGTTACAAATGTGATAAAAGACAACCCCAAATTAGCGGCATTGACTTTCTTTCGCATGGCAAAGTTTAATCGAGCAATGAAAGCAGAGTTCACCGTTTATGATAAATTGTTGCATAACGATAATGTCCCATTACAGAGGCAAAATCATAATGTTCCAAATGTTGTAATGTCTGTTTTGTATCCTTTTTTTGCTGATTTTCATGAAAAAGAAGTATATGTTCATGTTGATACAATGGATACAAAAATCTTACTCGACTTTGAAACCTTTTATGTGGCATTTTATCATTTGGTTGAAAACGCAACAAAATACGTAAAACCTAAAACTAGAATCAATATTACTTTTAAAATAGAAGATGGTGAGTTTATTCTCAAAATGAGTATGACTAGTTTATTTATTGAAACCGAAGAAAAGAATAAAATTTTTGATGAAGGTTACTCTGGAATATGGGCAAAAAAAATTAAACAACAAGGTAGAGGGATAGGAATGTTTCGCGCACGTAGACTTATTGAATTGAATAATGGAACACTAACTATTGATACGGGTGATGATATTTCGAAAGTAAATGGAGTGGAATATGCAACAAATACTTTTGTTATTTCAATGCCTATTGATAAGGAGAAATAATGCTCAGCATCCCTCCCCCAATGAGTTATTGTTTATATTTTACACCAAGAATAAAAATACCAAAAAACACACAAATATGTCGAGAACCACATTTTGGGACATTATTATCCGAACATTGGAAGCCGTCAAGGTCCCATTGACACCACAAGAAATTTGGAAGAAAGCCAATGAACTTAATCTGATGGGCGATTTCACAACGACCGGGAAAACGCCAGAAGCGTCTATTGCAGCCCGTTGTTATACCAACATCATTGATAATGGCGATAATTCGGAACTCGTTAAAGCCAGTGTGAAACCTACCAAATTCACATTGCGGAAATTTGGGAAAACTGTAACACCAGTAGCTGTTAAGGAGGCAAAAACACCAGCCGTGAAGTTTCAAGAACGCGATTTGCATCCGCTTTTGGTGGCCTACGCTTACGCCAATTCACATTTCAAGGCCCGTGTGAAAACTATTTTTCATGAAGTTTCAAGCAAAAAGCAAAAAGGCCATAACAAATGGTTGCATCCTGATTTGGTAGGGGTGCAGTTTCCCTTCGATGAGTATGAGCAGGAAACATTGGAAATGCAAGACCACCTCTCCGTTTCCTCCATCAAATTATTTTCATTTGAAATGAAAGTGGATCTCACCTTCTCGAACTTGCGAGAATGTTTCTTCCAAGCAGTTTCCAACTCCAGTTGGGCCAATGAGGGCTATTTAGTTGCTCTTCACATTGATGAAGATGCGGATTTCAGAGATGAGATTCGTCGTCTGAACAATGCTTTTGGCATTGGAATCATTCAGCTTGATTCGGAAAATGTAGCAGAGAGTCAGATTCTTTTCCCTGCCAAAGCCAGCACTGACATAGACTGGGATACCGTTAATCGGCTTTGTACAGAAAATAGCAATTTTTCTGAGTTCCTTAAACTGATTTCCGAAGATTGTAAATTGGGTAAAGTTAAGAGCAATTACGATGAAGTCATTAAGCCCGAAGCACTTGAGACATACGTGAATAATAAAAAAATAAAATAATTCTACATTGTAAATTCTTAATTATCATAGCGTGAACGAGATAGAGCAAAACAGCCGAATTGTCGCACCAGTGGTATCAAAATCTTTGGTAGAAGATTTACGGCAGATTATAGAGCAGGCGCGCGGACGTGTGGCGGCTACCGTCAACAGCGAGCTTACTTTGATGTACTGGCACATTGGCGAGCGCATCAACCGTGATGTGCTTGGCAACCAACGTGCTGAGTACGGAAAACATATTGTGTCAACAGTGTCGACACAATTGCAAGAAGAATATGGAAAAGGGTTTGAAGAACGGACTATCCGCAGAATGATGCAATTTGCGGCAATGTTCCCCGACCTCCGAATTTTGACACCACTGGTGACAAAATTGTCGTGGTCTCATTTTCTGATTGTTATGACGC
>JAFPYT010000078.1 GCA_017394445.1 Bacteroidales bacterium | reverse complement strand
TTTGCCGCAAGGTTTGAGATTGAGATGCACCGCTATTTTCGCGGACAGTTGTGTGTAGTGGGCGTTGTTACAGTGCTTTATTGTACAGGTTTTTCGGTGATTGGATTGCCTATGGGTTTGATGCTTGGTCTGTTGATTGGTTTTCTCAATCTGATACCATATATGCAGATACTTGGTTTTTTGCCTGCGCTGTGCCTCGCTATAATTAGGTCGTTAGAAACCGGGCAGTCGGTATGGGGCGTAATTGCAATGACTGCCGCAGTGTTTGTGGTGGTGCAAATTCTTCAAGATCTGATAATTACGCCAAGGATTATGGGCAAAAACACGGGACTTAATCCCGCTATGATATTACTTTCGCTCTCGGTTTGGGGCAAGTTGCTCGGTTTTCTCGGATTGCTTGCCGCGTTGCCCTTTACCTGTATGGTAAAAACCTATTACTCTGAGTTTGTGGCAAAACAACATACTCTTGCCCAGCGTCTTAGCGAACAAAACGATGTGCAATTGCCACTGCCCGACCCGAGACAGGGAAAACCAAAAAATCTTTTGAAAATTCGTCGCAAACGTAAAGAATGAAACACCTTATTATAATAACGGGTCCCACGGCGAGCGGCAAAACCGATTTGGCGGTAACACTTGCCGAACATTTTGACACGGAGATAATTTCTGCCGATAGCCGTCAGATTTTCAAGGAGATGCGCATTGGTACAGCCGTTCCCGACGATGAGGTTTTGCACCGTGTAAAGCATCATTTTATCCAAACTCGTTCGGTAAAAGAGTATTACAATGCCTTTATGTACGAAACCGAGGTGATAGATCTTCTTGAACAACAACTTTTTGTTAATCACGATGTTGCGATTATGTGCGGAGGTTCTATGATGTATGTAGACGCGGTTTGCAACGGCATCGACCTTATTCCCGACCCCGATATGGCGGTGCGTAATAGATTGTGGCAACAGTTTGAAAATGAAGGTATTGAACCTCTGCGGCAACAATTGCTGCAATTAGACCCCGAATATTACAAAATTTGCGACCTCAACAATCACAAGCGCATTATTAAAGCCTTGGAAGTGAGCATACAAACTGGCAAACCATACTCTTCGTTTCGCACCGGCAACAAAAAGCAACGGAGTTTTTCTATTATTAAAATCGGTGTGAATTATCCGCGTGAAATTTTGCATCAGCGTATAAATCAACGAGTTGATAAAATGATAGGAGAGGGGCTTTTGGATGAAGCCCGAAGCCTATATTCGTTGAAACATTTAAATTCGCTTAATACTGTGGGTTATAGAGAGTTGTTTGATTTTTTTGACAATAAGACGTCGCTCGAAACCGCTGTGGAACTCATCAAGCGAAACACCCGCCGCTATGCTCGCAAACAGATTTCGTGGTTTAATGGCGACAAGGATTTGACGTGGTTTCAGCCCGATAAGGTAGATGACATAATCAATTATTGCAACAGTAAAATTATAGGATAATGGAAAGTGTAAAATTCAGCATAGTAATTCCCCTTTACAACCGTCCCGACGAAATAGATGAATTATTAGAAAGTCTTACAAAACAGACTGTTAAAAATTTTGAAGTGGTGGTGGTAGAAGATGGCAGCACATTGCCCGCCGCAGATATTGTGGAAAAATATAATGATTGCTTGAATATTAAATATTTTGTTAAACAAAATTCGGGTCCTGGGCAAACTCGCAATTATGGTGCTGAGCGTTGCAGTGGCGATTATATCATCTATTTTGATAGCGACTGTATTATCCCTCCCGACTATATGAAGATTGTAACTGAAAATCTTGATACAGAATATGTTGACGCATACGGCGGACCTGATGCAGCATTGCCTACGTTTACCCCTGTGCAGAAGGCCATCAGTTACGCTATGACCTCGATACTATCTACCGGCGGCATTCGCGGTGCAAGCGAAAAAGCGGGCAAGTTTCATCCTCGCAGTTTCAATATGGGATATTCGCGCAAAGTGTTTGAAACCACGGGCGGATTCTCTGATATGCGCTTTGGTGAAGATATTGATATGACACTCAGGATATTAGAGCAAGGATTTACAACAAAACTTATCAAAGAAGCCTTTGTTTATCATAAGCGCCGCACCGATTTTAAAAAATTTTTCCGTCAGATATTTAATTCTGGTTGTGCGCGTATCAATTTGAAACTCAGGCATAAAGGTTCGTTAAAATTGATTCATACTTTTCCATCGCTGTTTTTGCTTGGCAATATATTCTGTATTTTGGCAGCGGTGGCTTCTGCATTGATTTTTAAGAATATATATGCTCCGCTGATATGTATTTCGCCATTGGTATTGTTTGCGCTGATGGTGTTTGTAGATTCGCTACGCAAAAATGGATTGAAAGTGGCTTTGCTTTCGGTAATAGCTGTATATGTGCAACTTACTGCTTACGGAATGGGTTTTATCAAGGCAGTTTGGCACGGACTTATACGCAAGAAAGGCGACACATTCGGCTTTGTGAAGAATTTTTATAAGTAGTATTAGGTTGCGAAAAAATCGTTATCTTTACGGCATAAACATTAACATAAAACATCATTAAAAATGAAAAAACTATTTGTAATAATCGCATTAACAATTGTTTCGGTTGTGTCGACATTGGCACAAAGTCCTACTGCTACCACCAGTGCAGCGCAAGCAATCAAAGCCGGAGAGTCGTTTACTGTTACGGTAAATATCTCCAAATTAGATCTTTCGTGCTTTGCTCAGTATCAGGTAAAACTGCCCGAAGGATTTACCGCTAAGGAAATTTCAGGCGCATCCGACAATGCAAACTTCTATTTTGAAAACGGCAAAGTGCTCTATCAGTGGTACAAACTGCCCATCGACCGTAGCGACATCGAACTCCGTTTTACTGTTACCGCTGGCGAAAAGGTAGCGGCAGGCAAATATCAGTTGCCAGGATATTTTAGTTATCAGTTTAATAACCGTCTCGGACAGGCTGATACAGGTCTTACTGTGGAGGTAAAATAGCGCACCGATGGAAGAGCAGAACGACGACGAACGTTTTATGCGTGCTGCCTTAGAGCAGGCTGAAATCGCCTTTGAGCAAGACGAGATACCTGTGGGTGCGGTAGTTGTGTCGGGCGGACGCATTGTGGCGCGGGCATACAACTATACTGAGCATCTCAACGATGTAACCGCTCACGCCGAAATGCAGGCTATTACCTCGGCTACTTCGGCAAGCGGCGGCAAATATCTTACTGATGCCACACTCTACGTTACCTTAGAACCTTGCCTTATGTGCGCGGGAGCGTTGGCGTGGAGTCAGATTAAGCGTATAGTTTACGGTGCGTCCGACCCCAAAAAAGGTTATCTCTTATACCAAAATTCATTGGAAAACAAGATAAAAATTCTTCATCCAAAAACCGAGGTTTTGGGTGGAGTTTTGCAAGACGAATGTTCCAACCTTTTGAAGAAATTCTTCTCTAAAAAACGCTTTGCATAATTATGAATTTTAATAAATGTTACTATTTTTATAACCTATAAAAAATTAATACAGAAAAAATGAAATCCAGAGTAAAATATTTATCATTATCGGCAATTGCCCTGTGCGGTGCGGCAATGATTGAGTCGTGCAGCGAACAAAAACAGGCTACGCCGTTGCCTTTGCCTCAGACATTTGAGAGTATCGGTAATCCTTTTATGCCTCTTTGGGAACATATTCCCGATGGCGAACCATACGTTTTTGAAGACCCCGACAATCCGGGTAAATATTGTGTCTATCTATATGGTTCTCACGATATTGAAGTTACCAACTACTGCGGACGCGATCAGGTAGTA
>JAFPYT010000077.1 GCA_017394445.1 Bacteroidales bacterium | reverse complement strand
TGTTTGAGGTTGTCGTAATCTATCATTATAAATATAAGGTATAGAATAACGATGGCAAAACCGAGCGAACTTGCTATGATATTGAAAGTTTTGGAAAAAAACGCCTGAATTTCAGGCACTATCAGTGCTGCAATTTTCTCCACCGCCGACGAAACATTGTCTGACGAGAAAATATCCTCCAACTCAACATTATCGGTAAAGCGGTCGAGGAGGTCGGTAACAAAATCAGGCAGTACAGTAAGTTCGTTTTGCCAATTGTTTTGTATTGCGGTATCCTTGATAAGTTGGTATAGATGAACACTTTCGTCGTAGATAATAGGTGCAAAAATCATCACCAAAAGCGTAAAAAGTCCTGTTACCGAAATCAGCGTTACCGCCACCGAAATAGCTCTGTTTTTAAGTATTTTTTGAAAAAAATGCACTATAGGATTGAGCAGATAGGCAAACAAAAAAGCCACAGCAAACGGCAAAAGCACATTGCGCAGATAGTAAACCAAAAACAGCACCGCGCCTGCCACTGCGATTTTCAAAATCTTCGACACCGCCGACGAAAAAGTTATCTTGCTCTCCTCCATAATCAAATTCTCAACGATTTTAAAAACTCCATTGTGTCTACCCCGTCGGCAAAATCGTCGATAGCAGGATGCTGCGAATGACCAAAAGGAACAGTACTAACTCCCTGCAAACCAACGTTTGACACCACGCATTGAAGATTATCGGCGTTTTCAGCAAGCAATTTAGCAAGTATTTCCGCATCTTGATATTCTTCGGCAAAAACCACTCCCACAGGCGACGACAAGCCAGTATCTTTTTTCAACAGCACAAAACCATTGTCTAAAATATCCGCGCCGCTCATAAGATAAATTGCCTTGTTGTAGGTATAGTTGTCGGCATATTTGGCATTTGCCATAACGTCGCTCTTGTGAAATATACCCTTGAAAAACGTATCGTAATTGAAGCCCTCAGGTACATAAATCTTTGACACACTGCGGCATCCAAGACCATAATATGCAAAAATATCATCGGCAAGAAGGCGGTAATCCTCATCAGATTCGTTACCCGAAATCACTGCCACCGAACTGCGGTTACGCCTTATTATATTAGGATACTTAGAAAAATAGTAATCAAAATACCGCGCCGAATTGTTGTTACCTGTGGCAATAATGGCATCGAAGGGGATACGTTCGCCGTCCTCCTCCTCCACCCTATCCATTAATTCAGGAGTTATTTGTTTGATAATCTCCAAAACGGCGTGAGTAAGCAGGCGGTCTTTCGACGAGGGTTTCACCACCAAACGGCACCCTGACATCAGCACACACAATATATCGTGAAAACATACAAACGGAATATTGCCCGCCGCAATAATCTTCACCTTTTTGTTGCAAAGATTGCAATTATTGAGGTTATATTTTGTAGCAAAACGGTTCACAGAATCCTCTGATAACATTTCGGCAAGCGAGCGGAACTGCATTTTCACAAACTCAGGTGTAAACCATCCGTTAGAACTATGCACCGCATCGGCACATTGCGCCAACTCCTCTGCCTGCCGTTCAAAGCCCTTGCAACCGCTGAAATCACCATCCGCCGCTGCTGAAAATATTTTTCCTAATATTATAAATGTGTCGGAATACATCGCTTTACATTCAAATGATACACTTTTATATTAAAGTGTAAAGATAAACATAAATCTTACAATTAAGAAAACATTTCTGATAGTTTAATAAAAAAAATAATTTAACATTTTTTAACATAATTTTACTTACAAAAAAAAGAAACTAACGTATGAAAGGTTAAGCTAAAGAAGTGGAATTAAACCCTATTCTTAATAATAAACTGAGTTACAAACATTTTAAATTACACACGCCATGGAACCAAAAGTAAATGAGCAACTTACTGAGTTGACAGAAGAAGAATTGGTAGAAATCGAAGGCGGATTTAAAGGATTTAACCTCGGCTTTTTTACATCGATTATCGTTGCTAAAGGCATAGGTGGCGGACCTGGCAAAATCCCCGGTGGTGGCATACCAAGACTTTAATGTGCTGAATTTAGCAGCAAATCATTAAAGGTGTTATCCCATAAATCAGCAGCCCGAAACTAATCGCAAGATTTTTTCGGGCTGTTGTTATTTTATGTCTTATAAAAATGCCAATAATGAAAAATTAACATTTAATTAATAATCACTTAACTTATATATATAT
>JAFPYT010000076.1 GCA_017394445.1 Bacteroidales bacterium | reverse complement strand
TTTTTTCAAAAATATTATGATAAAATTAAAATCATTTCAGTTGAAAAAGTTGGAGATAAAATGCATTGCAATCTTGTTAAAGAATATTTGGATAGTTATAATAGTAAGATAAAAGTGCAAGTTAAATATCAGCATCAATTCCTTTTTTTTATAGATAGAGATTTTGGTGCGTTTATCTCAAATCCCAATATTCCATCTACCTATGGAAGTAAAATATTTAATGATCAGACGAATCCTGACAATCTGTACATAACAGATGATTATTCAATTGAGAATAGCATTTTTACAAAAGACACCTTAAAAAATATATTTCGCAGTATAAAACGAATTAAAATTGGAAATTCAATAGTAGAAGATGCTGATGACATTATTGAGCAAATCGCCGATTTATATGATAATCAGTTAAAAAAATTTGAGCAACGATTGGTTGGTATTATTGCAATATTGATTTATTGTAAAAAGAATAACATTTCATTTTCGCTTGAATCTGTAAAATTTAATGAAAACCATTTTACAATAGATGAAAGTGGAGAATTATTCTTCAAATATGATACAATAATGGAATATGATATGAATTTCAACGAATCAACGTTACAAACAAAATTGATCAACTATCTTATTACAAAGGCAGGTATTACGCAAATAATAAACCATAATGATGTTGACGTTATCAAGAATAATATTAAGAATGGTTTGATTTACCATTTGTTTCGTGGACATTTCCTTGAAAAATTTTGGATGCTTTTTGGAAAATGTTTAAAACGTTTTAAGACAAAGACATCTCAAATTGTTACTATTTCAAGTGAAGAGTATAACTTAAAAACCACAAATATCTATTGTGCTCGTATAAAATCGCTATCCAAATTTGCACATAGAACTATTGTTGAGTTGGCAAAAAGCATTGAGGGAATACTTTGATTTAATTTATTATGACTTCTTTGATTTATAATGGCAAAAATATTTTAATAAACCAAGGATTTGATGTAGTGATATCTTTCAATGGATATAAATATGTTCACCATAATTATTCAAATTGCTTTTACTACGGTTTTGATTTTGCCGATGATGTTCCAAATGCGATTAGAAATAAATTCAATCAATTTATTAAGTGTAATGTTGGTTTAAAATCGAAGCCGGAGTTGACTGATATTATTCAACGTGCTGTTGATTCTTTACATAAGCAAGTGAACCTTTATTTTTATGAACTTGTGATAATGCCCGATTTGCAAAACGATGTTACACGCTATATGATGCGTTACATTTACCGTTTTGCTCAGCCCAAAATGGTTTATTATAAGGATGTTTTATCTGCCGACGCAGAACTTTGTGCCCAAATTCGCAAACAGAATGTACTTATTATAGATGATGTTACCACAAGCGGCTCTACTCTTGGTGAAATTTTGAGAACGTTGCGTATTATTAATGAGGACAATAAGATAACAATTTTTAGTCTTATTGGTAGAAAAGATTTGATGGCTGATTCGTTTGTATAAATTAAAAAACATTAATTGCATAATCCCTTCCCCCAAAAAAATTTGTTTTTTAATACATTTATCGTATATTTGCGGTATCAGAAAAATATTGGAAACGAAAGAATCATACTATGCCTAAAAACGACTTTCAAACAGCAATTAACCTTATCCGTAGCGGCGAAACTGACCACGGATTGGAACTTTTGGAAAAATCTTCCGCGCCCGAAACCATTAAAAACATTGCCAAGGCCGAAATTGCCTACTATCGCGACGACCTCAAAAACGCAATGTATTTTGATGAACATTCGCTGCCTGCCGATCATCAATGGTACGACCCACTTATCGTTAACCATCACCTACGCGCATACGTTTACGCCGCCAAAAAAACTGGCAGTATAAGCCGCGCAATTGAGTTTCTCGACTACTACATTGCCCAAAAACGAAAAGAATACGGATATGCGGCTGCCAAACCGTTTGAAAATATCTATCTTAATGCAATGCGCCGTCTCAACGGACAAAAAACCACCGACGCGCCCAAAAAGATAAAAATCATCACCCCTGCCGAGTGCCAATCTACAATAATTTTTGAAAACAACGGGTGCACTCGCGAAGAATCGGCACGTATGATTTCGTCGATGCTGATGTATATGTGGAACACCATTGAAACCGAAAAAGTGCTAAAAATTTATGAGGAATATGCCGACCTTATCACCCTCGACGACCATCATATCTGGGCTGCACGCAACTACATAAAACTGCACGACGACGTAAACGCACTAACTTGTTTGATGCGTTACGCCAAAGGGTGGACTCCAACAGAAAAATTCACTGTTATGCCAATGAAAGTATTCGTTTTCAACGATATACTAAAATATTGGACACCCGAAATACGTCGTCAGTTTCTTGTGCTCAACAAAAACCGTTAAGCATTAGCCAAGGCAAAAATTTCACGTACATCTGCCATTTTCAGCACTTTAAACGAACCTTGCGTAATGGTGTCGCCACGGCTGCATTTTTGGGCAAGTTCGTCGATTTGGGCATCGGTAAGTTTTTTACCCAAAAGTTCGCTGATATTTGCCGGCATATTAATATCGTGATAAAAACGTTCCATTGCCTCAATGCCTTTGAGAGCCGTTTTTTCGGGATTATTGTAATCGTTTTCAACGCCCATAACGTTAACAGCAAAACGCACAAAACGGCTGACATTCACATTCATAACATATCTTGCCCAACTGCCCCACAAAGCCGAAAGTCCTGCCGCGTGAGCCACATCAAACATTCCGCTGAGTTCGTGTTCCAAACGATGAGTAGCAAAATCGCGCTTAGTGCCGCAGCCAGTTAAATCGTTATGCGACAGACTTGAAGCCCACATCATTTGAGCACGTGCCTGATAATCGTTGGGATTTTTCAAAAGGTCGTAAGCCGTATCCTTAACAGTGCGCATAAGTGCCTCTGCAATAGCGTCGGTGAGGGTCATATCGGTGTCGGGACTAAAATATCGTTCCATAGTGTGCATCATAATGTCAACCGCACCGCAGGCAGTTTGATAAGCCGGTAGAGAGTAAGTAAATTCAGGATTCATAACGGCAAACTTGCAGCGACACAGATTGTTGTTGCATCCCCGTTTCCAATCGCCTTCTTCATTGGTAATAACGCAACTATCGCTCATTTCGCTTCCTGCCGCCGGTATGGTAACAATTGCTCCCACAGGCATAGATTTTTGCGGAACTGCCTTATTATCAAAGAAATTCCACACATCGCCATCGTATTCCACGCCGTAAGCAATTGCCTTAGAGGAATCTATCACGCTCCCCCCTCCTATTGCGAGTATAAAATTAATGCCATTAGCACGACAAATCTCAATACCTTTGCGCACCATCGAAAGTCGTGGATTTGGCACAACTCCGCCCAAAAGTGTATATTTAATACCCTCGCTATCAAGCATTTTGGTAACAAGATTTATAAGTCCGAGACGTTCGGCACTTTTGCCACCGTAATGTATAAGCACATTAGTGCCGTTATATTTTTTTATGAGCGATGCGGTCTGCTGTTCAGCACCTTTTCCAAAAACAACCTCGGTGGGCGTGTAGTATGTAAAGTTTATCATTTTTTATTACTTTTAAAGTTCAAATTATACGTATTTTTTCAGCACAAAGATATAAGGTTTTTCCTCTTCGGGAACAATGCCAAACTTATCAATATTAAACGAAAAATCCAAATCGGCGCGATAATCCATATTTGTGTTATAAAGGTCGAGCAGATACTTGGAGTGCGACAGGGCATACTGTTGTAAATCATCTTTTGCATTATTATACAGCAACATACACATCGTTACACTAACGCTATTGAACGAAAATTTGCCCGATTTAACCAACCTATCAGCCAACATTCCAGCAAAAAGCGAATCCTCAATATTGGGTTTGTTTCTTCCTCCCGAACATATCAACTGCACATCTTCAAATTCGTTTATCAATCTATCAGCCAACGCCTTACAATTAAGGAAACACCCAGCGTAAACTCGCTCGGCATCGGTAATGAGCGACCGCATATAAGTGCCATTGGTGGTAACAAAAGCAAGTTTGCGGCGCGAAATATTCTGCGGAGTCATTGCCACAGGCGAATTGTTGTAATCAAAACCGGGGATAATTATGCCGTTTTGCTCGCCCACAAAAATATAGTCATTATCGCGTTTTTTAGCCTCAAAAGCCGATTCGGGAGTACCAAAAGTTTCGGCACACGAAGCACCGTGGGCAAGGGCTGTGGTAATAGTAGATGTGCATCTAAGCACGTCGATAAGCACCACCGTACCGCATTTGTGGTAAAACGGATAAAGCGCGGGCGACAGCACAATCTCAATATTTTTGGTCATCGGTCTTTATTAATTTTGAATTATGAATTACGAATTATGAATTGTCAATTGTCAATTGTGAATTATCAAATAGTATCAATACTAACATCATCAAAATTGGCAAATAGTTCGGTTACTTTTTTGTCGTATTCTTTGCGGTTAACCTTCACCTCCATTGTAAGTTCGTAAACATCGCCGTCGGTGCGTTTTTTCAACTCCATATTATAGGTATCCACCTTAAAACCAGCGTTTTTGAGGTTTTGCAATATAGTGGTGATTTCAGCCTTAGAATGAGCCGAAATACTTAGCGAAATAATCTTTTTGCCAAGTTTACTAAGCACAAAATTGAGAGTTTCGAGGCACAGAAGCACCATCACCGTGGCAGCAATAGCAAGAAGGAATTTCCCCGAACCTGCGCACACACCGATAGCCGCCGTTACCCAAAGTCCCGCAGCCGTGGTGAGTCCTCTGACGGCGTGTTTTTGAAACATAATTGCGCCTGCACCAATAAAGCCGATGCCCGAAACTATCTGAGCAGCAATACGCGACGCATCGTAACGCACAGCCAAATCGTCGAATCCGTGAATCGACATCACCATAAACAGCGAACTGCCCAATGCCACAAGAAAATGCGTACGAAAACCGGCGAATTTCGACCTGTATTCCCTTTCCAAGCCGATAATTCCGCCAAGCACCGAGCCCACAAACAGCCTCAGCATTAGGTCAATATCTAAATCGGATAATGTCATTTTCGCTTAACATTAATAATACTTTAAAACGTATAATGACAAAAAAGGTTATGTATAAATCCTAAATCGCAGAACGCCTTATTTCCGAATTTTTTGAAAGCAAGTACAGACAATATTGGTTGAGTGTAACACCTTCTTTTCGAGAATCTTCCTTTAAAGATTTTAGGAGACTGCGTGGTATGTTGATACCGAACTGATACAAAACAGAGGTATCAATTTTAGGCTCGATAATATCTACATTATCTTCTATCGCTGCCAACAGCCATTGTTGCTTAGCATCTTCGGCATTATTGATAGCGTCTGAAATAGTAGAGCCACAAGTAATACAGCCCGGAAGTTCAGGATAAGATGCAACATATCCATCCTCTTCCGTGTCAGGAATAATTTCCAACTTGTACGGCATCTTCATATATTCTTCCAATGTTTTCATAAACACCTAATTAAGATTTTTACTGTTATTATCACACTCCACAACGGCTTTCACCATTTTTACGTATACTACTTTGATAGGTTCGTGTTTTGGTATGGTAATAGGACAACACCCCGGTTTACGGAATGTAAAATGACTACTACCGCCTTTCGGTGCAGTCATCTCGTAACCATAGTTTTCCAAAACTTTTTGAAGTTCTGCAAAACGCATACTCTTGTCAAGAGATTTTATACGACTTATCAGTTTGTCCCATTGTGTCATAAAAAAAATACTCTTTTGATATCAACCACAAAGATAACGTTTTAAAATCATTTTACAAAAAAATAACCCAATCCATTTAATTTTTGTGCAAAAAAAAACAACGTCCATCGGGGCGTTGTTTTTTTATTCGTTTTAGTTGGTGTAATTAACCTAAGCCAGCATTACGCTATGAAGAAGCCAAAAGCACAATGCGCCGGCAAAATAGCCTATCAAAGCCAACCAACTGATATGTTTGAGATACCAAATAAATTCGATTTTTTCTAAGCCCATAGCGGCAACTCCGGCGGCACTACCAATAATAAGGATGCTTCCGCCCGTTCCGGCACAGTAGGCAAGCAACTGCCATAATGTTCCGTCTTGAACCAAATCGGCTGTTGCGCCCATATCGTACATTCCCATTGCTCCGGCTGCCAAAGGCACATTGTCAACAATCGACGAAAGAATACCAATTGTTAAGCCGATTCCGTAAGTGTTTTGGTTGAAAGCCGAATCCAAAACATTCGACATTGCAGCCAAATGTCCCGAAGTCTGCAATGCAGCCACAGCGGTAAGAATACCGAGGAAAAAGAGAATTGTAGGTGTATCAACACTTGTAAGCACCTGAATAACAGAGTTTTCTTTATGGTCGCCCAACTTGTGATGAATAATATCAGTAATAAGCCAAAACAATCCGAGAACCAAAATCATACCCATATAAGGCGGAAGATGGAGGAAAGTTTTGAGCACGGGAACCATCAGCAGCGAACCGATACCCCAATATAGACAGAACGATTGAAGGCGGTTTTCGCTCTTGCTAACAAGCACCTTATCCTCGCCGGGCACTTCAAGGTCGCCTTTGAGGGTAAAGCCCAAAACAATCAGCGGAATCACCATCGACACAATCGAGGGCAACAGCAGCGATGCAATCACCTTACCGGCAGTGATATATCCGCCAATCCACAGCATAATGGTGGTAACATCTCCGATAGGACTCCACGCACCACCTGCATTAGCAGCAAGCACAATCATACCGGCGTATGTCCACCGCAAATGCCTGTCGGACACCAACTTATTTAGCAGCGTAACCATAACGATCGTGGTGGTAAGATTATCAAGCACAGCCGACATAAAGAACGTAAGGAGGCTAAGCATCCAAATAAGTTTTTTCTTGCTTCGTGTAGTTATCTTGTTGGTAATGATTGAAAAACCGTTGTGTTTGTCGATAATAGCCACAATAGTCATAGCGCCAAGAAGGAATAAAAGCGTCTCGGACGTTTCGCCCAAGTGGTGAAGGCTCTGTTCTTGAATAATAAAAGTGGTAAAAAACGAATCGTCGTGTGGCTTGTCGGGGTTTTCAGCCACATATTCGTCCCACGACTTGTTGGTGATACCTGGGTCGTTGAGGATAGATTCTTTACCGATTACAAACAGGATCCACATTAATGCACCGAGCATAAGGGCTGTGGCGGCCTTGTCGATTTTTAGTTTGTGTTCAAGGGCAATGCACGCATACCCAATCACAAACACTACAATCATTAGAATAAACATAACTAATACCTTTTAAGATTTTCTTTTTTTAAAAACGCCGCAAAGATAGGTAAAAAAACTCTCCGATATAAAAAGAAAATGTAAATTTTTTTATCTTTGCCCTGTTCATTCAAACCTAATTCTGACTCCTAATTATTGAAATATGACAAAATTTGGTACTGTATTTAAGCAAGGCGGCAAAAAAGCCCTTCTATGTGGTAGCGGCGAACTCGGCAAGGAGGTCGCTATTGAACTTCAACGTCTTGGCATTGAGGTAATTGCACTCGACAAATACGAAAACGCTCCCGCTATGCAGGTGGCGCACAAATCCTATGTGGTGTCGATGCTCGACGGCGAAAAACTCCGCGAAATTATTTCCACCGAAAAACCCGACTACATTATTCCCGAAGTGGAGGCAATCGCCACCAAAACCCTTGTGGAACTCGAAAAAGAGGGCTACAACGTTATCCCCACCGCGCGAGCCACTTTCCTCACTATGAACCGCGAGGGAATACGCCGTTTGGCAGCCGAAGAACTTGGCATCAAAACTTCTGAATATCGTTTTGCAGCCACTCACGATGGTTTTGTAGACGCTGTAAAAGCCGTGGGAATACCCTGCGTGGTAAAACCCATTATGAGCAGTTCGGGACACGGTCAGAGCGTTATTAAATCAGAATCCGACATCGAAAACGCTTGGAAAATAGCCCAAGAAGGCGGTCGCGCTGGAGCAGGAAAGGTTATTGTAGAGGCATTTGTAAAATTCGACTATGAAATTACCCTACTCACAGTACGTCACAAGGGCGGAACAAGTTTTCTCGAACCCATCGGACATTGGCAAAAAGACGGCGACTATCAAGAATCGTGGCAGCCGCAACCCACCACGCCCGAAGTGCTTCAAAAGGCTCAGCAGATTGCCGAAAAAATCACCACTGCCCTCGGTGGATACGGTATTTTTGGCGTTGAGATGTTTGTAAGTGGCAACGATGTAATTTTCAGCGAAGTGTCGCCACGTCCGCACGATACGGGAATGGTAACTATGATTTCACAAGACCTTTCGGAATTTGCGCTCCACGTTAGAGCAATTCTCGGATTGCCTATTCCTAACATAGCATTCCACGGTCCGTCGGCATCCAAAGCCGTGGTGGTAAGCGGCGACAGCGACCACGTTACATTTGAAAATCTTGAAGAAGCCCTCAACATTCCCGACACGCAGATCAGAATTTTTGGCAAACCCGAAGTTCACGACCACCGTCGTATGGCAGTTCTTCTTGCCCGTGGCAACGACATCGACGACGCCCGCCGAAAGGTTCAAGAGATGTATTCAAAACTCAAAATTGAAATTTAGATCTCAACAACGAATTAAACGAATAAAACTAATAATCTAACTATGTATTAGTTTAATTCGCATAAATATTAATCGAAGATTATTTTTTATAATTCTTACCTAAAAAGGTATTTGTTAAATTCGTTTAATTCGTTGTTTAAAAATCAATAAATAAGGCTACTATAATTTTTAACAAAAACAAATTAAATGAAAAAGAGTGTTTTAATTACAGCCGCTTTGCTCTGCACTATTGGAGCATCGGCGCAAACCCTCCCCTTGGTTTTTGCCAAGGAAAACACCGGCAAGAGTCTCAAAGAAGGCTCGTCAACCGCTCCGGCACAACTGAGTTACAACAACGAGGCTCTCCCCGACCCCTTTCTCTATCAAGACGGCACCTACAACGCCGACTACAAAGGTTGGGAACGCCACCGCAACGAAACCGCCCGAATGGTGCAGGATTACGAAATAGGACCTATCCCCTCTTTCAAAAAAGTAACCGCCACATACAACGCCGCCGAAACCACCATTAATATTAAGGTGGATACCAAAGGCGGAAGTTTAGAGTTTTCGTCAAAAATAATCATTCCCGAAGGCAACGGACCTTTCCCCGTGATTATTGGAATGAATATGCCCTCAGGCAGCATTCGTCCCGA
>JAFPYT010000075.1 GCA_017394445.1 Bacteroidales bacterium | reverse complement strand
GATAGCACACTGAGAATAAGACATATAACTATATAACTTTGCAGTAATCCACAAATTTGGATAGATGGTTTGTGAAGCAGGAAAAAGAAAACACCCTCCTTTCAAAGAGAAATTGTACTTTGAACGGAGGGCAATGATTAATAAGAATGTATTCCTTAATACTATCAGAATTAGTTACTAATTAATCTTCATAACCTATTGTAACAGTAACAGTCTCACCATCTTCCACATTAACATCGCGATTGTTGACGGTTGGTGAAAAAGCGTAACCTGATACTTGAACCGCTTTTATATGGTAATATCCAGGAGAACATTGATGTATGTATACTTCATAAGGTTCAGTATTGCCTATCACTTTACCGTTTATAGACACTTGATATGGATTAGAAGACTTGCTGATTATTTTGATTTTTCCAACTTCCATATCAAATTCTTTTAGACAATTATATATCATATCGAATGCTGATTTGCGCATATCGTGGCTAACCCCTTCTGCATCACCAGCGTATTTGCACATTCCTAAAATGTCTTTTACCGATTCGATGAATCCCTCTTGTGTTCCCATCGGAGTTACATCACCAACAAATCCCATAGAATACTCAATGGCAATAAGTTGGGTCATAATGAGTGTAGATTGTAATGTTCTACTATCATTATACTCCTTTTTATTAACTTTTTTTGCATTTTCTAGGGCTTCCTCGGTATACATCCAATCGGTATATGCGTTTATCAAAGCCATACTCATTGCAGTAGAAGAACCTAATACTCTTAATATATCATTAAAAGTCATACCACTATCATAATTGGTGTCAAAATAGGATGAGATAGTTTTATGGTTGACCTCATCATTCTCTGACATTTTGCCGTTACAACCTAAGGCATTTATCAAAGCATATTTTACATCTGCCGGATTCGCTTTTTTGCAAATGTAATCCAACATTTCGTTAGATATTTTGCCATTAGCAAGACTTGCTTTTTTAACAATTGGAACATCCAAATATGCTTTATAAAAATTCAAGTGATAATTGCTGTTACTAATAAAAGTGTATTGTGCAAATGACATCATAGTCACAAACACTGCACAAAGTGTTAAAATCAATTTTTTCATCTTTTTAAAATTTTAATGGTCATTTATAACTTTTTTTCTGTTAATCCACATATTATTATTCTTCCACTTGAATTGCGAGGTCATAATTAACGTACACTTTCGACCAGTTAGGGTTGTGAAATACAAGGTAGTATTTACCCGGTGCAACATCGGTATAATTTTGGTAAATACCCGACTTATAACCCTTGTGTACAGATAAGGATGACGCACTTTCACCATTCTGCCATCTATGGAAGTTTTCTTCGTTGAAAACATAAAAGTCACAAGCCTCAGTGCCATCGGGTGTGGCTATTTTGTCAACGGCACTCATTACAAGACCAACCCTTTTGTCAAGTATATTGGCAAGGTCGGCAGCAATTGCCAGTCCAGAACGTTCTGTGGCAGCGTTGCACGTCATCTGAACATACCAACTTACTGTATTCTCAGGAATTGTGATTGAAAAATACGAACTTGCATTGTCGCGAAGCCACGGCAAAGTAAGTTGACCCTCAGACTCCACTTTCTGCACTGCGTATGTTTTGAAAAGTTTGGAATATTTTGCACCAGTGGCTTTCTCTCCTGTGGTATAGACATTTGCGTCGGCCACTTTTCCAAGATTTAGCGTGATAGTTGCAGGCAGAGCGGCTCTTTTGTTATCGTCATAGGCAACAAACACGTAATCAGTAAGTAAACCGTCGAACCATTCTTCATCAAACTCGAAACGTGCAATACCCTGTTCATCGGTAATAACACGCTCCACACACGAATCTTTGCTTATTGATGCTCCGTACTTGTCCCAATCATCGAAATTGTACATATACACCATTGTGCCTTGAACACCTTCTGAATAAGTGTATGTTTCCTCAATAGTAGGGGCATTACCTGATTGTATCAAGTCAATAATCTCATCATCGGTCAAGCCTTCTAATGCACTTTCGTCAAGAATTTCATATGTGTCAGTTTTTGTTTCAATAACGTGGATATTGACTCCTGACACATTACCTTTGAGGTTGCGATACTCGGAATATAGATCTTCCGATGGTGTTGGTTCTTCTTCTTCTTCTCCGCACGAGTTTGCCGTAAACGCAAACGCTATCATTGCCGCCGGCATCCAATAAAACAATCGTTTCATAATAATAAAAATATTTTGCTCCGTCTGCGGCTTGGGCGGAAATTGTTTTTTTGTTTACTTCAAAACGAAAGCGCAGACCGCATATACTATTTATATCCGAAAATGAAGGTCGTGAGAATTACCTAAGTACAAGGATATAATAATAGCAGTCTACGCCTATGCCATAGGCGACACCGCTATGCTATCTCTTGTACTTGTTGAAAATTTCTCACGTTTTCATTTTCAAGAAAAGCATAACGCTTCCGTAAAATCTTATGTCGGACGGCGGGTATGTAGAGCCACCAATCCGAAAACAAATATACGAAAAGATTTAATTGATGTTATCAAAAAAGGAATTATTTTTTAGAATAACAAAAAAAAACACCTTATTAAATTAAGGTGTTTTTTGTAAATATTATACATAATAGATTTTCAGTGTATTATCGCTTTATCAATTTCATCTTGTTCCTAATATATTTCAACAGGAAAGTTGCTAATATTCTTTTACCCCAAGCCCAAAACAACTTCGGGAGAAATGTCAAGTTTCTGACTTATTACTTTTCCAAAAGCAAGAGTCGGTTCGGTTTTACCAGTTATGTATTCCTCTGTTTTTGAGGGAGAAACACCGAGAAACGATGCAAGTTTTTCCGTTGTTATACCAGTTTCATACATACGCAGTTTTATGAGGTCGAAAAGCGATGGTTCGCCCAAAGAATAATGGACATCCTCGTAATCGGCGACAAGATTGCCCAACATCTCAAACTCAATATAGTTAGGGTCGGTTTTAGGTGTTGAGTCATTAACCAACGGAAGTAAAGATTCGATGCGCTGCATTAATGCATTGTATTGTTCTTCGTTTTCTATTTTTGTCATAACTATTATGTTAAATTGTTGAACAATCAGTAATTTTATCATATTCGGCGTGTGTACCTACAAATCTAATCAATACAAATTGAGGAGTAAATTGTATCACAACTATCAATCTAAAATCATTACCTTTAATGTTAAAAACATAATGCTGGTTACCAACATTGTCTGCGGTAGAAAAATCTTTTTTTACATCAGCAAAATTTTTCCATTGGGCTTTTTGAACTTTTTTTGCCCATCGTTGAAATGCAGTTTTTGACTCAGGATGCTGTTCAACGTAGATTTTGATTGTTTTTAAAGATATAATCCTCATTATCAATATTTTGTTTATTAAATATCACATTTTCCCCTTCACCAATTCCAATCCTATCCTATTTCTATCCACATCTACTGTAAGCACTTTTACTCTTACTGGCTGGTTGATTTTGAGAACGTCGGAGGGGTTGACGGGGTTGCGACGTGTGCCGCCAAGTTGAGATACGTGGATGAGTCCGCTAACGTGCACGCCAAGGTCTACAAACGCTCCAAAATTTGTAACGTTGGTAACTATGCCGTTGAGTTCCATACCTTCTTTTAGGTCGGTGATTTTTTCTACACTTTGCTCAAACTCAGGCACTTTAAACTCGCCACGAGGGTCGCGACCAGGCTTTTCCAACTCGGTGAGGATGTCGGTGAGGGTGGGCAGACCTGTTTTGTCGTCAACATATTTTTTGATGTCGATTTTTTGACGCATATCCTTGTTGGTGATGAGGTCTTTAACTCCGCAGCCAAGGTCTTTTGCCATTTTGTTAACGATGTAATATTTTTCGGGGTGGACGGCAGAGTTATCTAACGGATTGTCAGCACCTTCGATACGGAGAAATCCTGCGCACTGCTCAAAAGCCTTGTCGCCCATTCGGGGAACCTTTTTGAGTTCGGTGCGCGAGCCAAACGGTCCGTTTTCTTTGCGGTAATTAACAATGTTTTGCGCCAAGGCAGGACCAAGACCCGAAACGTAGGTCAAAAGGTGCTTGGAGGCTGTGTTAACGTTTACGCCCACTTGGTTTACGCAACTGATTACCACATCGTCGAGACTCTCTTTAAGTTTGGTTTGATTTACATCGTGCTGATACTGACCCACTCCTATGGATTTTGGGTCTATTTTTACGAGTTCGGCAAGCGGGTCTAACAGGCGGCGACCAATCGAAACTGCGCCACGGACAGTTACATCGTACTCTGGGAACTCCTCACGGGCAACCTCCGAGGCTGAATATATCGATGCGCCCGATTCCGAAACGATATAAACCTGAATATCACGGTCGAAACGCACCTTTTTAATAAAGCGTTCGGTTTCGCGGCTTGCTGTGCCGTTGCCAATGGCTATGCAGTCGATTTTGTATTGTTCTACAAGTGCTGTAACCTTACTCATTGCGGCAAAAGCCTCTTTCATACCCGAATGTGGATAAATAGCCTCGTTGTGGAGGAGATTACCCTGCTCGTCGAGACAAACAAGTTTGCAGCCGGTGCGGAAACCAGGGTCGAGAGCGAGAATGCGTTTTTTACCCAACGGACTTGCTAACAATAGGTTGCGAAGATTTTCGGTAAACACTTTGATAGCCTCCTCGTCGGCCTTTTCTTTGGCAATGTTGGCAAATTCGGTCTCCATCGATGGTTGAAGAAGACGGTCGTAACAATCTTCGGCGGCAATCTTAATTTGCTCTGCGCCATTACCGCGACCTTTTACATATTGACGTTCAAGCATATTAATAGCCTTATCGTCGTCGGGTTTGATAGTAATCTTTAAGAAACCCTCGTTTTCGCCACGCATCAATGCAAGCAAACGGTGCGAGGGAATACGCGAAAGCGGTTCAGAATAGTCAAAATAATCTTTGAATTTTTGCGCCTCTTCTTCCTTGCCTTTCACTAACTTGCTGAAAATGATTGCCTCGCGGTTGTAAAGATTTCGCATACGGTTGCGGGTGTCAACATTTTCGTTGATATGTTCGGCAATAATGTCGCGAGCACCTTGCAGAGCGTCGTCGATGGTTTCCACCTTGTCGTTGAGAAACGGTGCGGCAAGTTTTTCGGGGTCGGCGTTCTGTTGAAGAAGAATTTTGTCGGCAAGCGGTTCGAGACCTTTTTCCTTAGCCACCGAAGCGCGAGTCTTTTTCTTCTGTTTATAAGGCAGATAGAGGTCTTCGAGGTCGGTCATAGTAATCACCTCATCGATTTTTGCTTTAAGTTCGTCGGTGAGTTTGCCCTGACTTTCAATAGATTCGAGGATCGAAGCCTTACGTTTTTCGAGTTCCTCGTACTTTTTAATTTCGTCCTTGATTTGCGCCACCTGCACCTCGTTGAGCGTACCGGTTTGTTCTTTGCGGTAACGGCTTATAAATGGCACAGTTGCGCCCTGCGAAAATAAGAAAGAGGTGTTTTTAACTTGAATTTCGCGAATGCCAAGTTTTTCGGCAATGAGTTTTATGTATTTGTCTTGCATAATATTAATCAAAATATTTAGGTCAGTACAAAGCGACTGAATTTTTTCACAAATCTATAAAAAAAACAAATTAAATGAAGTTTTTTTAATTACATTTGCAAAAAGAATTTGATTAACTATGGGAATTTACGTAAATCCGGGCAACGAACTTATGCAAGACGCTCTCAATTCAATGATTTATGTTGATAAATCATTAATAGTAAGAGAGTTGAATAAGGTGATTGGTACACGTCAAAAGTATGTCTGCGTGTCGCGTCCGAGGCGTTTCGGCAAGTCGATGGCTAAGGCATTACTTATGGCTTACTATTCTCGTGGCTGTAAGTCGCACCGTCAATTCAAGAATCTGAAAATCGCCCAAGAACCGAGTTATAGAAAATATCTCAACAAATTGAATGTCATTGCGATAGATTGCGTTGACTTTTCATCGAACCTGATTAAAACAGGCAAGGATAGTTTTGTAAACAGGATGACTGAAAAGATTAAGAGGGAATTTGTTGAAGAATTTTCTGATGTTGATTTCTCTGATTGTCAAAGTATTGCTGATTGCATCAAAATCGTTTATAAAAAAACAGGTGTAAAGTTTGTAATACTCATCGACGAATACGATTTGCCGATACGCATCGAACAGCCTGAATCTCTTTTCAAAGAGTATCTTAATTTG
>JAFPYT010000011.1 GCA_017394445.1 Bacteroidales bacterium | reverse complement strand
TGAAAATTGAAAAATAGTAATCAGTTGGCAGGATTCAGTTGTCAGAAAGATAGTCACGAAGGGACTTTATCCCAATAACCACATACGGAAGCCTGAAAACACTCAAGCCCCGAAGGTGTGAAGAAACATCCAGTGGATGTTTCGATAGCGACCAAAGGGAGCGGAGAAATGAGCCCTGAAAGGGCGACATATTATAGGCAGGGTCGTAAGCCCCTGTATAGAATGCAACCCCAACCAATTGAGCCCTGAAGGGGCGACAGATAGCAGCAGATATATTCAATTATAAAATCCGAAAAACAGATAAGGGTGTTCCAAATGTTTTGGAGCACCCTTGTTTGTCTTTTTATTTAAAAAGCGGGTATCCTGCCTTTGCCGGTCCCATACGTCTTATTCCGCAAGCTAACTGTTGTACTTTTTCCGTTTCTTTTCCCCTTAAAAAGACTAAAAAAAAGTCTTTCGACCAGCCTTGCTTCATACTCAAAAAAGAGCGGCGTGCCAAGTCCGAAAGACGACTGCAAAATTACAATTTATTTTCGAATTGCGCAAAAAAAAAAAACAGATCAGCCTGTTTCTCCGCTCTAAGTCGGGCCGTCACTCATATAATATGAGGCGTTAGGTGCCAAATCTGGAAAAACAAGAGGCTTAGGAATAAGCAAGTATCGCGCTTTCGCTTGAACCACAACATCCAAAAAGCCTCTCACGGTGTTTTTCTCTGTCCTTCCCGCCTGCTGCGCAGGCTTGTAGCAAACACCAAAAGCACGTTGTAAAGTTACGAATATTTTTCTAACCGAACAAAATATTACTATAACACGCTATAAAACAATGCATTGCAAATAAGCAAGCATCAATTTTTGGACCTCTTTTCGCAGAGTTTCAAGTTAGTTTTAATTCCCTTTTCGTACCTTACGAACCTCATTCACAATTTCGTCCAGCGTTACATCGTTCTTATTAACCGATTTATTCAACATTTCGGCTTCATTCATCAGTGCCTGACGTTCCAAAATCCGGGATGTTTTCTCATCCTTCCCAGAATTGGAAATATCGTTTGATGGCTCAGGACTTCCCAAACCATACGGGTCGTCAACCAGTTCTTTATACCCCTTCAGGTTCTCGATTTTACGTTTTGTTTTGTCGTTTTTCGACAACTTCTTCGGTCGCGAAGGCACGTTCACTTTTCGGAAAAAGAGCTTGTCGGTTTTTCGCTGAGCGGCCAAGTCAGCCTTACGACATTCCACGGCCAAGGCTATGGCCTCTTTCATATTTTCCAAAAGCTCGTCGAGGGTTTTGCCCTGCGACACAGCCTCGGGCACCTCTCTGCACTGGCCTGTGTACACCCCCGTTTCGAGATTTTTCTGTACAATTACGGTATATTCCATATATTTTTATCAATTTCGCACACACGCTGTGTGTCCCTACAATTTTAAATTATCAACTATCAATTAAAAATTTCAACTTTCAACTATCAATTTTCAATTTCCCTCACTCTTTCTCTCTTGGGCAGTTTTTTGTTCACCTCGTTGTAGGCATGGGCAATGAGGCTCAGCAGCAGCTCGTCCTTGACGTCGCGGCCGAAATAAATCTGGTTCCAATATTTTTTGTTCCAATGGTACGCCCCTTCTATGGCACTGTAGCGCTCGCGCAGCTGCTCGGCTTTCTCGGGGTCGCATTTGAGCACAGAAAGGTCGGGCTTGTCGGTGGCTATGCAGCCGAAAATCTTGCCCTTGAGGCGGAACACCACCACGGTGTCGTCGAAAGGCATGTCCTCGGTTACGAACGGCAACGCAAGGCAGTGTAAACGGAATTGTTCTATATCCATAATCGATTATTTTTAACACGAATTACCTATTTTATATAAACACGAATTGCCATGTAATTATCCATTAATTTTTCAAGCATTTTTATACAAACATGAATTACCATGTAATTATCCATTAATTTTTGAACTACAGCAATTTATGATTAATTTTTGGCAATTACATGTAAAAAATCTTTTTCGTGTTTTTAGATGTTACTATTGCTCGGGATAATGGTACTGACCTTTGCCGCGGGTCTTTTTGCCGAACTGCACGGCGTTTTTCGGGCAATAGTGGTAGCAGGCGTCGCAGTTGGTGCAGTTGCCGTTCCAGTGCGGGCGGCCGTTTTCCATGGTGATGTTGTGCAACGGGCACACGCTGGCACATTTGCCACACGAGATGCAGTCGTCGGTGCTGAAGAAAGGCTTGTCGGACACCCAGCGGTAGAAGCCTTTGCCAATGACGTTAGTCTTGAACCGCGGAAAAAGTCCTTTCAGCAGACCTTCGCCCCCACTGCGACTGGCGATGGCTGCGGCCACTTCGGGCAGGTGTTTACGGGCACGTGCCAGCTTGCGCTGTTCCACACGCTTGGAGTCGATGCCCATGCCAGCCATGTTTATGTAGATGTTGGGCATAACGAAACAGAACGAGGCGTCGAGCTGCAGTCCGGCTTTCTGCAGGTCGGCGCGGAACACCTGCTCCGCCATTCCAGCGTTGTCGCCGCAGGTTACGGCCACCCACACGTATGTAGCATTGCCGCCGACACGCAGCCGGCTCACGAAATCGGACACCAGATGTGGCGGTCGCCACGAGTAGATGGGAAAAACAAACCCCACGCTCTCGCCCTCCGCCAAGGAATATTCGTAGCTGCCCGAGCGTTCGGCGTCGGGGATAAACACAAGACTTTCGCCCAGAGCGTCGGACAATCCTTTGGCCACAAAACGGCTGTTGCCGCATCCC
Source organism: Bacteroidales bacterium (assembly GCA_017394445.1). Taxonomy (GTDB): domain Bacteria; phylum Bacteroidota; class Bacteroidia; order Bacteroidales; family UBA3824; genus UBA3824. The sequence goes on along the minus strand of JAFPYT010000011.1, from coordinate 912 downwards.
GAAAAATAGAATATCATATTGTAAGTCTTTTTTTTGCAAAGATAAGATTTTTTTTATTGGTGTCCGATTAAAAGTTCAATAGACTTTATAACTCTCAGTAAAGCAATATATTGAGCAAATTGGCGAGGACGAGGAGTTATGGTTTTAAGTGTTTATCTTCTGTTTCTTTTGTCTTGAAACAAAAGAAAAGAAGCAAAAGAAAAATTCAAGGCTGTGACAAAAAAACTAAAAAACGCCTGCGTTCCGCTAAAGTCGTCAAACTCGCACTGCAGTCGTTGTTTATTACATAAGCAAAATCCCACACTTGATTTCCTTTTTCAAACATTTGACGTTTCTACGCTCAAACAGTGACGCCTTCTTAACGCTGCTCTCCGGCGTTTTTCTTAACGTTTTTTTCTCAATGCCTTTAGGCTACCGCGCTTGGGTTTAGATTCGGTTGTTCTAAACCTAACGATTTTCGCAGAAAATCGATTGCGCGGTGGGCCGAACATTTACCCGGGAAGCGTGGGCCAATGCGCGTTGGATAGGGATGAAGAAAAGTCCAGTGGACTTTTCGATAGCCCGCAAGGGCGGAGAATTTGTTTTTCTCCGCTTCGCTATCGAAACATTCACAGAATGTTTATCTGTTCTCCGCTACGCTATTGAAACATTCACAGAATGTTTCTTCATATTTCAAGAGAAAAAAGAAATACAAAGGGGGAACACAATCGTGAACCGAGACCGTTTCTTACATAACAGCGATATATATTCTTCTCTACCTATCCGTCAAATACTTAAAACTGTCAATATTGGTGATTCCCATTTCCGTTAAGACGACGATGGTTTTGGCGGTGTCGGCTTCGGTGTTGTAGTCCTTTATCAGCGGCACACGCACCATCACCCGCGAGGGCTCCACCACGGAAAGCAGATACC